>NZ_QVGZ01000015.1:0-36130 GCF_003603345.1 Faecalibacterium sp. AM43-5AT
CACTGGAACTCACTTGCAAACTCCTGAATCTCTCCCTCTCCACTTTTATCCGCTGCGCCATCCACAACGTCAAGATCGAGAAAACGGTCATCGTTGCCAGTGGTGGCGAAGAAACTCTGACCGCTGTTTCCACTTTGCTTGCTCAGTGCAGCAGGGTGGGCGGCAACCTGAACCAACTCGCACGACACTTTAACTCTGGCGGAGCAGACACCGAACAGCTCCGGGCGAAACTCCTTGACGAACTTGCAGACCTGACTGCATTCCGGCTCCACGCCGAGAAAGTTCTGGGTGAACTGTATAGCAACGCTCAAGCATATCGCCTCTAAGAACTCGGCCTACACCGCCATCGAAGCGTACCTCGTTTACCAGCACGATGCGTTCACCGGAAAGCAGCTTCTGGATGAACAGGGCAAGCCGAAGCTGCGGGAATCGTATCTGCTCAATACGCTTAAGTGTGGCGATTTCTCCTTTGCAACAGCCTGTCTGCTGGCAAACCGCAAGTACGGAAACAGATTTCTTCGGTGCTGTACTGCGCAACGAACTTTGAAGATTTTTCTGACAGGCTCATGCAGCAGTACGGCATTGCCGTCAAGGAAAGTCGTGGACAGCTCAGCTATCTGCCCTCTGGCAGAACAAAGTTCATCCGCGCGAAACATCTCGGGGACAAGTTCGATAATGCGGCAGTGCTTGCCACGTTGCAGGCAAACACCGAACGCAAACCCAAGGTGCAGTTCAAGCAGGATGCCATCGGGAAACTGATCGACATCCAGTCGAGGCTGACCGAGGGCAAGGGCATCGGCTATAAGCGTTGGATCACGAAACACAATCTCAAAGTTATTGCACAGACCGTGAAGCTTCTGCAGGAAAAAGGCTTGACCGACGAGGACGCCCTGAACCAGCGCATCACCGAACTGGAAACCAAGTATCACGACTCGCTGGCGGTGGTGAAAGACCTCGAAGGTCGCATGAAAGCCAACAATGAGCTGCGCTATCACATCGCAGCCTACACCAGCACCAAGAATGTCGCACAGCAGTTAAAGACTGCCAAACGACCCGCAGTCTTTGAGGAGCAGCACCGTGCAGAGCTGACAGCGCACCGGGCGGCAACAGCCTATCTCAAGGCAAACAACGTCACCAAGCTGCCCAGCCCGAACAAGCTGGAAGCCGAGTATGCGCAGCTGGCATCCGAAAAGGCAAAGTTCTACGAACAGTACAAGGAAGCCAAGGAAGAACTGTTCAAGCTGAAAACAGCAAAGCAGAATGTTGCGTCATTTTTCCGGGAGGAAGAACCGGCGTAACAGGAGAGATAAAGGAGTGTGCGTATGATCAACTTGAAAATCGACCCGGAGTTCCAGAATCAGATTCCGCCGCTGACGGACGATGAGTACAAGCAGCTTGAAGAAAATATCCTCAAAGAAGGCAAGCTGCTCTCTCCTTTGATCGTGTGGAACAACACACTTGTTGATGGTCATAATCGTTATGAAATCGTTCAGGAGCATCCCGAAATCTCTTTCTCCACGATGCCACTCCCCTTTGAAAGCCGGGAAGAAGTCCTCGCTTGGATCTGCAAAAATCAACTGGGGCGGCGCAATTTAACCCCGGAGCAAAAGAAGTTCCTCATTGGAAAGCAGTACAGTGTGGAGCATCGGAAGCCCGGTGGAAACGGCAACAACCAGCACACGGCTGCTGCCAAGAAAACCGCCCCGGAGGAATTGTGTCAAATTGACACAATTCCTCCCACCTCTGCGGAAGCAAGCATCCGCAAGCAGATTACAGAGCGGAACAACGTTAGCGAATCCTATGTTGTCCGCTCGGAAAAGTTCATGCGGGGCGTGGAGATCATAGAGCAGATGATGCCCGGTACGAAAGAGAAGATCCTGTCCGGGCAGTTCAAAGTCCGTGATGCCGATATGCACCGTCTTGCCAGGGCAGATTTTCCGAATCGCAAGCAGATCGTGCACGAGATTCTGCACCCGGAGGACCGCCCTTCTCCGCAGAAACGAATCTACGGAATCAACTATTCTGCACTGGAAGCTGCCGTCCGGCGAATCCAGCAGGATGTTGATTTCCTGATGAAGTATCTCCCCAAGGTGCCTGATGATGCCTATGTGAAAGTGGAGACCACGAAGATTCTCAAACAGCATAAGGCATATATGGCACAGTTTGAAGAACTGCTGAACGATGAAAAAATCGCATAACGACAGGAACTTGTAAGCCATCAACGAGCCGCAAGTGCAGGGCGGAAAGCATCCGTGCCCTTGCGCCTGATAAAAATTGAATCTTTGATTTTCTTGCCCGGCTTTGCTGCGGTGGGACGATCAAAGGAGCGTGCGTTTGAACAAGAAGAAAAAATCCACAAATCTTTCCCCTTACCCCGATGAAGCCATCGAACGTCTGGCACGGGCATTCTACCCGGCCATTCTTGCCTGCTGGAACAGCGAGGAAGGCCAGCGGTCACTTGTCGGGGCAAGGCCCCTCCATCTTGCTTGCGCAAGACCGTTCGGTCGCTTAAAAGCCCCACTGGGGCTTTCATTGCTCCGCTGCGCTGCGTAAACGCGAGCTTGCCGCATGGCAGGCGGAGCAGGCTCACATCTCCGGCAAAGAAAAACAGGAAGTTCCCGCTGGGGAACTCCCTGTTGTACATATCGCTGTCGTATGTGGATTTTGGCAGGGTGCGTCTTTCGGGGCGCACCCTGTTTTTGTTTTGCCTTTAATCTTCTAGCCCGTGACTTCCTGCTACATTCCGCAGATATTCCTCTGGTTCGCCGTTCAGAATCAGTTCTGCATACGCCAGAGGGTCGTTGTAAATAAGATAATCCAGTTCAGACCGCTGTGCGCCGCCGCCCTGTTCAAGTCCTCTTCCGCACCGAAAAAGAAAAACCAGTACACATTGTGTACTGGTTTTTCTTGGTGCGGATAAGAGGACTTGAACCTCCACCGAGTTGCCCCGATTAGAACCTGAATCTAACGCGTCTGCCAATTCCGCCATATCCGCATATTCTGTTTTGTTCGTGAGCTGTGTTGCTCGGAACGATAGTTATTATACCAGATATGGCAGAATTGTCAAGCATTTTTTCGAAAAAACTTTTTCCTCACTGCAAAACGTCATACTTTCGCGAAAAAAGCCCTCTGCAGGCCGATTTTCCGGCGGTGCAGAGGGTCGGAGTTTCTTTGTTTTTTTCTTCAGCAGGCAGCCGTGCCGGAGGCCAGCAGATCAGACTTTGCCCCACACCAGCCACAGGTACGCATAGCCTGCCAGCACTGCAGCCAGCGTAAAGGGCACGCCGATGCGCAGGAAGTCGCGGGTGGTGACGGTCTCGCCGTTTTTGCGCAGAATGCCAATGGCCGCGATATTGGCCGAAGCACCGATCGGCGTCAAGTTGCCGCCCAGAGTGGCACCGGTGAGCAGGCCGAAGTAAAACACGTAGGGTTCCACGCCCACGCCATCGTTCATCAGGGCGGCGATGCTCTGCACCACCGGCAGCATGGCGGCCACGTAAGGGATGTTATCGATGAAGGCCGAAAGCACCACCGACACCACCACCAGCAGGGTGAACAGCCGGAAGGGACTTTCCCCTGCCACGGCATGGAACAGCCGGGCTGCTGCGTCGATAACACCCGCCGCGTGGATGCCCGCGATCACGATGAACAAGCCGAACAACAGCAGCAGGGTGTCGCAGTCCAGCTCGCCCAGCACATGCGCCAGCGGCTTGGCCGACCCTGCCCGCAGGCAGGCGCGCGCCACGCCAAACAGGCACAGCCCCATGCACACAAGACCGCTGCGCAGCTCGTACACCGTGTGCAGCGGCCCGGCTGCAGGCTCCGGCAGGAAAGATGCCGCGATCAGCAGGCCTACCGTCAGCAGCATCAGGGCAGTGGGCACATCGTCCTCCACCTCAGTCTCCACCTTTGCACAGACCGGCTGGGTCTCACGGCGGAACAGCCACAGCAGCACTGCCAGCGAAGCAAGTGCGCCCAGCTCTACGCCCCAGAAGATGCCCGGACGGCCCCGCATCCAGAAGAAATCGAAGAAATTCATGTCGGCAAAGCTGCCCAGCAGGATGCTGGTGGTGTCGCCCACCAGCGTGGCCGCGCCCTGCAGGTTGGAGGACACCGCAATGGCAATGAGCACCGGCACCGGCGAGATCTTCAGCTTGCGGGCAATGGCAAGGCCCACCGGTGCCACCATGAGCACCGTGGCCACATTGTCCACAAAAGCACTGATGACACCGGCGAACAGCGCCAGCATACACACCGCCCACTTGACATCCGGCACACGGACGATCAGCATTTCCGCCAGGCGGGCAGGCATTTTGCTCTCGATGAACAGTGCCACCGTACCCATGGTGCCCGCCATCATGAGCAGCACATTATAATCCACGGCCTGCAGCGCGGCGCGGAGTGAAAACTCGTAGACCCCCGCCTCGCCCAGCACAATAAAGAGCACCGCACTGCACAGTGCCACCCACGGGCGGTACTGCTGCAGCCGCAGCATCAATACATAGGTAACAGCAAACAGGATCAGTGCAAGTATCATTCGTTGATCTCCCCGCTGCGGGCATCCTCGTCGATCATGCGGTAGCCCACGCCCAGCTCATTGAGGATATAGGCATTGCTGCCCGGACGGCTGCCCAGCTTTTTGCGGATATTGGCCATGTTCACCTGCAGCTTTTTGGTGCTGCCGATGTCGGTATCGCCCCAGATGGCCTTGACGATGGCCGCATAGGTCATCACGCGGCCCGCGTGCTGGGAAAGAAACGCCACGATGTTGTATTCGGTCTGGGTCAGCTTGATCTCCTGCTCGTCCACGAACACCTTACGGCGGTCATAGTTGATGCGCATTCCCTGTGCGCGGAACTCACCCGCCGGGGCATTGCCGCCGTGCATGGCACTGTAGCGGTTCAGCCGCAGGGCAGCGCGCACGCGGGCCAGAAGTTCGCCGGTGCTGAAGGGCTTGGTGATGTAATCATTGGCACCCAGATCCAGCGCTTCGATCTTATCCATCTCGTCGGTGCGGGCCGAGAGCACCACGATGGGGGTCATATACTTCTGCCGCACGGTGCGGATGAATTCCAGCCCGTCCCGGTCCGGCAGGCCCAGATCCAGAATGACCAGATCCGGGTTGTGGGAGGCGAACAGGGTCAGGCCCATGGTACAGGTATGAGCCACCAGCGCCTGATAATCGTTGGTGGTGAGCAGCGTTTCGATAAAACTGCAGATATTTGCCTCATCCTCTACGATCAGGACCTTGAATTTGTTATTGCTCATCTTCTGCATCCTCCATTTCAATTTCTTCGGTCTCCAGCCAGAAGCGGATGGTCGTTCCCTCACCCAGACGGCTCTCGGCCTTGATCTCGCCGCCGTGCGCCTTGATGATGGCCGCACACACCGAAAGGCCGATACCCATGCCGTGCTTGCGGCTGTCTGCCGGTACATCCGGGTCGGTGCCGGAGAACAGCGTTTTCAGCCGTTCTCTGGGGATGCCGCAGCCATTGTCCGTCACCTCGAACACCGCACGATTGCCCACCGTGAACACCTTCAAGGTCAGTTTTGTCATGCCCTCGGCGTGCAGAGCGGCATTTTCCAGCAGGTTCATCAGCACCTGCTGGATGAGCATGGAATCCATGGGGATCACGATAAAGGCATCCGGCGTTTCCAGCTCCACCGGGATCTCCGGGTAGCGCTTGCGGAACTTGACCAGTACCGTATCCAGCAGTTCGTCCAGCACAGTGGGGGTCTTTTGCACCGTCACCTTCTCGCTGTCGATGCGGGTGACGGAAAGCAGATTCTCCACCATGCGGGTCAGCCACTGGGCATCGCTGCAGGCTTCGCCAAGCAGTTTAATGGTCTTTTCCTTATCCAGCGAGTCATAATTTTCGATCACAGTGGAGCAGGCACCGTAGATGGAGGTGAGCGGGGTGCGCAGATCGTGAGAAACCGCGCGCAAGAGGTTCGCGCGCATTTTTTCCTTTTCGCTTTCCATACGCAGCTGTTCCTGCTTTTTGATGCGGGTGGTGAGGGTGCTGGTCATGATGGACACCACCAGCATCACAAGGCCGGAGAACAGGTTTTCCGACAGGGTAAAATTGAAGGCGAAATACGGTGAGAGGAAGGCAAAGTTCACAGCCAGCACGCTGATGAGCGAAGCCGCCACGCCCCACGCATAACCTTCTGTATACATAGAGGTAACGAATACTGCCAGCATAAAGATAAGCATTGCCACGCCCTCAATGCGGCCCATAACGGCCTGTGTAAGCATCACCATGGCATAGGCGGCGAACAGAGCCAGCAGCATTACGGTGGCATCCCGCACAAGCGTCTGTTTTTTCATGCACATTCCCCTTCCCAAATAATATATTCCGTTTCCCGCATTATACCATAGAAAAACTAAAGATACAGTAAAAATCCTTTGCCGTAAAGAGGGACGTGATTTGACACTCCCTCTCCCCCGTAGTAGAATAGCCTTATCAACACTTTATCTCACTGGATCAGGAGTAACGATATGCTGTATTTCGAGAACGACTACTGTGAGGGTGCACACCCTGCCATCCTGCAAAAGCTGGCCGAGACCAACTTTGAAAAGGTGCCCGGCTATGGCACCGACCCCTACTGCGCCAGCGCCAAAGCAAAGATCTGCGCTGCCTGCGGCTGCCCGGATGCAGACGTGACCTTCATCTCCGGCGGCACCCAGACCAACGCCATCGTCATTGCGTCCATGCTGCAGCGCTGGCAGGGCGTGATGGCTGCTGCCACCGGCCATGTGGCTGCACACGAAGCCGGTGCCATTGAGTATACCGGCCACAAGGTCATTGCCCTGCCCGCCCACGAGGGCAAGGTGAGCGCCGCCGATGTGCGCGACTGGTGCGCCACCTTCTATGCCGATGCCAACCACGACCACATGGTGTTCCCCGGCATGGTATATATCTCTCACCCGTCCGAGTACGGCACCCTGTACACTAAGGCTGAGCTGGAAGAGCTGCACGCTGTGTGTCAGGAGTACCACATGCCCCTGTTCATGGACGGCGCACGCCTGGGCTACGGTCTGATGGCCAAGGGCACCGATGTTACCCTGCAGGATATCGCCCGCCTGACCGATGTGTTCTACATCGGCGGCACCAAGGTGGGCGCGCTGTGCGGCGAGGCCGTGGTGTTCCCCCACGGCGCACCGGCCCACTTTATGACTATGGTCAAGCAGCAGGGCGCGCTGCTTGCCAAGGGCCGTCTGATGGGCCTGCAGTTCGATGTGCTGTTCACCGATGATCTGTACACCCGCATCAGCCGGAACGCCATCGAGACCGCCGACCGTCTGAAGGAGGGCCTTGCTGCCAAGGGCTACCGCTTCTATATGGAGTCGCCCACCAATCAGGTGTTCCCCATTCTGGAAAACAGCCAGCTGGAAGCGCTGGAGCCACTGGCAAAGTTCGGCTTCTGGGAGAAGTACGACGACACCCACACCGTGATGCGCATTGCCACCAGCTGGGCCACCCGCATGGAGGAGATCGAGCAGCTGATCGACCTGATGTGATGCTGCCAAAGATTTTTGGCGGTTTTATGCGGGATACCAATTGCAATTCCTTTCACAATGTGGTATCTTTTGGGTAGACCAATGGGTTGGAGCCGGTGGGCCTTGCAGGACAGCGCTTCGGCCAGCTGGCTCTATGAAATGATCGGAAAGAAGGTATTTTAACATGGGCTTTTTTGATAAGCTGTTCGGCGGCAAGACCGAGCAGGAAGAGACTGCCAAATTCTTCGGCCAGAGCAAGACCGTTCTGACCCCCATCCGCGGCAAGGTGCTGGCACAGGCCGACATCCCCGACGAGACCTTTGCACAGGGCATCCTTGGCCCCGGCTGCGGCATTGAGCCCACCGGCAAGACCGTGTATGCTCCGTTTGACGGCACCGTGGAACAGGTAGCTTCCACCCTGCACGCTGTGGGCCTGACCAGCGAGGACGGCATGGAGATCCTGATCCATGTTGGCATGGACACCGTGGAGATGAACGGCAAGGGCTTCAAGGCACTGGTCAAGGTGGGCGACAAGGTCAAGGCCGGCACCCCGCTGCTGAAAGTGGATCTGGACGCCATCAAGGCTGCAGGCCATCCCACCGCAACGGCCATCATCGTGACCAACGGCGATGACATGGGCGAGCTGAAGATGCTGGCTGAGGGCGATGTGCTGGCCGGCACCCCGCTGTTCAAGTTCTGATTTCTGCACAGCAAAAGGCGTGCACTTCCGCAAAGGAGGTGCACGCCTTTTTGATTTCCCGATCTTACTGGCCGCCCGGCTTGTAGTGCAGCACCCGCTCCGACACCAGCCCGTTGAAGAACTGGATGAAGGGCCCCAGGCAGAAGGCACAGATCAGCGTACCGATGCCCACAAGGCCGCCCAGCAGCCAGCACAGCAGCGCACACAGTGCATCGGTGAACACGCGGCAGCCGAAGTACGGCACCGGGGTGTAGTCCCGCAGGCCCAGCGAGAGGTAATCGTACGGGGCGATGCCCAGATCTGCCGTCTGGTACAGCGAAGCCCCCAGCGCCGTGACCGGCACCGCCAGCGCCACCCACAGCAGCTGCACCGGCAGGCCCAGCGCCTCGGCCGGGCCAAAGTGGGCTGCAATGGGGTCGTAGAAGGCCGTGACAATGAACCCGACGCCAATGCCGTTGACAAAGGTGCCAAGGCCGATGTACTTGCGCCCGAACCAGAACTGCAGTGCAAAGAACAGGATGTTCGTGCACAGGTTCTGCACGCCCAGCGAGATGCCCAGCATCTCGGCCAGACGCATATTCAGTGCGCTGATGGAGTCGTTGCCAAGGTGAGACTGCTTGAACAGTGCAATGCCCAGCCCGATGATCACAATACCGACCACCATGCCGAGGATGCGCCGCGCCGAGGGCATCTGCGGGTTCTTTTTCATGATTCTGTTCTCCTTTTTTGCACCAGTTTTACAACGTTCGTTGAAAGCTCAGCGGTGAAGCTGCGTTTCGATCCTTGCCCTGTCTAGCCCTTCGCCAATGACGATGAGCACATCCTGCCCCTGCGGGATGGGTTCCAGTGTTCTGCCGGCAGCGGTGGCGTTCAGCTCCAGCCAGCCGGTGGTGCCCTGCGGATCCGGTGCAAAGCCCTTCACCCGCAGCACATGGCCGCAGGCGGCATCCGCAAACAGGTGGTCGGCAGCGGCCTGCAGCTGCTGCAGCGTCAGGTGCTGCTCCAGAAAGCACAGAGAGCTGAAGGCTTCGTGCTCGTCAAAATGCAGCTTTTCGCAGCTGGCCTGCCTGCAGCCGCAGGCCGCAATGGCGGCAAGGTCGGCATCGGTAAGCCGTGCCCAGTCTTTGGTGATGATCTCTTCCGGCGCAAAGCGGCGGGAGCACTTGCAGCCCTCCAGCGCACGGGTCAGATGAGCCACGGCGGCAGCGGTCTGCTGCTGCCCGGCCAGCTGGGTACGGCTGACCAGCACCCGGCCCGCGTTGGCCGTCTCGGATGCCAGCACGTACTCAGCCTGCGGCGAAAGCGTTTCCGGCAGCATGGCATCCACTATGGCGATCACATTGCCGATGTGATACCAGCGGTCCAGCGGGTCGTCCCGCAGCACATCAAAAAACTCGTCCACATCAAAGATGCCGCTGGGTTCCACCACCACCCGGTCGAACCCGCGCATGGCCATAGCAATCAGCTTGGTGCGCATCCGGCGTTGATGGGTGTCGCAGTCGCATCCGCCGCTGATGGTCTCAAGGTCGCAGTTCGGGCCAAGAAGGTCCTGCACCAGCATGGCATCCACGTTCACCGCGCCGAAGTCGTTTTCCAGAATGCAGACATTGTGGCCCTGTGCCACCAGATACCGGACATACCGACGCAGAAATGTGGTTTTGCCTGCACCCAGAAAGCCGGTGATAAGGTCTACCTGTACCATAATAAAAAAGCACCCCCTGTGCTGTTGTTTGCCCGATTCCAGTATACCGCAGCAAACTGCAATACGCCAGTGGCAGATGCAAAAGCCCCGCATTTCTGCGGGACTTTTTATGTTCGTATTCAGCCGCTGTCGGATGCAGAGCTGTACTCGGCAATGACCTTGCGGGCGGCAGGTGCCATTTGGGCCGGTACGGCGGCAGGCTTTGCAAGGAAGTAGCCCTGCAGCGCATCCGCGCCCAGCTCTATGACCTTGCGCAGTTCGGCGGCGGTCTCCACGCCCTCAGCAATGATCTGCATGCTGCGCGGGTGGGCATAGGCCACGATGTTCTGCACGATCTGCTGCTTGTCCGGGTCGGTATCGATGCCGCGGATGATGGCGATATCCACCTTGATGAACCGGGGCGAAAGCTCCAGCAGGCTGTTCTCGTTGGCAAAGCCGCTGCCGTAATCGTCCAGCGCGAACATGCCGGAGAAGCCCGGCGCATGGCGCTTGGCCTCCAGTGCTTCGTGGTCGATCTCCTCTTCCTCGGTGATCTCAATGACCATCTGGCGGCACAGCTCATGCCAGCGGCTTTCCATATACTCGCTGTCCTCTCTGGGCAGGCAGACGCTTGCAATGGAGTTGATGAACAGCATCGTGTCCCTGCGCACAAGGCCCTCGCTGCGCAGGTGGTCGAAGGTCTCCAGCGACTTGAAGAAGGTCAGCCGCTCGATCTCGCACAGTGCGCCCTGCTCCCGCGCCAGCTTCATGATGGTAGCGGGCGAGCGCAGCGCTTCCCTATCGGAGCGCATCAGGGCTTCGTAGGCCATCACCTTGCCGGTGCGGGCCGAGAAGATGGGCTGGAATACATAGTACACCCGCTCCTCGGTAAGCAGCTGCTGGAAGTCGCGTCTCAGCTGTGCGGCCTGTGCTTCCTGCTGGTAGATCTCCATGCTGAACTCTTCCAGATGTCCCTTGTTGGTGCGCTTGACCTGATAGAGGGCAAAGTCGGCATACTTTTTCAGGCTGTCCATATCGGTGCCGCTGGCCGGGTACCATGCCACACCGCCGGAAATGCTGATACGCAGCTCATTGCCGCTGGGCAGGATGGCAACGCTCTTCTTCATAGCGCTGCTCAGGGTGCGGATCTTCTCACGGATCTGATCCTGACTGGAATAGCCGTAGAACAGCAGCACGAACTCATCGCCGGAAAGGCGGGACACCACAGTGCCGTTGGGCGTGTTCTCAGCAAGGCAGCGACCCGTGCGGTGGATGTACTGGTCGCCCCAGTCGTGGCCGTAGGTATCGTTGATGTGCTTGAGGTTGTCCAGATCCATCATCAGCAGAGCTGCAACGCCCAGCTGGTGCGGATCGCGGAACAGCTCTTCGCTCACGCGGTGGAAGGCCTGACGGTTATACAGGCCGGTCAGGATATCGTAATCGCGTTCGTGCTCAATACGCATGCGCTCCAGCGTGGCGGCGGTAACGTCCTCAGCCAGACCCACCTGCGTGGTCTGGTCGTTGGTGACGCGCAGCATGATGTAGCGGGTCTCGCCCTCCTTGCGGATGGTGAGCATCTTGTCCCCCTCTGCCGTAGTGGTGCAGGGATGGGAAAGTTGGATGTGGCTCAGCTTTTCCTCAAAGCGGCGCACGCTCAGGAAGCAATCCTTGGGCTGGGGGGCACCCAGCAGCGCAAAAAAGTTATCGGTAACATACACACTGCCAGTGTCGAACCGCAGCTCATAGCCGCCCAGCTCCACACTGGCCATGTCCATGATGCGCAAAAACTTTGTGGAGTTGTTCAGCAGCTCGCTGTTCAAGCTGGTCAGTGCATCGGCCAGACGGTCCAGCTCCCGGATGTTGGTATGGGACAGCTGCGGGAACTGCTTTTTCTCCTGCCCGTCCACCACTTCGTGATACAGCAGCTCCACCGGATGGGCCAGATTGCGGGCAACGACCAGACTGCCCAGCGCGCCCAGCACCAGCGTAAACACAATGGCAATGGCGATCACGCTGCGCACATTGTCTGCAAAGGCAAACAGCACCTTGCTGTTCACGGTGCCGATCAGCAGCCAGCGCTCATTGGAAAACGGCGCGTTGCGGCTGTACAGGGTAATGGGCAGGGCCACGGCATAATAGTCTTTATTCCGTAGCGTCAGCCAGCACTCGTCCGCCCGGAGTTCGCAGTTCATCATGCCGGCCGGTGCTTCCGAAGCGGTCACATCCTCGCTGGAAGTGACCGCCTTGCTGACGATAAAGGAGGTATCTTTCTCATCAGCAGTGGTGGAGACTAAGAAGTAGGTGCCGGTATTGCCGTCCTGCAGTTCACTGTAAGGCAGCTTTGTCTGCAGGTAACTGGTAAGCAGCTCCACACCCACCACACCGTAGATCGTGCCGTCCGGCAGGATCAGCGGCTGGGAGTAGGCAATGGCGGTGCGGCTGTCGTCGCCTATCTTATAGACACTGGTGGTCCAGCGGCCGTAATCCTCGGCGTTCAGCCTTGCGCCGTCCTCCCACGCGGTCTGGAAGGGAGTCTTGAAAAAGCCGTTGCCCTTCAGGCCGTAGTAGCGCAAGGTGGGCTGCCAGCTTTTATCGGTGGTGATGCTCAGCTTTTTGACCACCGCCGAGCTGCCGCGCTCGATCATCAGATCGGCGTTGTCCCCCGAAGGGCGGGCATCCGGGTCCAGATCCCGCAGGTAGATGCCGGGCAGGCCGCAGCCCACATCAAGGTTGTACAGATTCACGGTGTTCAGTACCACAAAGATGCCACTGACCGGTTTTGCTCGCAGGGTGCTCACCAACTCCGGCGCAATGGCCGTGAGCAGTGCGTCGCTCTTCTCACGGCTCGTGTTCAGTTCGGCCAGATCGAGCTGGCCTTCTTCCTGCATGGCAAGAACGGTATTGTTGATGTGCTCCGACAGATCGGTCAGGTTCTGTGCATCCTGCATCAGGTCCTGCACGTAGCTGACGCGGTTGCGCACCTGCATGTTGAGCATGTCCTTGGCGTTCTGGTTCAGCCTGCCGTCCACATTGGTAATGGTAATGCTGACTGCCAGCAGCACCACCTCTACCTGCATCACCAGCATCATGGCGCTAAAAATGGTGCGGAAGATAGGCCTGCCCGTTTTTTTGCGCCGGGCGGCATCCGTATCCTTCTGTCTGCACAGCATCACCATCACCTCTCTTCCTCAGCGTGTTCCGTCGGCTCAGCCCTCGTACCGTTTGAGCTGGCTGCAGATATCCTGATACCATGCCTCAAAGTGATCGTCGGTCAGGAACTCGGCTTCTGCGTCCGCAGCGCTCTGACCCTCGGCGATGCGCTGCTCCACGGTCTCGCGGTCCGCAGCGGCAAGGTCACTCAGGCCGTATTCCAGCACCTTGCGGGCGCTGCTGCCGCCTGCAAAGGCGTGGGGCGTGTACAGGCGGTTGCCGTTCACGGTATCTACGGCAGCGGTCAGGATCTGCTCCATGCTGTCGTTCAGGGTCAGGCCGCTGGAGGTGATCGTATCCATGCTGTTGGCTTCCCTGGTAACAGGCAGATAGCCGGAACCCACCGCAAAGGCAATGTTGTTTTCCGGCTGGACGAACCACTTGAGGAACTCCACCGAAGCTTCGATCTCTTCCTCCTTGCCAGCAGTCACCACCATGCCGGCACCCTGCTGCACGGCAACCTTTTCGCCGTCTGCAAACTCCGGGCTGGGCAGCGCCTTCATGCTGATATCGTGGCTCTCGTTGGCATCGTTCGTCACCCGCGCGGGGAAGAAGGTAGCGCTGGAACAGGAGCCAACATAGCCCAGCACGTTGCCGGCCTTGATATCGTCACTGCGGAAGCGGCCGCTGGCGGCAAACCAGCCCTTGACGAAGGGCACGTAGTAGTTATCCCACAGCTTGCGGGCCGCATCGTGCTCAAAGTTGACGGTCATTTTGCCGTTCTTCACCTCAAAGATGGTGCCGCCCAGCTGCTGTGCGCCCACCAGCATGTAGTTTGCCATAGCATCGCGGCCGAACAGGGCCTTGCCGTCGTCCGGGGCAGCGGTCTGAGCATCGGTCCAGTTGTAGTATTTTTCAGCGGTGTCTACCAGACCTTCCACGGTGGCAAGGTCGTCGTAGCTGGCACCGGTGGCCTCGGCAAAGGGCTGCCAGTCGGTGTCGTTGAAGAGCATCACCTCGGTGGATTTTGCCACCGGGAAGATCTTTACGCTGCCGTTGGCGTCAAAGTCGCCCTCAGAGAGGTAGCCGTCAATAAACTGGGCCTTCTCGTCATCGGTCAGGTAGGGTGCAAGATCCACCACCATCCCCATCTGATCCAGCGCATAGACCGTATCGGCATAAGCCGAGAACACGTTGGGCATGGCGGACGCACCCACCTTGCCTTCGGCAGCATCCATCACGCTCTGTTCCAGATCGTTCACGCTGCCCTGACTCTCGGTGGACACCACGATGCCCTTCTCGGCACCCACGGTCTCGTTGAACTTGTCCACAAGATCGGTAAAGCATTCCAGCTGGTCACCGTTATAATAAGTCCACACCGTAATGTTGGTCACCTGCGTGGTCTTTGCATTCTGGGCGCTGCTGCCGCAGCCCACGCAGCCAAGGGCCAGTGCCGCGGCGCACAGCCCGGACACGACCGCTTTGAGATATTTTTTCATCAAATTCCCCCTGAGGGCGCTCACGCAGCAGGACGTTCCGGCTGCCATATCACCCGACTATACCTAGTTTATCATACCACCTTTTTCCGGGTGCGTAAACAAAATCTGGCAAAAATCTTCATAATCACAAGAAAGCGGAAGAACTTTCCACCCATCGGAACAAAAAGCACAGCCCTTCCCATTGGCTGGGAAAAGCTGTGCTTTGCAGCTGTTATTCGGTTTTTTCTGCCGGGACGGTGGACACAGTGATCTGCTCATAATCCGCACTGTGGGCAAGATAAACGCTCAGGTCACCGGTGTTGGTGGTCTCCATGCCGTCCAGCTTTGTGCAGGCGCAAAGGCCGAAGGCCAGCACATCCATGCCGGCAGCAGCGCCCTGCCAGAATTTATCCTCGCAGCCGGGCTTTGCCCAGCGCCGCGGCAGATACTGCACAAAGCCCACAGCCGTCAACAATTCATCCGCCTCGGCCAGCTGGGCCTCGGCAGCGGCATCGTCCAGCATATCCCTGCCCGCGCAGCGCTGCAGGATGACATGGCACACCGGGCGGCGTGTGACCTCCAGCACCGAGTGACGGAAGCCGTAGCGGGAGACGTTCTTTTTGCCGTACAGCAGGATGAAGCCCATGCTGTTGCGGCTGTCCGCCCGCAGGAAGCCGTGGGTGATGTAGGGCATCTGCTGGGTATAGTTGAGGGTATCCAGCGTGCAGAAATCCAGCGGTTCCAGCGAGTACAGCTCCAGATCGTACCGGGTGATGTGGGAGCGGTTGTAGAACGGCATGTTCGCGCCGTTGATGTCCGCCGGGCAGGTGCGCATGGTGACAGGCGCGTTCTCGGCCACATGGTAACAGTTGCGGATGAGCCGCAGCAGGTGGTCGATATCGCTGCCGTTGGTAATGGAAGCCGAGCCACCGCCCAGACGGATGGCCTGCACCTCGCAGTCGGCAAAGTCAGCAGCGTTGGCCCTAAGCTCCAGCGCCATGGCCAGCACATATTCATGCAGCATTTCGGTGTTGCGGCCCTCGATCAGGGTGCGTCCGTTGAAGGACGGCTTCCGGGTGATGAAGGGGAAATTCAGCTTCATCACCACCGGGTGAAGCGGGGTAGTTTCCATAATTATATGACCTCCGTCAACAGCAATGCCGCACCGGAAGCAGAGGTTTGCCCTGCCCCGGCGCGGCACCGAGAAGAAAGAAAAAACCGTTTAGGATGGGCTTGCGGCACCGACAGCTTTATTCTATCGGACAGCAGCCCGTTTGGCAAGAGAAATTATGCCTTTGCCTGTGCGATGCAGTCGGCCACAGCCTCCTGCACAGCCTTGACAGAGAAGCTCAGAGTGGAAGAGGTGATGGCATCCACGCTGGTATCGCCCTGGCTCTCCACAACGGCAGCTGCCATGCTGGAGCGCAGGTCGTCCTTCATCAGGTCCTCGTTGCCGGAAGAGGTGATCTTGCAGTCGGTGATGGCATCCTCGCTGAAGGTCATGGTAACGGTGACGGTGCTGTAGCTGGAGTTCTTGGAGGAGGTGTAGGTACCGGCATAGTATTTGCCGTTGGTGGTACGCTCCTCGGCAGAGTTCTCGCCGCCAATGCCGTTGTCCAGATCGTTCTTGACATACTCAGCAGCCAGGTAACCGGTCACGAATGCACTGCCACAGCTGTTGCCTGCGGTGGGGGTGTGGTACTGCACACCGTAGCGCTGGCCGCAGCAGTTGCCGACAGCGTACAGGCCGGGGATGGGTGCCTTGGCACCGGTCAGAACGCGGTACTCACCGTCAGTGCAGACAGCAGCATGCTGGCACAGGCCGCCGGAGGGGTTGCCGCCGGTAACGGCAGAAGCTGCGAAGAAGGGAGGATCCTGGATCTTGAAGTGCATCATGGATGCGTCTGCGCCCCAGTCGGAGTCGTAACCGGCATCGCACATCTCGTTCCAGTGCTTCACTTCGTCCAGGAAGCCCTGCTTTGCGTCACCCTCATAGCCCATGATGTCGGCCAGCTCTTCCAGAGTGTCGGCAGCATACAGGGTGGTGGGGTCGTTGCCGTAGCGGGCAAATGCCTGCACGGAGAAGCCGTCGGGGCCGGTCTTGTAGTTGGCCATATCCTTGCGGACCTTCTCCAGCATGTACTCGTTGCTGCGATCCATGGCCTGATGGTCGTAGGCCTGATACTCGCAGTATGCATCCCAGTTGGAGTCGGTGACGCAGACCATCTTCTGGCCTTCGGGCATCATATCCAGATAGCCCACGGAGCCGTGGCGGGTGATGGTCTCATTGAAGAAACGCTTGCCGTCGTTGCCAAAGATGGGCCAGATGCCGCCGAAGGGGAAGGACGGACGGCTGTTGATGCCGGCTGCCTGACCTGCACGGGGGCCTGCCTCCATGGTAGCGCCTGCCCACATCATCATACGGATGCCGGAGCCATCACGGCCCATGGAAGAAACGTTGTTCACATCGGTGCGGTCCTTGCCGTAAGACCATGCCAGATTGCGCAGGGTATCGCACAGGTCCAGACGCATGTCCGGGTTGCCTCCAAAGTCGCCTGCTGCCACGATGACAGCGTCGGCGTTGACCTGGAAGTACTTGCCGTCGATATCGGTGAAGATGGCACCGGTGACCTTGCCATTGTCGTGTACGAGGGTCAGGCCCTGAGCGCCGTAGATGTACTCACAGCCCTTCTCCACAGCCTTCTGCTGCAGCAGTCGCACGGTATACGGCCACATGTTGTTGTTGGTGTTGGTCTCGGTGCCGGTATCACGCCACTGGGTCATGCCAACGTAGTAGTAGCTGTGGCTGCAGGGGTTCTGAAAGTGCTTGTTGCCCTTGTAGTTCACAGCGTGAGCGTACTTTGCAACATAGTCGGGATCCAGCTCAGCCAGCATCCAGTCCAGAGCTTCGCCGGAACGGGTGGCGTAATCCTTGACGATCTTCTGGTTTGCGTGGCCCAGAGCCTTGACCATGTACTCGGTGAAGATGTCCATGGGGTCGTACTTCTCGGCACCCTTGTCCAGGAAGAACTTGGAGTTGTAGGTGGTCAGGTCGCAGGCGTAGTTGTCGTACTCTTCCCAGGTCTGCACCTCGCAGCAGATGGTGTCCAGACCCTCTTCTGCACAGCGCAGGGCAGCGGCAGTACCAGCCTGACCAGCACCGATGACCAGGACCTCGCAGTCCTTGGTGTACTCCACCTTATCGGCCAGCTGCGGCTCGTCGCCCAGCCATGCGGGCTTGTTGTTCATGAACTGCTCTTCCGGAATGTTCAGAGGATCGACCATGCCCACCATCATGGAACCCATGATGTCGCCGTTTCCCTTCTGCTCGATGTACTCCTCAGGAGTTTCGGGAGCCTTGGCATCCGGGTTGGAGCCGCGGTTGGACTGGCAGTAGCTGGTGGCAAAGATGTCGTCCCAGGTAATGGTGGAAGCGGCAGCAGCCGGTGCTTCGGAAGCAGCGGCACTGCCTGCTGCAGAGGAAGCAACAGCACTGCTTGCGCTGTTGGAGCAGCCGGACAGTGCGCCTGCAGCGGCAGCGCCCAGAGCGCTGAGAGCCGATGCGCGGATGAAGTTTCTGCGCGAGATCTTGTTCATAGTGCGGAACCCTTTCTTTTCTCTTCTTGTCTTCTTTTCTCAAAACATTTTGCTGCACAGGACACAGTTTGATGTTTTTTTGACGATATTCATTATAATTAAATCTTTACCAAAAGAGAAATTCAATTTTCCCGTTTGCAGTTATTCAGTTTTTCTATCAGTTATCTTGACCTTTTCCCGGCCCGCTGTTACAATTGGCGTATCACTTTTGCCCGAAGGGAGGCTTCTGCTGTGACCGACCGCCAGCTGCGCTGCTTTCTGGCGCTGTACGAAACACTGAACTTTTCTGTCGCCGCACGGCAGCTGTTCCTCACCCAGCCCACGCTGAGCTACCAGATCCGCACGTTGGAGGAGGAGCTTGGCACCCCGCTGTTCGTGCGCACCACCTGCCGGGTGGAGCCAACGCAGGCCGGCCAGCTGTTTGCCGAGTTTGCCCAGAGCACCCGCAAAGGCTACGAGGCTTTTCAGGCTGCTCTTGCGGCCGGGCAGCGCCAGCGGGAAAAGCTGGTGCTGCAGGTACCCGCCACCATGGCCGCACGCGACCCGCTCTATCACGACCTGCTGCTGGCTCTGAGCCGGGAGCTGCCGGACTGCGATCTGGAAGTCGTCACCGACTCCACCTTCCGCCCGCCGGAGGAAGTACTGCAAAGCGGCGTGGATGCGCTGGTGCAGCTGCTTGCTGAGCCGGTGGGCAGTGCCGTGGACGTGATGAGCCTGTTCGATACCCGGTGCTACCTGCTGGCAAGCCCCAACAACCCCCTCAGTGCCGAAAGCTTCCTCACACCGCCGCAGCTCACCGGGCAGACCGTCTGCTTTGAGAGCTGCGATGCCGTTTTTGTCTCCATCGTTCGCCGCTGCATGGAGGAAGTGCCTATGCGCTGGCTGATGGTGCCCAGCTTCGAGAAGGAGTATGTTCGGATGCTGGCAGGCAAGTGCCTGTTCTTCAGTCCGGTGCGGGGGCATGGCTCCCCGAGAGAGTGGTTCCATGCCCTCATGTTCCCCTTCCCGCCCATGCCCACCTGCCTGTTCACCCGCCGGGGCGACACCCGGCCCGAGATCCAGACACTAAAGGCCCTTGCTCTCGCCGAGCACGCCCGTGCCGTGGAGGACGGCAGGTTGTAAACGGTAAATATAGAAGAAGCACCGCTGCGCAGTACGATTTTGCCGCCATCATTGAACGAGCGCAGCCCCTTCTTCGTATCGGATACAGACAACAAAAAGCGTTCTGAGATATCTCAGAACGCTTGGTGGTTGCGGGGGCCGGATTTGAACCAACGACCTTCGGGTTATGAGCCCGACGAGCTACCAGACTGCTCCACCCCGCGATATTTACTTTGTGCTCTCAGCGGTTCTCGCTGACTGCTCAAGTATAATACCACAAGGGCGGGCGGATGTCAAGTATTTTTTTGATTTATTTTTTCTTCTTTTTCCAAACCACAAACCCTGCGCAGGCGGCGGCTGCGATCACCACCACCGGCCATGCACCGGCAAGGGCAACGATGACCTGCTGCAGGCCATCCACAAAGTTCTGCCAGCCAGCGGAAAGGGCGCTGACAAAGCGGCTGCCGAAGCCCTCGCTGGGCGGCGAGTAGGTGCTCACCTCGCTCAGGCTCACGCACACGGTGCACTCTTCCACCTGATCGTTGTACCAGTCCATCTGGCTCTGCCAGCTCTCGATCTGGCTCTGCACATCCGTCAGGCTGGACTCGATCTCAAGCAGGTCGGAGAGGTTGTCGGCCTGCTGCTGCAGCTGCTGCAGGCGGGTTCGCTGGTTCTTGAGATTTTCAAGCCGGGTCTCCACGTCCATGTACTGGGCGGTCACGTCGTCGGCCTGCTGGTTTTTGTAGGTCACGTTGCCTGCTTCGGCCACGGCGGCAAGAAAGTTCTCGTAGTTCTGCTGCGGCACCCGGTAGGTCAGGCTGACGCTGCGGCTGTCACCGGCATCCGAGTATTCACTGCTGGATTCCAGATAGCCGCCCGCTTCAGCAAGGGCAGCATCCAGCGCAGCGCGGGCTGCGTCGTAGTCCTTGCTTTCCAGACTGAGGTTCGCGGTGTAGATGATCTTTGCGTGGTCGGTGCTGTGGGCCGCTGCTGTCGCGTCGTCCTCCGAATAAACAGCGGTGCTGTTGTCTGCGCCGCTTTCCAGCGCCATGGTGTTCAGACTGTAATCGGCTGCCATGGGGCTGTCCACAGCGGCACGGTCCGCGCCGCCTGCCGCCATCACCGCCGCAGTGCTGTCCGCAGAATAATAGACCGCCGGGCTGCTGCTCTTTGCGCCAAGGCCGATTTGTCCGGTGGCAAAAGCACCATAGCCTACCACGCACACAGCAAGGCAGGCCGCCAGTGCGCCCACCCGCTTTGCGGGGAAGCGGATCAGTTTCTTCTTCGGCTGCACCGGGGCGGACTGAGCCGGTACCGGTGCATCGGTTTTCATCATGGGCTGGGCCTTTTCTTCTTCGGTCAACTGGTCTGTCATGGCCAGCAGCTTTGCCTTCAGATCGTCCGGGGCGTAGAGGTCGTCCGTCTCCATCTTGTACTCATACCACCTCATCTTCGATCTCCTCCTTCAGCATCGTATGTAACTGCGCCCGGGCACGCCGCAGCCAGCTCAGCACCGTGTTGGATGGTGCGCCCATCATCCGGCCGATCTCCGCCGCCGTGTACCCCTCGTAGTAATGCAGATAGATGGCATTGCGGTAGTTTTCCGGCAGGGCGCGCACTGCGTCCAGCACACTGCCGTCCTCAAACGCATCGGGCGCGGGCAGGTTCTCGTCCAGCTCGGTGTCCTTCTGATGGGCTGCGCGGGTCAGGTCCCGGCAGCGGTTGATGGCCACCCGCAGCAGCCACGCCTTGAGGTGCTCCTCACTCTCAAACGTACCATTATAATGCAGGAGCTTCTCGTAGACATCCTGCACCACGTCCTCGGCATCGGCTGTGCATCGGCTGTTGTGTATGGCAGCGCGGTAAACAGCATCGCTGTATTTCTGCACTGCCAGCGTAAATACTTCGTTTCTGGTCAGCTGTCCCATAGTTTCAAGCTCTCCTTTACCGCCTGTACAGGGCTGGTGGAATTCGTATTCCACGGGGGACATTCACCCTATACACGGCTGAACGCCCCCGAAGATTGCATTGCTGGAAAAATTTATGAAAATCACCTTTTATATACTCTCTGCAGCAGGGCCACCCGCTCTGCAAGGAAGGTCTCGGCCTTCGGATGGTGCAGCCAGCGCTTGTTCGCCGCTGTGCCAGCCAGCTTTCTGCCCAGCGCTGCCGGGTCGGTATCGGCCTGCATTACATCCTGCATGGTCAGCTGCAGCGTCAGCGCCGCAGGGGTGTCCGGCAGCGGCGGCAGCGGGTCCTCCCACACAAAGGGCGGCAGCAGCTGCACCGCCACCGTGGCGCGGGTGCACTCCTCGGTGAGCAGCAGGGCTGCAGGCGTGCCGTCCGGCTGGACGTGCAGGGTGCTGTACAGCAGCTGCAGACTGCCCTCGGCCAGCAGGCGGATATCCCCCTCCCGCCCGGCAGGCGAAAGGCTCAAATATTCCCGCGCCTCGTCCAGATAGATGTGCCGGGCCGGTGCCTGCACGCGGGCATACAGCGCAGGCAGCGCAAAGCGGCCCGCTTTGTCCAGTGCGTGCTGCAAAAGCAGGTAGAACTCGGTCAGTGGGTAGGCCGGGTCCGGCTGCGGCATCCCGAAGTCCGGCCGCGAAACATGTCCTCCACCCATGGGGAACCTCCTTGATAAATAACGCTGATGCGGTATTCTAAACATAGAAGGGGCGCTGACTGCAAGGGGCAGCTTTCCATCCCGTTTGTCAAAAAGATTGACCGCACAGTTTGGAAGCAGGGCGGTCAATCTTTTTTTGTTATCATCTTACCATATTCTACGACGCATTACAACACGCCCTATTGTAAACCCTGCTGCAACTTCATTGTTGACCGTCTTCCCTCTGCCGCGTTATACTCGGCCACAGATGCCTTGTAAATTTTTAACAGAGGGGAATTCTATTCTATGAAAAACAAAAAACTGACCACCTATCAGATGGCTGTCACTGCGCTGATGGCCGCCGCGCTGTGCGTGCTTGGCCCGCTGAGCGTGCCCATCGGGGCCGTTCCCATTTCGCTGTCAAATTTTGTCATCTGCCTGACCGTATGGCTGCTCGGCCCCAAGTTCGGCACTTTGAGCGTGGCGGTGTACCTGCTCATCGGCCTTGTGGGCGTGCCAGTGTTCTCCGGCTACGGCGCGGGCATTGCCAAGCTGGCAGGCCCCACCGGCGGCTATCTGGTGGGCTACCTGCTGCTGGCCTTCATCGGCGGTCTGTTCATCGAAAAGAGCAAGGGCCAGCCGGTGATTTCCGGCATCGGCCTTGTGCTGGGCGATGCCGCCTGCTACGTGCTGGGCACCGCATGGTTCGTGTTCCAGATGCAGTGCGAGCTGGGCTATGCGCTTTCGGTGTGCGTGTACCCGTTCATTGCGCTGGACCTCGCCAAGATCGTGGTGAGCTGCATCGTGGGTGCACTGCTGCGCAAGCGTCTGGTACAGGCTGGCGTGCTGAAGCTGAAGGAAGCCTAACAGGCAAAGCAAAAGGGAGACTGCAAACGCAGCCTCCCTTTTTTATTTGTGATCCGTTATTTTACATAGCCAAGGGTCGCAGCCATCACGGCCTTGATGGTGTGCATCCGGTTCTCGGCTTCGTCAAACACGATGCTCTGGGGGCCTTCAAACACTTCATCGGTCACTTCCATGGCATCGCGGCCAAAGCGCTCGCCCATCTCCTTGCCCACGGTGGTCTTGTGGTCGTGGAAGGCGGGCAGGCAGTGCATGAACACAGCGTGCGGGCCTGCAATGTCCATCAGCTGCTGGTTGATCTGGTAGGCGGCAAGGTCGTTGATGCGCTCAGCCCACACCTCCACCGGCTCACCCATGGACACCCACACATCGGTGTACAGCACGTCGGCACCCTTGGCGGCCTTGGCGGGGTCCTCCTCAAAGGTGAGAGTGGCACCGGTCTCGGCAGCGATCTTCTGGCACTCGGCCACGAGGGCAGCGTCCGGCTGGTACTTCTTGGGTGCACAGGCGGTGAAGTTCAGGCCCATCTTGGCGCAGCCCACCATCAGGCTGTTGCCCATGTTGTAGCGGGCATCGCCGAAGTAAACGAAGTTGATGCCCTTCAGATGGCCAAAGTGCTCCCGGATGGTGAGGAAGTCGGCCAGGATCTGGGTGGGATGGAACTCGTTGGTCAGGCCGTTCCACACCGGCACACCGGCGTAGTGGGCAAGGTCTTCCACGATCTGCTGGCCGTAGCCGCGGTACTCGATGCCATCGAACATGCGGCCCAGCACACGGGCAGTGTCGGCGATGGACTCCTTCTTGCCGATCTGGCTGCCGGACGGGTCAAGGTAGGTCACTTCCATGCCCAAATCGTGGGCAGCGACCTCGAAGCTGCAACGGGTGCGGGTGGAGGTCTTTTCAAAGATCAGGGCGATATTCTTGCCTGCCAGCTGGTCATTGTGGCGGATGCCGGCCTTCTTTTTTGCCTTCAGGTCTGCGGCAAGGTCCAGCAGTTCTTCGATCTCGGCAGGGGTGTAGTCCAATAGCTTCAAAAAGCTGCGGTTCTTCAAACTCATTGTATATTTCCCTCTCTATGCAAATTTCATTGTATATTTATACTTATATTATATATTATACTGGGATTCTGAAAAAATTGCAATACCCTGTCGGATATGCTATACTGGCTGTGCTGCCCTTCTCCATTCTGGCAACAGAAGGGGGTGGATACCATGGACACCATTCTAACCAATTTTCTGGTGGCTGTCGTAGCACAGGTAGCTGCACACTTCCTGTGCAAGTGGCTTGAGAGTCACCGCAAGGGCAAGTAAGCACAAAAAGAACCCTCTCGGAGCTGCAACTCTGAGAGGGCTCTTTTTTGTGCGTGGATACAATGGAATGTTCTAACCAACTTCCTACCCTTAGTATATGCAATCCCACACAAAAGTCAAGATGCTATGAAAAAAGTTCACAGCTCCAGCTCTGCCTTCCGTCCGGTGGACTGATAGGCAGTCAGCTTCACGCCGGCCTTTTTGAACATGAACCGCGCCGCCACGCTTGAATCGCTGTCGTGGTACTTGTCGCCGTAGTACACCACCTCGGCAATGCCCGACTGGATGATGGCCTTGGTGCACTCGTTGCAGGGGAACAGCGTCACGTACACCCGCGCACCTTTCAGGTTATTGTGGGCGCTGTTGAGGATGGCGTTCAGCTCGGCGTGGCACACGTACATATACTTGGTGTCCAGCGGTGCGCCCTCCCGCTCCCAGGGCATCTCGTCGTCGCTGCAGCCAATGGGCATACCGTTGTAGCCCAAGGACAGAATTTTGTTTTCCGAGCTGACGATGCACGCGCCCACCTGACTGTTGGGGTCCTTGGAGCGCATGGCCGTGAGCAGCGCAATGCCCATGAAATATTCATTCCAGTTGATGTAATCGGTACGTTTCATTTTGGTATGCTCCTTGTGCCTGTATTCTGCCTTTTATTATAGCGTATCGCTGTGGGTTTTACAATAAACTTTGGCACTGCCGTGCAACTTGCACAAAACCTTGCCCCGAAGTTTGGCGCTTGATTCGTCAGAATTTTCAAACGAAATATTTAAAAATCATTTTAAGTGTGGTATTATCTTTGTAAAATATGCCACAAAAGCGGAGAGAATGCTCCGTGCGGCGGAAATGAGGGAAAAACCGATATGAAATACGCAAGCAACAACATCCGCAATATCCTGATTGCCGGGCATGCCGGCAGCGGCAAGACCACGCTCACCGAGGCGCTGGTCTATTTTTCGGGCGCTGCCGAGCGTATGGGCCGTGTTGAGGACGGCACTACTGTTTCGGACTTTGACCCCGAGGAAGCAAAGCGCAAGGCCAGCCTGTCGGCATCTGTAGTGCCGGTGGAGTACGAGGGCATCAAGTACAACCTGATCGATGCGCCGGGCCTGTTCGACTTCGAGGCCGGTGAGTACGAGGGTATCCGTGCCGCCGAGAGCGTACTGGTGGTGGTGTCCGGCCGCAGCGGCGTGACTGTGGGTGCGGAAAAGGCGTTCCAGCTGGCCCGCAAGAATGGCAAGGCTACCATGGTGTTCGTCTCCAAGTGCGATCTGGAGAATGCCAACTACTTCAAGATCCTTGAGGATATGAAGATCAAGTTCGGCTCCACCATCTGCCCCTGTGTGGTGCCCGCCAAGCTGGACGACGGCACCCCCGTGTACATCAACCTGTTCAGCCAGAAGGCTTTCAAGTACGAGGGCGGCAAGCAGATCCAGGTGGACCTGCCGGACATCGGCCACCGTTTTCAGGGCCTGATCGAGGCCATGAGCGAAGCCATTGCCGAGACCGACGATGAGCTGATGGAAAAGTTCTTCGGCGGCGAAGCCTTCACCACCGAGGAGATCGTGGAAGGCATGCGCAAGGGCGTCAAGGACGGCCTGATCACCCCCGTGTTCTGCGGCAGCGCCGTGAACCAGCAGGCACTGGATATGCTGCTGTTCAACATGCACAAGCTCCTGCCCAGCCCGGAGCATGACGCTGCTGTGCTGGCCGAGGATGCCGCCGGTGAGCCGGTGGAGCTGCACTGCACCGAAGCAGAGCCTACCGCCGCCTACGTGTTCAAGACCGTGGCCGACCCGTTCGTGGGCAAGCTGAGCTACCTGCGCGTGGTCAGCGGCAAGGTGACTGCAGGCGAACCCCTCACCAACGCCCGCACCGGCGATGTGGAGAAGATCTCCAAGCCCCTCACCGTCATTGGCAAAAAGCAGGTGG
Source organism: Faecalibacterium sp. AM43-5AT (assembly GCF_003603345.1). NCBI lineage: Bacteria > Bacillati > Bacillota > Clostridia > Eubacteriales > Oscillospiraceae > Faecalibacterium > Faecalibacterium sp. AM43-5AT. Next base: position 25,920 of record NZ_QVGZ01000015.1, read on the forward strand.
ACTCCGACGGCATCATTGCCGGTGACATCGGCGCAGTGGCAAAGCTGGTGAGCGCCAAGACCGGCGACACCCTGTGCGACGCTGAGCGCGTGGTCAAGCTGCCCGCCCCCGTGTTCCCCAAGCCCAGCCTGTTCATGGCCGTCACTGTGGCCAAGAAGGGCGACGAGGGCAAGATCAGCAGCGCGCTGGCCCGCCTGATGGAAGAAGACCCCACCCTGAGCTACGAGAACAACGCCGAGACCCATCAGCAGGTGATCGGCGGTCTGGGCGAGCAGCATCTGGACGTGGTGAAGGCCAAGCTCAAGAACAAGTTCGGCGTGGAGATCGGGCTGGAAGCACCCCGCATCGCCTACCGCGAGTCCATCCGCAAGGCCTGCCAGAAGCAGGGCCGTCATAAGAAGCAGACCGGCGGCCACGGCCAGTTCGGCGATGTCATCATCAACTTTGAGCCCTGCGACAGCGAACAGGTCGTGTTTGAGGAGAAGGTGTTCGGCGGCAGCGTGCCCAAGAACTTCTTCCCGGCTGTTGAAAAGGGCGTGCGCCTTGCCGCCGAAAAGGGCGTGCTTGCAGGCTACCCCGTGGTGGGCCTGAAAGCCACCCTGCTGGACGGCAGCTACCACCCGGTGGACAGCTCCGAGATGGCCTTTATTATGGCCGCAAAGCTGGCTTACAAGGCCGCTATGCCGGAGGCCGGCCCGGTCATTCTGGAACCCATCCACACCCTGAAGGCTCATGTGCCGAACGACAACACCGGCGATATCATGGGCGATGTGACCAAGCGCCGCGGCCGCGTGCTGGGCATGGAGCCGGACGAGGACGGCCTGCAGACCATCATCGCTGAAGTGCCGCTGGCAGAGCTTGCAAACTTTACCACCTTCATCCGGCAGACCACGCAGGGCCGCGGCTGGTTCACCACCGAGTTTGCCCGCTACGAGGTTCTGCCCGAGATGCTGGTGCCTGCCGTTGTGGAGCAGGCCAAGAAGCTGGGCAATCTGGACGAGAGCGCAGACGATTAAACGGCAAACGTCAACTTCCCCAGTCTGCTGCGCAGACAGCCCCCTCACCGAGGGAGCTGTCAGAGCCGTCAGGTTCTGACTGAAGGAGTTCCCACCGAAATACGACATCACCCCGACCCCCGTTGACACTTTTCCCTCTGTCAGCGGGGGTTTTTGCGGGCAAAAAGCCCCCTCGGAGTAGGAGCTCCGGGAGGGCTTTTTTGTTGTATTGCGTCGAAACTTATGTTATACCGGGCCTGCGGCCCTTCTCCGATCCCCCTGTCGCGGAAAGGAGGTGAACCTTGTGGAAAATTTCATCACCTTTTTCCAGACTGTTGCAGCAGAGGTCGTTGCATACTATCTCTGCAAGTGGCTTGACAGCCTGATGTGCAAGGGCAGTAAGCACTAAACACGAAGCCCCCCGGTATTCCGACTACCGGGGGGCTTTGCTTTGTTCATTGCATGAACCCTATGGATAAGTTCTCATCACCTTATCTATCTCTACTATATGCACTTTGGCGCAAAAGTCAAGGATGTACGAGAAAATTTACAATTTACTTTGCCTTGGGGAATGCCTTATTCCAGGTTTCGATCACGTTGAACTTCGGTGTCCAGCCTTCGGGCTTGAAGGTGTCTGCGCTCTTGGCTTCCATGATGCCCTGCTCCACGCACCACTGTGCAGCCTTTGCCATGTCAGCGTCGGCCACATCCGCAAACGCGGGCTGTGCGGCGGGTTCGGGCCTGCCTGCATTGTTCCACACCAGCAATGCCAGCTGGCCGCGGTTTGCGGGGATGGCTGCACCCTCGGGCAGTAGTTCATTCAGGATCACCCGGGTCACCACCTCGTAGCCGCCCCACACGGCTGCGCTGCCAAGGACTACGGCGGCAATGGCACCGCCTGCGTCGCCTTCAGGTGCCGCGCCGATCTCGACAATGTCGCTGGGCAGCAGGGGCTTGTCATTGTCGTCTGCGGCAAGGTTCGGGTCAGGGTCCCTCTGGGTGCCCTGATACACCACGTAGATGCCGTCCCAGCCGACATCATCCGGGATGGCGTTGTAGTCAGTGGGCTTGTAGCGCAGGTAGGCGGTGGTGTACAGATCGCTTTTCTTGAAAGCCTCGACCAGTGCGCTGACATCGCTTTCAGAGACGGGCTCTGTAATGGTCAGCCGTGCCCGTTCGGAGAAGTTGACAGTGAAGCTGCTGTCGGGCACGCTTTTCAGCTTTACGTTGCCGCCGCTGAGGTTGACCGTGCAGCTGCTGGCTTCATTCTCCCTCGGCTTCAGCGTGTCGGCTTCCACCCAGCCGCCGCTGACGTTGAGCTGGCTACAGTTGAGCGCGCCTGCTTCCATAACGCCGCCGGAAACCGTTATGTTGTTCGCGGACACGGTCTGGTCCTTTGCCGTCAGCCAGCCATTCGTTACGTTGAGATCTTTGGAAAGGATGCCAATGGATGCCTTATTGTCTTCCAGATTCAGCACACCGCCGTTTACCGTAATGCTTGAACCTGTAATGGCGACGGTTTCTTTGGCACTGGCATTCAGGGTACCGCCGCTCATCTCCAGCTGGCCCGCAGCGATGCCAAAGCCGCCGCCGCTGGCCGTCAGCTTGCCGCCGCTCACCGTTACTTGGCCGTTATGGCTGGCTTCGATGCCGGTACTGTGTTCGCCGGTGGCAGTTGCGCACAGGGTGCCGCCGCTTACCTGTACGGTGTTGCCTAGGGCATAGATGCCGTTATCCGCAGCGGTCGCGTTCACGGTGCCGTCTGTCACATCCAGCGTGCCGTTATCGATCCGGATGCCGCTGGACGGTGCCTCGGCCGTCAGGCTTCCGTTGCCCTTGATGGTGAGCAGCCCCGGGGTGCGGTTGTTCCAACCGCCGTCGTCGTCAATGTCGATGGCCGTCCTTGTGTCGTAGGTGTGCTTGACCGTGTTGTTGCCGCTCAGGGTGAGCTCGACATTGCCAGACGTAGTAAGGGTGGGACTTGAATCGGCGTTGTATTCTATATGGGCATCCTGCAGCGTGGCATAGACCGTGGTGCCGTCATAACCGTTCAAATCAAGCGTTTCGAAGCTGCCCGAAAGAACAGGGGCTTCGTCTTTTTCCTTGATTGGGTCTGGCTTGTCGCTGCTATTCCAGATCTCCAAAAACTGGCCGTTGAGCTCGGGGTGGTCGTCGATGTCCGCATAGCGGTACACGGAGATCCACGAGCCTTTGCCGTTGGGGTATTTCTCCGTGTTGGACATATCCCACGTTTCGGCCAGCGCGGGCATGCACAGGCTCAGGGTCATGGCCCCTGCCACCGCCGCTGCGGCCAGCTGTCTTGCAAGTTTGCGCAGTTTCATATAGAATTCCTCCTTTTCCCCTCGTATTTTTACGGGGGGGGGTATGTATTACTGTACCTTGATTATCTCACACTTTACCGGATTTTGGAAGCAACCCTGCGTGAATCGCCCTGAAAAGCGCGTGAATCGTCAAAAGTATCACTTCTCGGGCGGGTCAGCCTTTGCCGCGCCAGCGGCACATCATTGCGCAGGCACATCATCTGCGCGCCGACGGCGCGCATTCCGGCAGGATTTCCTCCCCAGCACCGCCTTTTTTGTTGACAAAGCAGCCGCCTGCTATTATAATAATGTAGTCAAAATGGCATTATTGTGCGGCTTTGCGGCTGTGCAAAACAAATAGACAAGGAGAGATTCTCAAATGGCACAAGAGATCAAGATGTCCGCTGCCGGTCTGAAGGCAATGCAGGAGGAACTGGAATACCTCAAAACGGTGCGCCGCAAGGAGCTGGCCGAAGAGATCAAGGAGGCACGCAGCCACGGCGACCTTTCCGAGAACAGCGAGTACGACGAGGCCAAGAATACGCAGGGTCTGGTGGAGAACCGCATCACCGAACTGGAGCAGATGATCAAGAACGCCGTCATCATTGATGAGAGCGAGCTGAGCGTGGACAATGTCTCTGTGGGCACCCACGTCACCATCCTCATGACCGGCGAGGACGAGAACGAGGAGTACGACATTGTGGGCCGCACCGAAGCCGACCCCCTGAACGGCAAGATCAGCGACGAAAGTCCCGTGGGCCACGCTCTGCTGGGCAAGGCTGTGGGCGACAAGGCCGAAGTGCTGCTGCCCACCGGCCACACCGTGGAGTACACCGTGCTGAACATTACCCACGCTGCAGGCTGAGCAGGCTAAACGAATAGGAGAAACCATGGAAGAACAAAAGAAGAATCCGGCGCAGGGCCTGTCCGAGAGCGAGCAGGTGCAGGTGCGCCGCCAGAAGCTGGCCGACCTGCAGGCTGCAGGCCACGACCCCTTCACCCTGACCAAGTACCCGCAGGATGCCTACTCTGCCGACCTGAAGGCCGAGTTTGCCGACCTGCCCAACGAGACCGACAGCGGCAAGACCGTGGCGCTGGCAGGCCGCATGATGTCCAAGCGCGTAATGGGTAAGGCAAGCTTTGCCCACCTGCGGGACGATAAGGGCGACATTCAGCTGTACGTCCGCCGCGATGAGCTGGGCGAAGAGCCTTACGCCGCCTTCAAAAAGCTGGACGTGGGCGATATTATCGGCGTGAAGGGCGAGGTGTTCCGCACCAAGACCGGCGAGCTGAGCGTCCGTGCCACCGAGCTGACCCTGCTGGCCAAGAGCCTGCGTCCCCTGCCCGAGAAGTTCCACGGCCTGACCGACACCGAGATGCGTTACCGTCAGCGCTACGTGGACCTGATCGCCAACCCCGAGGTGAAGGACACCTTCGTGAAGCGCAGCCAGATCCTGAAGGAGATCCGCGCCTATCTGGACGAGAAGGGCTTCCTCGAAGTGGACACCCCCATCCTGACCCCCTTCGAGATCGGTGCCTCTGCCCGCCCCTTCTACACCCATCACAACAGCCTGAACATGGATATGGTGCTGCGCATCGAGACCGAGCTGTACCTCAAGCGTCTGATCGTGGGCGGTATGGACCGCGTGTACGAGGTGGGCCGCATCTTCCGCAACGAGGGCATGGACCCCAAGCACAACCCGGAGTTCACCAGCATCGAGCTGTATCAGGCCTTCACCGACTTCCACGGCATGATGGATCTGGTGGAGGAGCTGTACAAGCGCCTTGCCCAGAAGATCTGCGGCAGCATGGTCATCCCCTATCAGGGCAAGCAGATCGACATGGGCCACTGGGAGCGCCTGACCATGATCGAGGCCGTCAAGAAGTATTCCGGCGTAGACTTCAACGACTGGAAGTCCGACGAGGATGCCATCGCCGCCGCCAAGGAGCACCACGTGGAGCTGCCCGAGGTGCCCACCAAGGGTTCCATTCTGGCCGAGTTCTTCGATGCCTTCGTGGAGGACAAGCTGATCCAGCCCACCTTCATCTACGATTACCCTGTGGAGATCAGCCCGCTGGCAAAGCGCAAGCCGGACGACCCCGCCTTCACTGAGCGCTTTGAGTATTTCATCGACTGCACCGAGTACGGCAACGCCTTCAGCGAGCTGAACGACCCCATCGACCAGAAGGGCCGCTTCGAGCGTCAGGTGGCCGAGCGCAAGGCCATCGAGCCCGACTGCAAGGCACAGGTGGACTACGACTACGTGAACGCACTGGAGTATGGCCTGCCCCCCACGGGCGGTCTGGGCTTCGGCGTGGACCGTCTGGTGATGCTGCTCACCGACAGCGCCTCCATCCGCGATGTGCTGCTGTTCCCCACGATGAAGCCGATTGAGCAATAAAACGTAAAAATTGGCTTTGCTTCGTTTGAAATCGTGGCGTTCGATACTGGAACAACGTGGATTTACCACCAACTTACCACCAAATTTGATAATTTGCATCAGTAAAACGGAAAGCAGCCTACAATAAACACAAGCACCCCTGCCAATGAAATGTGCGATGACACATAGATTGGCAGGGGTGCTTTTCGTGTTTGGAAGATATTAAGAGCATTTCGAAAAAATACTGATATGTCTTGTTGTCCACCGAATCAAGTCGTGGTATAGTAATATTGGAGTAGTTTAACCTTAAAGGTCGTTGCGGCATAAAACTTCCGATAATATTGATTATCTGGAAGTTTTCAGGATTCTACAATGCAGGAGGTTGTCTGTATGGCGGTGCTTTCAAAGAGTCAAATGTCCGAAGAAGATATTAAGTTCCATTACATCACACCCGCAATCACGGCAAAATGGGATAACCAGCACATCACGCTGGAAACAAAAATCACGGATGGCCGTATCAACCTCAAAGGTAACGTTGTGGCCCGTGAAAAGCCGAAACGTGCAGACTATGTGCTTTACCTGAGCGCGAATAATCCGATTGCCATTGTTGAAGCAAAAGACAACAATCATACGGTTTCCCATGGATTGCAGCAAGCTATGATTTATGCGCAGATGTTGGATGTTCCGTTTGCCTTTAGCTCAAATGGGGATGGTTTTGCGGAGCATGACTTTTTGACAGGTAAAGAGCGCACCTTTGGCCTTGACGAATTTCCAACGGAAAAAGAGTTGGTTGAGCGGTACAAAGCAGGCGCAAACAATGGAACTGGTCTGACGGATGTACAGGAGAAAATGATTGCACAACCGTATTATAGCAGCCAAAACACTTACCCGCCGCGCTATTACCAGCGCATTGCCATCAACCGCACGTTGGACGCGATTGCAAGAGGGCAGAATCGGCTTTTGTTGGTAATGGCAACTGGTACAGGTAAAACTTATACGGCGTTTCAAATTGTGTATCGTCTGCTCAAAAGTGGCTTAAAGAAAAAGATTCTTTATCTTGCAGACCGTAACAATCTTGTTGACCAGTCTATCCAGCAGGACTTTGCGCCGTTGGAAAAGGTCATTCACAAGGTGAATTTTTCTAAGGACGATCCTCGCACGATTACTTCTTATGAGGTTTATTTTTCTCTCTATCAGCAGCTTGCAGGAAAGAATGAAGAACAGGATGAGAACGCCGAGAATGCACTCGATAAGCTGTCACAGCTCTTTAGCCCGGATTTCTTTGACCTGATTATTGTCGATGAGTGTCACCGAGGCTCTGCGAAGAAAGAAAGTAATTGGCGCAAAATTCTGGAATACTTTTCTTCTGCCACGCAAATCGGCATGACTGCTACGCCAAAAGAAACCAAATATGTTTCTAACATCGATTATTTTGGCGAACCAATCTATACTTACAGCCTGAAAGAAGGAATTGAGGATGGTTTCCTTGCACCTTTCAAGGTAATCAATGTCATGACGGACATCGGCGAGGGATGGCGTCCTCGCAAGGGCCAGCGCGATATTTACGGAAACGAAATCGAAGATCGCATTTATACAAATAGCGATTACGACTACAACATTATTATAGAGGATCGTATCAATCAAGTTGCTGCTGAAATCACGCGATACTTGAAAAGCACTGACCGCATGGCTAAGACCATCGTATTTTGCCCAACCGAAGAAGCAGCAGAGCGTATGCGGATGGCGTTGGCAAACCAAAATGCCGACATGATGAAGCAGAATCCCGATTATGTTGTTCGCATTACAGGCAGTGATACTTATGGAAAGAGCAAGCTGGATTATTTTATCTCTGTTCGAGAAAAATACCCGGTCATTGCAACTACTTCCAAGCTGCTCTCCACGGGTTCGGATTGCAAGATGACAAAGCTGATTGTCTTGGATGAAATGATTGGCTCTATGACAGAGTTTAAGCAGATCATTGGCCGTGGAACCCGTCTGCGCGAAAAAGAAGGCAAGACCCATTTTGTTGTGATGGACTTCCGAAATGTGAGCCGCCTTTTTGCCGACCCGGATTGGGATGGCCCGATTGAAATGAACGAAGACTTCGATCCCGAAAAAGAGAACGATAAGCCCGTACCGAAAAAGGGCGCAGGAACATCTGACCCTCCCACGTCGCCAGACCCCAAGAAACCCAAACCAATCGTTGATAAAGATGGCTGCCGGGTGGAGATCATCTACAAAACGGTTTCTATTTATGATGCAGGCGGAAAGCTTCTCCGGCAGGAAAGCATTATTGACTACACAAAAGAGAATATCCGTGGCTCGTACGCTTCGCTGGACAATTTTATCCGTCAGTGGTCTGCTGAGGAAAAGAAAGAAAAAATCCGGGAACTTCTTCTGGAGCATGGCATTGACCTTGAAGCACTAAAGGCCGATCAGAACATGACGGATGTGGATGACTTTGACTTTATCTGCCATGTTGCGTTTGATAAAAAGCCTTTGACGCGCAGAGAACGAGCAGAAAATGTCAAAAAACGCGACTTTCTAGGCAAATACAGCGGTGCAGCAAGAGATGTTCTGGAGGCACTTCTGGACAAGTATATGAATACTGGCATTTATGAGATTGAGAAGACGGAAATTCTGCGGCTTGACCCGTTCCTGAAAATGGGCAAGCCTCAAAAGATTGCCTCTTACTTTGGCGGGAAAGACGGGTATCTGAAAGCTGTTAAGGAACTGGAACAGGCAATCTATGAAGGAGAAATTGCATAACAATGGGAAATTTATCGAATTTTGTGAAGCGCGTCCGCGATATTATGCGGAACGATGCAGGTATCAACGGTGATGCGCAGCGCATTGAGCAAATTGCATGGATGCTCTTTTTGAAAGTGTACGATGCCAAAGAGGATGACTGGGAGTGGAACGAAAAAGATTATCAGTCGATTATTCCTGAACCCTGCCGCTGGCGTAGCTGGGCGCACGATGAAAATGGTAAGGGCATAACGGGCGACACACTGTTGGAATTTGTCAACAATACGCTGTTCCCCACCTTGAAAAAGTTACCTGTGGACGCTTCTACGCCCATCAAAAAAGCAATCGTGCAGACTACCTTTGCAGATGCCAACAACTATATGAAAGATGGTGTTTTGCTCCGACAAGTTATCAATGTGATCGATGAGCTTGACCTGAGTGATTATGCAGAAAGTCATGCGTTTGGGGAAATTTACGAAACTATTCTAAAAGAGCTGCAAAGTGCTGGCTCTGCAGGTGAATTTTATACGCCGCGCGCCGTGACTGATTTTATGGCGCAGATGATCGACCCACAAATCGGTGAGAAGATGGCCGATTTTGCCTGCGGCACAGGCGGTTTTATCACCAGCTGGCTGAAAGCTCTGCATAAAAAGGTCAAGACAATAGAGGATGAAGCCCTGTATGCAAACTCCATATACGGCATTGAAAAGAAGCAGTTTCCATATATGCTTTGCATCACCAATATGCTGCTGCATGACTTGGATGTGCCGCAAGTGTTCCATGATAACACATTGCTTCGGGATGTTCTGGATTATACTGAGGACGATCAGGTAGACGTTATCTTAATGAACCCTCCCTATGGTGGTTCTGAGAAAAACGATGTTAAAAACCATTTCCCGGCTGACCTTGCCAGCAGCGAAACAGCAGACCTGTTCATGTCCGTCATTATGTATCGGCTGAAAGAAAATGGCCGTGCAGCTGTCATTCTGCCGGATGGTTTTCTGTTCGGCACAGACAATGCCAAAGTAGCGATCAAAACGAAACTGTTCTCTGAGTTCAATGTCCATACCATCATCCGTATGCCGGGCAGTGTGTTCTCCCCATATACGTCGATTACGACCAACATTTTGTTCTTTGACCATACTGGCCCGACAGAAGAAACCTGGTTCTATCGTCTGGATATGCCGGAAGGCTACAAGCATTTCAGCAAGACCAAGCCCATGAAGCTGGAACACTTTGCTCCTGCGGTAGAATGGTGGAGTGACCGCAAAGAAATTCAGCTGGACGGGTTTGACAAGTCCAAAAAGTACACCGTGCAGGAGATCAAAGACCGCAACTATAATTATTGACTTGTGTGGCTATCCGCATGAGGAAGAGGAAATCTTACCGCCCAAAGAGTTGATTCAGCAGTATCAGGAGAAGCGCGCCAGCCTGAACGCAGACATTGACCGAATCCTTGCTCAGATCACGGAGATTCTAGGCATTGACCTTGATGCACAGGACTGAGCTACATAGATAAGGAAGAAAAAATGACAGGACAGCAACTGAAAAACTCTATTTTGCAAATGGCAGTGCAGGGCAAACTTGTTCCGCAAGACCCCAATGATGAGCCTGCATCTGTACTGCTGGAACGTATCCGTGCTGAAAAAGAGCAGCTTATTAAAGAAGGCAAAATCAAAAAGGAAAAGAATCCTTCTATCATCTTCCGTGGAGCCGATAATTTGCCTTATGAGAAGATTGGAAAAAATGAGCCTGTCTGCATTGCA
>NZ_QVGZ01000016.1:0-35213 GCF_003603345.1 Faecalibacterium sp. AM43-5AT
AACAGTGCTTCCTGTCATCGTGATGGGGTGCTGCGTTATGAAGTACATAAAGGACAATAGCAAATAATCTTATCTCAATACACTTTCCAGCGGGCAGCTCCAAAACGGTTGCCCGCTATTTTTATGCTCAAAAACGGAAGGAGGCCAAAATGCCAAGCAAAACCGAAGAATATCTCGCCCTTGCCCAGCGCACAGCCAACGGCTTGACCCGGTACTGGGAAAGCTGGACAGACTACCTGACCACCGCATCCCGGCTGTACAAGTACCCCTTTGCGGACCAGCTTATGATCTACGCCCAGCGACCCGATGCCACAGCCTGCGCCGATTACGACATCTGGAACAACCGCATGAACCGGTATGTCCGGCGTGGCTCCAAGGGCATCGCCCTGTTGGACGAATCCAGCGGATACCCGCGTCTGCACTATGTGTTTGATGTGTCGGACACCGGAGTGCGCCGCAATTCCCGTGACCCGGAGGTGTGGCAGCTCAACGATGACCTGTTCCAGCCGGTATCGGAAATGCTGGCGCAGGAATACGGCATTCACCATGAACGGCTCAGCCAGCAGATTGCGGACATTGCCGGAAAGCTGGCAGAATCCTACTGGGACAACAACAGCACAGACATCCTCGCCATCGTTGACGGGTCGTTCCTGATGGATTATGATGATGCCGGACAGGAACTCCAGTTCAAGAGTGCCGCCGCAATCAGCATCATGTACACCATTTTGGAACGGTGCGGTTTTGAACCAGAGGGTTATTTTGACCGGGACGATTTTCAGGCAATTTACGATTTTTCGACCCCGGATGCTGTCTATGCACTGGGTACGGCGGTCAGCGAGTGCAGCCGTGATGTGCTGCGGAATATCGAGCGTACCGTCAAAACCACCATCCGTCGCCGCAATGTAGAAAGGAGCCAGCATGAATATGAAGAACAGGAACGTGACCTACTCGACCATCGGGGATTACCAGCTCCCGAACCTGACCCTCAGCCAGCCGAAGATTCCGTTGGGCAAGTACGGCAGGATGCGCCGGAACTATCTGAAGCAGCATCACCCGGTGCTGTACAACTCGATGCTCCTGAACGGAACGCTATACCCGCATCTGATGGAGCTGGAGCAGACGGCAGAGAGCCGGATGCAGCAGATGATGACCGAACTGCTGAAGCAGAACCCAGCCCCGGACAAGGAGAAGAACCAGATGAGCTGGGTGAGGCACATGAACAGCCTGCGGGCGCAAACCGAGGAAATCATTCTGACGGAGCTGATTTACAGCTAAGTTTTCTGGATGCCGCCATCCCTACCGAAGCAGAACAGATTAAGAACATCAACCGAGCGGAGAGCGAGAAATCGTCCTCCGCTTTTGTTTTGTCGCAGGCTGAAATCGAGAACGAACTGCGTAAGCATGGTTCTGGGTTTGCAGGTGGCAAGCAACGCATTATGGCACTGTACCAGACCCAGCCTGACCGAAAACTCCGTGCCAAGGCGTTGGCAAAGGAGTACGGCATCGGTGGGCATTCCCACGATTTTCTGGACGGAAGCCGGGGCTTTGTGAATCACGACTGGAAGGGATTGGAATTTGACCATTACCCCGACCACCAGAAAATCACCCTGAAATGGGCGCAGGTGGAAAAGTATATCGACCTGATGATCCAATCCGACCGCTACCTGACCGATGAGGAAAAAGAGCAGCGTACCACTGTACAGGAAGAAAACGGCTACAAAGTCGGTGACGATGTAATGGTTGATTTGCCCACTGGAACCATCGAGGGCACCATTGGCTATATCGGCGAAACGGATGTTCGCATCGACACCAGCGCACACGGACAGTCGTGGGATAACGAAGTTATCAACAAACGACAATTCGAGGACGGTCTGCGGCAGAATGAACCTAGCCAGCGTGTGGATGAAATGCTGGAGCAGGCAGAAACCATCTACAAGGAATCCGAGGTGCCGGAATATGAGCGTTTTTCTGTCCGCGAAGTGGTCGGAGGTACGTCCCAGCTTTTTGCTATCTGGGATGATCTCAATGAGGGCTACTATGCAAACGATAACGGAATGGCGCAATTTCCAGACAAGGAGCAGGCCGAATCCTATTGCACCGCTTTGAAAAAAGAGACGGATGAACGAACCGCCGCCGATTGGCTTGCAGTGGAAAAGGCAAAGTTTTTGGCGGAAAATGAACCTGTTCTCGCTCTCCCAAAAGAGCGTGATTACCGTGTGGGCGATACAATCCGTCTGGACGGTAAGGATTTTACGGTCGAAACTGTCGGAACTCTGAACATCCAGCTTCGTGACCCGGATGAGGTCTATCCGGTTGCCCGCTCGGAAAGCAAGGAAAATCTGGAACGGCTGCTGCGCCAGCCGGGCAACATCCATCTGCACAACCTGACGGTCAATCTCACTCCTGCGCCGGAGCCTGCCGGGAACTTCCGCATCACGGACGACCATCTGGGCGAGGGCGGCGCAAAGCAGAAGTATGCCCGGAACATTGAAGCCATCCGCACCCTGTTCAAGCTGGAACAGGAGCACCGGGGTGCCACCGCCGAGGAACAGCAGGTGCTTTCCCAGTATGTGGGCTGGGGCGGCTTGTCGGATGCCTTTGACCCCGGCAAAGACAGTTGGGCAAAAGAATATGCGGAATTGAAGGGGCTGCTCTCCGAGGACGAGTACGTTGCTGCCCGTTCCAGCACCCTGAACGCCCACTACACCAGCCCCACCGTGATCCGTGGTATCTACGATGCGGTGGAGCGCATGGGTTTCCGCAGCGGTAACATTCTGGAACCTAGTATGGGCGTGGGCAACTTCTTCGGTATGCTGCCGGACACCATGCAGGACAGCCGTCTGTACGGCGTAGAGCTGGATTCCATCACCGGGCGCATCGCCAAAAAGCTGTACCCGCAGGCCGACATTACCGTGGCGGGCTTTGAGACCACAGACCGCCGTGATTTCTACGATCTGGCGGTGGGCAACGTGCCCTTCGGCAACTACAAGGTCAACGACAAGGCGTACAACAAGTTGGGATTCAGCATCCACAACTACTTTTTCGCCAAGGCCATCGACCAAGTGCGTCCGGGCGGCGTGGTGGCGTTCGTCACCAGCCGCTACACCATGGACAGCAAGGACAGCACTGCCCGCAAGCACATGGCAGAGCGTGCCGATCTGCTGGGTGCCATCCGTCTGCCGAATAATGCGTTCCGTGCCAACGCTGGCACAGATGTTGTCAGCGACATTATCTTTTTGCAGAAGCGTGACCGCCCCATCGACCATGAGCCGGACTGGGTACAGCTTGGCAAGACCGAGGACGGCTTTGCCATCAACCAGTATTTCGTAGACCACCCGGAAATGGTGTTGGGAAATTTGGAACTGGAAAGCACCCAGTACGGTCACGACCTGACCGTTGCACCCATTGAGGGTGCAGTGCTGGCAGACCAGCTTGCAGAAGCGGTACAGCATATTGAGGGCAATTACACTGCGGTGGAGATTGCTGCCCCGGACGTCGCAGATGCGGAAGCACAGCGCAAAACGCTGCCTGCAGACCCGACTGTGAAGAATTTTAGCTATACGGTTGTTGATGGCGAGATCTACTACCGAGAGAACTCTATCATGACGCAGATCGAACTGTCCGACAACGCCAAAGGCCGTGTAGCTGGTATGGTGGAGTTGCGGCAGATCGTCAACGAACTGATTCAGCAGCAGTTGAATGACTTCCCGGACGAGGACATTAAGGCATCGCAGGCCAAGTTGAATGCCGCCTATGATGCCTTTACCGCAAAATACGGCCTGATTAACGACAAGAAAAACGCACGCCTGTTCGATGATGACAGTTCCTACTATCTGCTCTGCTCACTGGAGAATCTGGACGAGAATAAAAATCTCAAGTCCAAGGCAGATATGTTCACCAAGCGGACGATTCGGCCAGAGCGTGTTGTCACCAGCGTGGATACCCCCAGCGAAGCACTGGCGGTGTCCATTGGCGAGCATGGCAAGGTTGACCTGCCCTACATGGCCGACCTGCTGGGTACTCCCGGCAACTACGAGCGCATCACCACTGAACTGTCCGGTGTGATTTTCAAAGATCCTGCCGCCGATGTAGACGACCCGGAAGCCGGCTGGCAACCTGCGGACGAGTATCTTTCCGGCAATGTGCGGAATAAACTGCGCATGGCTCAGCTTGCCGCTGAAAGCCACCCGGAGTTCAAGATCAATGTGGAGGCTTTGACCAAAGCGCAGCCGAAGGACCTTGAAGCATCAGAAATCGACATCCGACTGGGTGCCACATGGCTGAATCCCGCCATTGTGCAGCAGTTTATGATGGAGACTTTTCAGCCGCCCTACCGCATCCGCTATAACAACCTGATCCAAGTCCGCTACTCTCCATTTACGTCCGAATGGCGCATCGGCAACAAATCTGCCGCCGGAATGTATGATATCATGTCCACCGAAACCTACGGCACCCACCGGGCCAACGCCTACAAGATTTTGGAGGACACCTTGAATTTGCGGGACTGCCGCATTTATGATACCATTGAGGAGGACGGTAAAGAGCGGCGTGTCCTGAACCAAAAGGAGACGATGCTTGCCCAGCAGAAGCAGCAGGCCATCAAGGATACCTTTGCAGGCTGGGTTTGGCAAGACCCGCAGCGGCGGAATCTGCTGGTGAAGCAGTATAACGAATTGTTCAATAGTACCCGGCCCCGCGAGTATGACGGAAGCCATATCCATTTTGTCGGTATGAACCCGGAGATCAATCTGCGGGAACATCAGCGCAATGCAGTTGCTCATGTGCTTTATGGTGGGAACACCCTGCTCGCCCACGAGGTGGGTGCCGGCAAAAGTTTTGAGATGGCAGCTTCGGCAATGGAATCTAAGCGTTTGGGCCTGTGTCAGAAAAGCCTGTTCGTGGTACCCAACCATCTGACCGAGCAGTGGGCCAGCGAGTTCCTGCGGCTATACCCCAATGCAAAGCTGCTCGTTACCAGCAAGAAAGACTTTGAACCCGCCAATCGAAAGCGTTTTTGCGCCCGCATCGCAACCGGCGACTACGATGCCGTCATTATCGGCCACTCGCAGTTTGAGAAAATCCCTCTTTCTGCGGAACGGCAGGCACGGATCATCGAAGATCAGATCGAGGAAATCGAAAATGCCATTGCAGAGGCCAAAGAACAGTCCGGTGAGCATTTTACCGTGAAACAGATGGAAAAGACACGGAAAACACTGGAGGTGAAACTGAAAAAGCTACAGTCCACCGACCGCAAGGATGATGTGGTCACATTTGAACAATTAGGCGTAGATAGGTTATTTGTGGACGAGAGCCAGAACTACAAGAACCTATATCTTTACACCAAGATGCGCAATGTTGCTGGCCTTTCTACCTCCGAAGCACAGAAGTCCAGCGATATGTTCGGCAAGTGTCGTTATCTGGATGAAGTGACTGGCGGGCGCGGCGTGATTTTCGCAACGGGAACGCCCATCAGCAACTCCATGACGGAAATGTACACCCTGATGCGCTATTTGCAGTACAGCACTCTCCAGCAGAAACAACTGACCCACTTTGATGCATGGGCTTCTACGTTTGGCGAGACCACCACGGCCATTGAGCTTGCGCCGGAAGGAACCGGCTACCGTGCGCGCACACGTTTTGCCAAGTTCTTTAACCTGCCGGAGCTGATGAATATGTTCAAGGAGGCAGCGGACATCAAGACTTCCGACCAGTTGCATCTGCCTGTTCCGGAAGCCAAGTTTGAAACTGTCGTGGTCAAACCCTCGGAAATCCAGCAGGACATGGTGAAATCCCTGAGCGAACGTGCTGCTGAGGTGCATAGCGGTGCGGTTGACCCCTCGGTGGACAATATGCTGAAGATCACCTCGGACGGACGTAAAATCGGCCTTGACCAGCGGCTGATGAATCCGCTCACCCCGGATGACCCGGACAGCAAGCTGAATGCCTGCGTCGACAATGTTCTGCGTATCTGGAACGAAACCAAAGAGGATAATCTGACGCAGCTGATTTTCTGCGATATGTCCACGCCCAAGGGAGACGGCTCGTTCAATGTCTACGATGATATTCGCACAAAGCTGCTTGCCGCCGGGGTGCCGGAATCGGAGGTCGAGTTCATCCACAACGCTGATACTGAAGGTAAGAAAGCGGATTTGTTCTCCAAAGTCCGCAGCGGCAAGGTGCGTGTCCTGCTGGGCAGCACTGCAAAGATGGGCGCAGGCACCAATGTCCAGACCCTGCTGGTGGCCGTGCATCATCTGGATGTAGGCTGGCGACCGTCCGATATGACCCAACGCAACGGCCGAATCATCCGTCAGGGCAACAAAAACAAACAAGTTTACGTCTATAATTACGTCACGGAGGGGACATTCGACGCCTACCTCTGGCAAACGCTGGAAAACAAGCAGAAGTTTATTTCGCAGATCATGACGAGCAAATCTCCGATGCGCTCCTGTGATGATGTGGATGAGCAGGCTCTTTCGTATGCCGAGGTCAAGGCCCTATGCGCAGGCGACCCGCGCATCCGGGAAAAGATGGATCTGGATGTGCAGGTAGCAAAGCTCAAGGTGCTGCGCTCGGATTACCAGAACCAGAAATATCGTCTGGAAGATAAGCTGCTCAAGCATTACCCGGAGGAAATTCAGAAAGCGAAGAACCGTATTGCGGCTCTGAAAAACGATGCCCAAATCGCAGACGCACACCCGCAGGATAAGGAGAACTTCTGCGGCATGACGATCAAGGGCATGGTGTTCGATGAGAAAAAAGCCGCTGGTGAGCGGCTGATGCTCGCCTGCAAGGAGATGCCGAATGCGGATATGATGCTGCTGGGCACCTATCGCGGCTTTGAGCTGAATATTCGCTTTGACAGTTTCAAGAATGAGCATCAAATCGTTCTCCGCGGCGAACTGAGTTATCCGGTACCGCTGGGCGATGACCCTCGCGGCAACATCGTCCGTCTGGACAATGCCATCGACAATTTCGCTGACCGTATTGCAGATGCCGAAAATGCTCTGCAAAACCTTGAACAGCAGAAGCAGGCCGCAGAGGTCGAAGTGGCAAAGCCCTTTGCACAGGAGGAGGAACTGGCCGAAAAGTCTGCCCGCCTTGCAGAATTGGATGCGCTGTTGAACATGGAGCATCAGTCCAGCCGGACAGAACCCGAAGCGGAAGAAAAGCCGGATGCCCGCCCCTCTGTGCTGGCAGCTCTGGAAGAAAAGGCTGATAAAGTGGAGCCTGTCCGACCATTCAAATCTTACTTGGATAAGGACGGTGATGCCCGGTGAGCAACCGTCGCGACCAGCAGCTCCATTTCCGGGTCAGCAAGCCAGAGTTGGAACGGATTCGGTACAAAATGGAATCCAGCGGCATTCTGAGCATCGGCTCCTATCTGCGCAAGATGGCGCTGGACGGATATTGCCTGCATCTTGACCTCAAAGAACTGCGCCGCATGGCATATCTGCTCCAGATGTGCAGCAACAACCTGAACCAGTACGCTAAAGCCGCCAATGAAAATGGTCGGGTCTACGCCGCCGACATGGAAGACTTGCGGCAACGGTTGGATGAGCTAATCGACATTGGCAGGCAGATTCTTTCCCGGCTGGCTGAGCTCTAAACATTTTCCCGCAGTGGGAGGCTGCGGGCTTACATAACGGTTGACATCCTTGCAAGGCAGGGGCCGATACCTTTATAATAGGGGCGAAAGGAAAGGTTGGTGTTTGATATGAGGATTCTGTTCAAGATGGTGCTTGCCCCGATCTCTCTGT
Organism: Faecalibacterium sp. AM43-5AT; assembly: GCF_003603345.1. Lineage (NCBI taxonomy): Bacteria > Bacillati > Bacillota > Clostridia > Eubacteriales > Oscillospiraceae > Faecalibacterium > Faecalibacterium sp. AM43-5AT. Next base: position 7,761 of record NZ_QVGZ01000016.1, read on the forward strand.
TTGTAGCTTTTCTGGCTCTGATGGCAAAGTGGCTGCTTACCTTGTCCAGCTATATTGTTGCACCATTGATGCTGTATATCTTCGGCTGCGGCATCTATACCGTCTATCGCCAGACTTGGAATCAGTTTTTGATTCTGCTGGTTGCTGAATTTTTCTGCTTTGTCCTTTTTGTCGGCGCAACTGCAATGGTGGAGGGCGTTGAGAAATTCAGCGGTTGGCTTCGGGACCTGATTTGATTTTGAATCTTCTTGCCGCCTTCGGGCGGCTTTTTCATTTAGGAGGTGATCTGCTCTGGCTGCTACTCGTCTGATCGCACTGCATCAGCACAAAGGAAAATCTATTGCCGCCTGCCTGAAAGACCGCACCAACTATGCACAGAATCCTGACAAGACTGAAAAAGGCGAACTTGTCAGCAGCTATCAATGCAGCCCGCTTACTGTGGACGAGGAGTTCATGCTCACAAAAAAGCTGTACGAGCAGGCTACCGGGCGCAGCCAAAAAAGTAACATTATCGCCTATCAGATACGGCAATCTTTCCGACCTGGTGAAATTACGGCTGAAGAAGCAAACCGCATCGGTTATGAGTTGGCCTCCCGGTTTCTGAAAGGCAAACACGCTTTTATCGTTGCAACGCATACCGATCGGGAACACATTCACAATCACATTATCTATAACTCGACCACTCTGGACGGCACAAGAAAATTTCGGGATTTTTTCTTTTCCGGTCTGGCAGTGCAGCGGTTGAGCGACCTGATTTGTCTGGAGCATCAGCTGTCAGTCATTGAAAAGAAGCCTTACCGGGAACGGCAGAAGCGCATCACTTACCCACCAAAGGAGAGCAACCGCGACCGGCTGTGCAGTGTAATCGACGAGATTTTGCAGCAGAAGCCCACCGACTACGAAGATTTTCTGCAAAAGCTGGAACAGCAGGGCTATGAAATCAAACGCGGCAAATACACTTCCGTTAAAGGCGCACGGCAGAAACGCTTTATCCGGTTAAAGACACTGGGTGCCGGGTACAGCGAGGATGAAATCAAAGCAGTCATTGCCGGAAAAGCCGAACACCGCCCACATCAGAAGCAACCTCCCAAAGAGCAGCCGTTCCAGTTGCTGGTTGACATTCAAGCAAAACTTGCCGAGGGCAAAGGTGGCGGCTACGAACGCTGGGCGAAGAAGTACAACTTGAAAGAGATGTCCAAAACGCTGATTTTTTTGCAGGAGCAGAAAATCGGCAGTGCGGATGACCTGAAAGAGCGTGCTGATGCTGCACTTTCTCGCTATCACAAACTGGGCGATTCCATCAAGGCCGCCGAGAAGCGTATGGCAGAAATCGCCGTCCTCCGTGCGCACATCGTCAACTACGCCAAGACCCGACCAGTGTACGATGCCTACCGCAAATCCGGGTACAGCTCCAAATTTTTGGAAGCGCACCGGGAAGAAGTCACGCTGCATAAGACGGCGAAAGCCGCTTTCAATGAATCCGGCCTGAAAAAGCTGCCCAAAGTGAAAGACCTGAATGCAGAGTATTCGGCTTTGCTCACCAAGAAAAAAGCACTCTACCCAGAGTACCGAAAGACACGGGATGAGATGCAGGAAATCGTAAAAGCACAGAAGAATGTGGAACTGTTCTTTGCGGAGGAAAAGGACTCCAAGCAAGTCGAGCAGATCCGATAAAACAGTCCCTGAGAACTTTGCCGCTTATCCGGCAGGGTTCTCAGGGTCTTTTTTGCTTATTGCTCAGTCTGTACTTGGAACGGCTTTTCCGGCAGTTTCAATTTGTTTGGCAACCATATTTTCCAATTCCCCCGTAATCGTTGCACAATTTGCAACACGATAATTCCAGAAGTAAGAAACGCCTTCACACTCCTCAACGGACAAATCGCTGTTGACCAAAAGCAGTCGGTCGGAGGTTACTTTCAGCTTTTCGCACAGAGCAGCATATTTTCCATAATCAATGCTTCGGCTGGACGATTTGGCTTCCACCCAGAAGAATTTTCCGTTGATGGAAAACGCAACATCCAGTTCATGCGTGCTCCCTGCGGATGCCGCTTCTGAAAGAATCACATTGGAGCAAAGCGAAACTTCTGCGCCCTGCTCCTCCTGATAGCGATTCAAAATCTGCTGAACCTGATGCTCCACAAAAAGTTCCAGCCACTTCCCGCTCAGGAAATGCCGGACAGTCTCATTTTGCGCAAGCTCATAGACGATATTCTGCGGATAGATCACAATGGATGCAAAAAGTCCCATTTTATCCCACGTCTGAGCGATTTCCGAAAGTGTGGCAAACGAATTCTTGGAAGTACCCTTTGGGATACGAAACGAAAAAGAGCCGTCACTCTGCATATGTGTCCGAATAAACTGCAAGAAATCCACCACTACCGGGTCGCAAAGAGCTTCGCCTGTTTTCCATGCCATCCGCTGAATGGCAATCGGCGGAAGTTTTTTCGGTACGACCTGCTGAACGATTCTATACCCACAGCGTTCCAGATGCTCCAATGCGGTCAAAGGCTTCGGAGGGATTTTTTCTTTAACTTCGGACTTTTCTGCACCGGATGTATTCTCAGTCAGATAGTTAAACTTCCATCCGTATTCCCAAGCAGGCGAACGGGTCAACACACCAACTGCATGAAATCCGCTGTCCGGTTCCTCCATCGGAAATGTGATTTTGTTCTTTTGGATATTGATTTGGAGCGTTTTATTTTTCAGCGCTATCTGATAAGCGTCAAGAAGGAATTCCTTTCCCTTATATGTCAGCTCACTGGAACTATTTGCAGAAAGGCCAGCATTTTTTGCCAAAGAGAGAAGCAGACAGGTCGCTTTGGGCAGCTCAAGGATATGCTCCATCTGCGCAGTGTCCGGAATCACTTCCGCATTTGCGTTATCGGGCTGCGGCAATTCGTCTGCCGGAGTCTCCTTTGCTGGTGCAGAAACTTCGGGTGTCATTTTTGAAGCAGCCTCAGATTTTCCAGACTTGGGCAAAGGTTTCGGCTCCGTATAGACCTCAGCAATAAATAATTCATAGGAATCGATGCACGAAAGTTTTCCTGCCGCTGCAAGTCCCACATAAATCGCAGCCGCCCGTGAGGAATCGCCATAATACTTTTTAGAATCCGCTGCGGCAGCAATATCAGAAAAAGCATTATATCTGCTCAGCGGCTCCGCCTTTTCCGGGAACTGCTTCAACGCACGGCAGTAGAGCCACTCAAAGAACGAATCCATGTACGGCTCTGTCGGATACTCGTTTCCTTCCAGAGAGTAACGTAGCAGCTCTCCACTGGTTCGCAGCCGAGTGTCCTTATGGACTTTGGGTGGCTCACAGGTCAGAAGGTCAGCGAATGGCCCACCATGTTCAAACACTTTGGTGGCTTCAAAAACCGTGCTGATGGGTACATCCTGCGCAACAGAATCCAGATGCAGCAAAAGCCGCAGAGAAGAAACAGCTTCACCCTCCGGCTGAACGGATGCAGAGCTGACTTCCAGAATCGAAACATCAGGGTCTGTTGTATGGACGGCATCATGGACGGCACGGATATTCTGCCGCTTGCTGCCTTTTATCCATGTGAATGTCACCGGCTGTTCTCTGCAATAGGGATAGCCGGATATGGGAAAACAAATGGTTCGTGTTGCCATGAACACCTCCAACTTTTTAGGACAAACAAGTTTATGTAAATCAAGTATAGCACAATCCCGGATGTGCTGCATAGCACTATTTTCTGCTTCCGGGAATCCATCTGTGCAAAAAGTGCCGATACCACAGGCATCGGCACTCAGATTAAAAAGCATTTTTCAAAAATGTGCAGCCTGCATCCACTGGATGCAGAACACAAGGGGTTTGGGCACAGCCCAACAAGCATTTTGAATTTGATTTTTAGAAATCGGATTCAAAAATTGCAAGTTGGTACCAGCTTGCACTGCTTGCCACAACAATGCGTCCTTTTTGTCCGCAATTTGTAATTTTCAGATTGGAGAAAAACGCCATGGCAAAGACGAAGGCTGAAGAAAAAGCTCTCAACCTTGATTAGATTTTGTTTAACTGCCGGGATTATCTGCGCGCTGCGCGCAACTCCGGCTCGTTCTTTGAAAAGCGTGATATCCCCCGCAGTACAGCCCCGAAGTTCTCAAAAAGGTCATGGAACAGGTAGAGAACTTTGAGGAGAACAATTAAGCATTTTCTCGTTTTAACGTGGGATTAGATTGCTGTAGACCTTAATACAAAAAGATAGATAATGAAAATCTGGTGTCTGCTGGTACCAAAAAGCAGTTTGGCATCCTGAAAGACCTGATGAACCGCTCCGACGTGAATATCATCGTCAATGCCTGTGAAGCCCACCTCCACATTCCCATGGCCGATTTCGTAGTCTATGTAGTTGTAGCGGCTCCGGTCAAACCAGATCTGATAGGTCAGCCCGTTTTTCATTTTCTTTTTGAAGTCGCCCTTTTTCAGACGCTTCCAGCCCTTTTCCTCCAGGCCCAGGCCGTTCCACAGGTAGTCCAGAAGTTCCTGAATTATATCTGCCGGCCGTTTTTGTTCCACGGTCTCCACCCCCTGACGAATTCTCTTTAATAGTCAAGCAGGATAGGCACCTGCTGCTCCTCGGCAAACCGCATGGCCCGCCAGAACACGGAGAAGGCAAACTTGGCCAAGGATTGGGTGTCATACTGGGTGTGTTCCGGGATGTCTGCCTTGCTGTACTGTCCATCTGAGTCTACGGTTCCGTCTACCGGGTATCCCTCCGTGTCTGCCCAACCAAGGATAGTGTCCTCATCGGCCTGCCATGCCAGCTGGTTCAGCTTTTCCAGCTCCTTCCGCAGTCCGCCCAAGGTGGCGATCATCGTCTGATCATCGGTGGGCAGAGGGCCTTGGAATAGAAAGCTGTCGGTGAGGGGAAGCCACCAAGTCGCGCCCCGAAGCAGGGACCACACCCGCTCCTCGTCCGATGCAAGGCGGGCAATCAGGGGATGCTCCCCGAAGTCCCAGTCCTTCTCCACGGTGAGAGGCACCGGTTCCTCGTATGTATGACAGGCGGCCACCAGCAGCATAGCGCCAAAGGCATCCCAATCCGGCTTATCGGTGTAATAGGGCCGCTCGTTGTCCTCCGGCCATGGAGTGTAGTGCGGCTGGTTCGGCTGGGAAATGGCGGCTAAGATCTGATCCCGCCAGTCCTCCACTGCCGCCTGGATCTCAGCCGGGGACAGCTCCTCCTCGTTGTCGGCGGGTTCTCCATCCGGGGTGATCCGGTTAAAGGTGTATCCGTTTTCCTCCGCCCACTGCTGAACAACAGTTTTCCAGTTGTGAGAATAGTACCGGGTCAGCGGCCCGGCGTAAATATCAAGTCCCATAGCAATGTCTCCTTTTCTGTTATGCAGTCATTCTTTTGCTGGAGCGAACATCTGGTCAATCTTCTCCAGATCGTATTCCAAAATCCAGTCATGAAATTGATGATAGAGAGGCAATAGCAGCTTCTGTGAGCCGCCCAGCACATCCAGCCCACGGTCATCGTACAAATGGTAGAGGAACGGCCCCGGCCCAGCCAGATAGACGCTGGACACAAAGCCGTTCCAGCCGCCGATGTCCCCCAGAATGATTTCCCGAAGAAGCAGCTCTGGTTGAAAGCTGATCTTGCTGAGATCCCAGTAAAACTGCACTTGTGCATGGGTATCCCCATCTTCATCCTGCTCTGTGGCCGAAAGTTGTTCATCGGGAACTGGGAGGCCCACTCGCTGCCGGATAACGGTCAGCAGGGACTCGGCGGGTTCTTCATCGGGATACCCGTCGATCCGCAGAAGGTCCGGCACCGCCGGAAGTGCCCGATAGATCGCGGCGGCTCGGTCCAGCGCCCCCTGAACATAAGCGGGGTTGGTTTTCAGCTTCGCCGCACGCCTATCCAGATAGATTGGTTCCTCCCCGCCGATCTTAAAACGAATGCCCACCGGTGCATGGTAGAACAGAGGGTGTTCCAGCCCAGCCATGCCCAGATCATGTAAAATGTGTTCAAACCGCTTTGCCAGCATGGTATCCCTCCGTTCTCATGTCATTTCATACAGCAGAGCAGCATCGCCCTGCACCAGTTCCAGATGGGAGCGCAGCGTATTAAGCCCGCTTTGCACCGCCTCGGTGGGCAGATCCCAGTCCGGGGCAATTTCAGCGGCCAGCTCCGGGAGATCCTGCTCCCGCAGAGCTGCCAGCAGTTGAGACGCCAGCTCTCCCTCCAGCAGAGCGCAGTCCAGGGTGTCTTCCGTCTGGGGAGCAGGAAAACGGACATCCAGATCCAGTTCGCTCTCACACCAGTCCCAGATGGCCATATAGACCGCGCCGGAGCAGTCACCGTCGGACAACTCCTGCCGCTGGTTATTTTTTATCAGATAAAAGGACGCGATCTGTGACATGGTGGTTCCTCCTAAATGTTATTCGCTTCCATCAGCCCTTCGGCCTGCAACCGGATCACATAGAAAGCCCGCACCCAGTCCAGTTCCTGCTCCATGGAGTCCTCCAAAGCCAGCAGGCGGCGCTTGCCAAGCCTGCGATCCAGAAGGGCAAAGATACGGACAAGGGGATTCTCGCTGACAAGGCTTTTCTCGATGCTCTGGTTGTCAAAGATCCCAAACGCCTCATAGAACACCTTTTGGTCAAAGGTGCCCTGCTCCAGCGCATAGGCATGAGCCTGATTGATGGCCTCTTTTGCGGAGTCGTGATCTTTCAGCGTGGTGGAGCGCAAGTGATGAAATTTCGTCCACACATTTTCAAAATAGGTGTAGTAGTTGCTCCGCAGCACTTCCACGCCGTCCACACGAATGGCGGCCCGGCCCTCATGGTCGGCGCTTTTGCTGTAACTGGTGGCAAAATACTGGATGTGGCCCCGGAGTGCCGGGCACAGGTAGTCATTCTCCAATTTGTTCCGGATTCCACTCCAAGTGGATACTCTACTGTTTGACATAGGTGTTGTTTCCTTTCTGCTGATTCCTACTGCTTTTGGAGATACTCCCGGAAGCATTCGATGAACTCCCGATTCCGCTTAGGGACATCGAACCCCTTCCGATGGGGGAAGAACCCCTCCTGTTCCACATCGTCCAGCAGCTTGGGCAGATTGGAAAACCGGGCAAAGAATGGTAGTGCATAGTCCTGGATCTGCCCGGAAATTTCCTGGATAGAGCGTTCCCGCTCCAGCAGAGTAGATACCTCATAGCGGGGGAAGTCATCATACCGGTGGGTCAGCCGGGCGATGGAGGTACCCACGATACCATCATAGGTTTCCTCCGTCCCTTCCTGCTCACTGCGCCACTGGGCAATCACCGGGGAACTCACATCGAAGAAGGCAGTAAAAGTGGTGGAGCCAAAGCGGATGGAGGGGGAAAAGTAAAAGGAGAACACAAAGATGCCGTCTTTTTTGTAGATGTCATTTTTGCTCTTGCGGTATTTGTAGCCCAGCGGGTTCAAAGGCTCCGCGATCCGCTCACAGGTATAGACGAAGATCTCACGGGGCTTGGTTCCCTTGGGAAAATCCTTCTTCTCCATGTTGCCACCTCAATCAAAATCCATCCAGACCAGGTGTTTTCCGCAGTGGAGGCACTGGAACAGATAGCATTGCAGATGCCCGCCATTGACAGATTCCCGGATCATTTCTTTTTGCTCATCGTCCCACATCGGATCGTCCAGTACCTCCTCCAGCACACCCAGGGCCCGCAGTTCTCTGGCACCCACATGGCCCAGGTAGGCGCAGTAGTCGCCGCAGTGGGCGCGCCAGTATTCCTGCTGCCAGCCGGAGTAGCCGGGGGTGCGGTGGATCAGCTCGTCCAGCTTCTCCGGATCGTCTACACCATCATCCACAGAGAAATCATCTTGAAAACTACCGTCATATTTCCGGGCTGCTTCGCCGTTGGCGATGCACTCTGGGCACAGATATGCAATATCCTCCACGGCGTAAAAGGGGGCTGTATAGAAAATATGGGTCGTCTTGCCGCAGCAGTCGCAGACAACGCCGTCTGCGGATTCCTCAAAAGCCCCAGTTTCCAGAGGATTGGGGTGATACCGGAAGGCGGGCAGGCCCAGCTGGGCCTGCCGCTCCTTCTCTTTCTGCTTCTCCTCCGGCGTTTTGGGCCTGGGGAGGGCATAATGATTGCCCCAGTTTTTCGCATAGTCCTTCAAGATGCCCAGCCGCTTGAGGGTCTTCTTGTCGGAACGATTTCCGATTTGGCAGAGCAGTTCGTAGGCATCCTTCTTGAAGTCCAGCAGATCATACACATCCACCAGCACTTCCTTGGCCTGCTTGTCTTCCGACAGCTCCAGTTTCTCCTTGAAGGTATAGAGAGCACGGACACTGTCCGGATCTCCTTCTGTCTCCCGAAACTGCTTTTGGAGTTCAATATATTGCTTCAGGTATTCGTTCATGGTCACAATCTCCCATCAATCCCACCAGAAATACCAGACGGTGGACTGCCACAGGACATCTGCCAAGGAGCCAATGCTTCCATCCTCATTCTGATCCAGATCTGGGCAGAAACCATATTGCTCCACAGCCACCTCCATAGCTCTTTCCTTGGAGATCGGAGTTGGAAGTTCAAACTCCAATTCATCGTGGCTCATGGCGGCAGGGATGGCACCATGTTGCTCGAACCAATATTTCGCCACTGCCATCAGGTCCGGTGTGTCGGGACACTCATTCCAATTTCCAAAGGGCAGGTAGGCGAAGATCTCCCAGGGGTTCTTTACCGGAATTTTAGCCAGAATGAGCGGATATGTCATTCCGGTATCATCGTTCCAATAGTTTGCGAAGCGGTCGTTGGGTTCTCCGCCCTCCATCTCGCCCAGGACTTCCTCCTCCCAGTCCAGATCATCGTCCTCGGCTTCTTCCTTGCGCTGGCCGGTCAATTCCTCCAAAATCGCCTTTCCGTCCTTAACAGGAGCGGAGAGCATCTTCTTCCGGTACTCCTCTACCGTTTTGAGGTCAAATTCATAGCAGTCCGCATCATGCTCCGGGTCGGCGTTCATTACCAGACATTCCAACAGCGTTTCATCATCCGCCTGGATAAGTACGGGAACAAAGCCCTCCCGTACCCCCAGCCGCTGGGCGTAGCTGTATGCCGACATGATGGGGTCATCATCTGCCATGGATGGGAAATAGGTACACTCGCAGTCCAGATACTCCATGATGGCATGAGCCACTTCGGAAGGCTCCAGCGTGTCCTCGTCGAAGTCCTGTCCCTGCCAGTTTTCAAAGCGTTCCTTAATCACTTGAGCCATGGTCTGATAGTATTTCTCATCAAATGGGATGAATAAGTATGCCTCCTGTTGAAATTCATTGGAGTGGTATCGGGACGGACCAAAATATTTCAGGGCATAGTCATCAATGTCGGCAGGATAGTAGGGACTGTCGCCCTCTCCGTAGTAATAGCCTGCAAAGGCACGGCCTTGCTGATTGAACAGCACAAAGAACAGACAGCCGTCCAGCTCATCCCGGATAAACTCCCGCAGATCCACGCTGGCAGGGTCGGCTTTGACCTGTTTGGCCACTTCGCTGTATTCTTTCAGGAAGTCCTCGCCCATCAGGTCGTGCTCCATGCACCAGCGCAAGTAGATGGCCATGTGGTTATAAGCATTGATGGGGTCAATAGGCAGTTCCTTCTCCTCAATGCTCTCAAGGTGATAGGAAGCGTCGTCCATCTCACCGTCAAAATTATCATTGGAAAGGGTGCCACGGGTGATCGCATTCTGACGAGTGGGGTTTACAACAAAACTGATCCCCCTCATCTTGTTCAGCAGAGCGTCTACATCATGTTCCAGTTTATAGTCCAACTCGTCCTCATAAAGCGGAATGACCTGATAGAAGTTGACCTCCTCGCCGCCCGGCAGGGTGCAGACCTCGCCGCCCTCCTCTGTACTTTGGGGGCCGGTGAGAATGGCGGCACACAGCTTCGTATTTTCCGCAAAGTTCTCCTTGTTATCCATGGTATGTCCAAAGCCCAGCCAGGTATCGCTGGCAATGGGAAGGCGGGCCAAGGATTTCAGCAGGCGGATGGGCCAGTACCACTTTTCGTCTTTCATGGACTCCTGATCCAGCTTCCAGTCCGCAGGCAGGGCAATGGCCAGCTCCGCCCGCTCCAGCTTATATTCCGCCAGTTCCTCCGGCACATTCATCCGGTGAGCGCCCATGCCCATGGTGACCAGGGTGCAGTAGTCCCGCTCCTCAGAGGGCGGCACCACGCAGATGTCCACATGGATGTCGGGAGAAACCAGCTCATGGAACACATTCTCGAACTTGCCGAAATACTGCTCAATGTGCTCCTCGACGGCTTCCATCTCCTCCTCTGTGTAGACTTCGGGATTACTGAATTCTTCCTCATCCTGCGTGTCATCATTGTCTGAGTGGTCGCAGCTGTCATCCTCCGGATCTCCCTTTATAGGCTCGTAACCGATCTTCAGGGTCATCTGTTCTTCTGGCAGAGAGATGCTGGGGCTGCGGGTGATGGTGTGCTTATCGTCCGCAGAAAAACCGATGGTCTCGCCGTCTTGCAGCGTCACATCACACGCCAGCACATAGGAGGCAAGGCTGGCCAAAAAGTCCCGCAGTTCCTCCGGCTCAGCGTCGGTGTTCAACACCTCCATTTCCTCCTTGCCAAACACATCCATGCCGTAGGTGTAGCCGTTTAGGCCCCCCTCGCTCCGGTACAGGCCGAACCAAACCCAGTTGAAGATGGGCAGTTCGTCCTCTTTGAGCATATCGGCAAGGCCCTCATAGAAACGAGGCTCAAATACCACGCCGCTGGTGTAGACACCGGTGGCATATTTCTGCTTGCAGCACACTGCCATCGCCTTAGTGAACAGCTTACCCCGTTCCAGCAGTTTTTCCTCCTCGCCCAACACAGCCACCATGATATGGGCCTTGTGCGTTTTGGCCACTTCTACGGCCTCTGGCCACATATAGTTGTTTTCGGCGTTGATCTCTGCTTCATTGTCAGGGATGTGACCGTGGAAGAGTGTCACGATCAGCATCATGCCGCCGACCCGCATTACCACAGCGTCATCGCTGTTCTCATCATCTTCGTCGCCCTCATCCGGCTCCTCATCTACGATGCCCCATTCTTCCCGTAGATTCCGGATCAACTGCTCCTTGTCCCATTCCGCTTTGGAGAGGAGCACAGACCCGGCAAAGGAGCCCTTACGGTCAGTTTTCTCCTCGTCGGCGTCATCCTCAAGATCCTCTACATCTTCATCCGGATCATAGAGGGATTCATGCTCCAGTCCGCGGACAAATTCCTCAAAGCTGTCTGCCAGATGGGTAATCTTGTAGTCGTTTTCCTGATCCACATGGACTACCGCAGGCTCTCCCTGGGGGCCACAAACCCGGTAGTCCAGGAAGATCATATCGTGTCCGGCGCTGGGACAGTCGCAGATGGCCACTCCGATGGCAGGATACTCCCACTCATCGATCATAAACTGGCTTCCCAGCTCTCCGCAGAGGGAGCAGCTCTTTTCCCGCCCGATGCCGAAAATGCCGGTGATGGCCACATGGTCTTCTGCCCAACAGGTCGGCTCATCGCAGGGATAGCAGGTATTCACCGGAATGCCGCCGTTGTGCTGCTTCATCAGCCAGATATAGGCGGCGGGCAGCTTATAGCCCAGTTCCTCCTCCACGCTGGCAATCAGCTCATCGGAAGGCGGATCACTGACATATTCTTTCAGTGCATACCAATTATCATCCCAGAAGTTGGTGAGGTCGAAGCCCTCAAATGGAGTATCACCGAGCACGAATTTGGCCTTCTTCTTCCGGCTGCGCTGGCGTTTCCGAATCTCCGCCTTACACTCCCGAATTACTGCCGGGGCATTTTCATCCTCCGGGTCCAACTCTGCCCACCGCTGAGCGTAGGGAATGGCCTTTTCCTCCTGGCCGTAGAGATACTGATAGCCATAGGCCATCCGCATATTCCACTCCGCCTTGTCCTGGCCTTCCTCCCGGACGGACTCCAGCACCTCAATGGCCCTCAGAAGGGCTTTGTCTCCCTTGGATTTCAAAGTACCTTCGTCATGGTCCCCGATGATGGCGTAGTTCTCCAGTGCACGGGCCAGGGCGTAGGCGGTGCGGTAGTTCCTCCAGTTCTCCGGGATGGCATTCAGTGCCTGGATACAGCGGGTGTACTCGTCTTCGTCGTTCCACTGCTCCAGCTGAGCGAAGAATGCTTCGGCGTTCTGTTGGGTGTAAGGAATATAGTCCATGCCCGTCAGCGTTTCGTCCAACTCGTCATCCTGATTCTCAGTTTCTGTCCCATCATCTTGTTGCTTTAGGGATACAGAACCGGCTTCACGGCGGAAGGTGTGGAAGATGGCCCATGGGATGTCCGTGCCTTCAAAGAACTCTTTCGCCATGTTCAGCGCCTCTTGGATGTCCCAGGCGATGAAGTCCACATAGCCACAGTAGAGGCCGGTAGCCCCGCCGGTGAGAGTGAGCACTTCCGAACCATCCCCGCCGGTGAGCACTTCCTCCAGTTTGTCCCGGAAGTCGAAAATTTTCTGACTGCCTTCCTCCTCCCGCAGGGTATCCAGGGGATAGCAGAAGAAGCCCGCCACCGCGCCGTCGGCATGGAGATCGTCCATAAAATCATTGTCGGCATTCAGATAGCCGTTGATGAGCGGCACACAGCAGGTGGAACCGGCCATTACATCCAGCCGCCAATCGGCGTCCGGGTCCTGTTTGGGTTCCATTTTGTAACCAAGGTAGCTCTCCAGATAGGCTTCCGGGTCGGTGGAGAGCTCCAGGCCCTGCTCCCGCAGTTTGTCGGGCAGCTGGGACAGGAGGAAGGACGGCTCTGCCTTGGGTTCCTCCAGCACATCAAAGCTGTCTATGTATCTCATGTGGGAGATCTCGCCCAGCACTTGGTCGGTGAGGGTAGTGAGCATCCACCAGGCCCGGCCTTCTTCCTCCCGGAGCATAGGCAGCAGCTTTTCGCAGTAGGCGGAGATGGCGAAGCTGTTTTCACCCTGCTCCTCCAGCCAGATCTGCACATCCTCCCCGGAGATGTCCCAGCCATCCTCAGTACGCAGGCCGATGTTCTGGAGAGGCTGACGGCCCACAAGGATATTCCAGTGCTCCAGCACCTCCTTGGGGGCGTGCTTCTGGAAGTAGACCAGCTCAAACAGTTTGACCTTATCCCCCTCCGGGGTGAGGATCAGCTCATGCTTTTCGCCGTTGAAGCCCATCTCGAAGGAAATCTCGTCAAAAACCAAATTCAGGGTTTCCTCCATTTGGGCCACGATCTCCGCACCGCGGGTGTGATCTTTGTCCTCGTCCATCATCTGGCGCAGCTCTGCTTCCATCTCGGCAAAGGTTTCCCACCAGTTCTCTGTCCGTTCCCGGAAGCACTCCCAGAACTGCGGCAGAGAAATACCCTTTTTGCACGAGTCAATTAGTTCCTCCATGTCCTGTCGGGTGTTGAGCTTAGGATCATCACCGGGATGCAGTTCCAGAGCTTTTTCAAAATGCCGCAGAGCGCGGCCCTCCTGATCCAGATAATAATAGGCATACCCCATACGGAAATTCCAGGAATAAGTATCTCCCAGTTCCTCCTCATGGGACTGCATCAGTTCCAGTGCCTGGTGAAGCAGCTTCCTTCCCTCCGGCTCGCTGGAGTCCGCCAGATTGTTGTAGGCGCGGGCCAGCTCCATATCCATTTCCGGGGTACGCTCCTCGGCAGAGATTGCCTCCAGTGCGTCAACGATTTTCTGGTGTTTGTCCTCCTCATGCCACTTCTGGCACTGCTTCAAAATATCCATATCAGGGTCCTCCTCGTCCTCATCTGGTTTCCAGTCTTTGATCTGCTGGAACACGCCATTTTCATCCCGCTCAAAGGCGCAGGGAGCGGGGGTGTTCAGCAAAGGGATGATGTCGGGATCGTCATTGCAGATCGTGTTCAGCTTGTAGATCCCGGCGTTGTTAGGGTCGTCCATGTACTCGTCGCTCTCATCACCGGCGGTAAAGCGCCAGCCGCTGTCCCAGCCGCCGTCCGGCTCCTCCCTGTAGCAGTAGCCCACCTTGCGGCCCTCTACTGTGATGCGGTTGGTGGCGATGCAGCCATCGGCACCCTTCCAGTCAGGGAGCAGAGATTTCACATCCTCCGCTTTCACATGGTAGTCCCGGTTGCGGCCAGCGGCCTCGTACAGTTCCTTCCGCAGCGCCTCCACATCCCGAGCCATCTCCTGGATCTCCTCGTTGTCCATCATCTCACTGAGGTCATATTCCAGCGGATTCTGGGCAAAATCCGCCAGTGCCTTGTTCATGGCATCATGCTCCTCTGGCGTGACGGTGATGCGGATGCGGCGGGCAGGGGTGTTGTACTCGTCCAGATCCTGAAGGTTTACACTGCCGCTGACGCTGCACTCCAGCAGGATGGCGGCCAGATCAGTGACCACATCAATGGCGAAGTGGAAGTCCATCTCCACGCCATCGGAGTGTGTAAACTCCAGATACTCCACGGTCTGGCGGAAGTCCCAGTTTTGTTTGTCCAGCCCAATCTTGGCAAATATCTCGCTGAGGGGGATCTCCTCTTTCTTCTGGTCTTCCAAAAATGCCACAAGGTTCAGACTGTCATCGGAACCGCCAATAAAGTTGCCCCAGTATTTTTTGATATACATTTGTCGTGCCTCCTGTTCTGAATCCAGTCGATCAATGAGCTGATTCAAGTGTTCCAACCACGCAGGAGCGATCTCACCGCTGTCCTCGTTCTTCCAAAGATCCACAATCTCACGGATGCCGTCCTCGTCCGGCACCTCGTTTTTGATGTCGGTGAGCTGCCGCAGCAGGAAAGCAAGGGCTTCTTTGGATGCTGTGAAACCGGTGACTTTATCCCATATAGCTTCTTCATGATCGTAGTCCAGCTTGCCATTATCCTTCCATTGGAAATACAGCTCCGCCAGAGCCATCGCAGTATTGTCAAAGAGGAAGTCGATTTGTGAGAAGTCAGCTCCCAGCATGACTTCCTCTTTCATCAGTTCGATCATCTCGCCCAGATCCATTACCGGATGCTCCGGTACATATTCATTTTTGAGGATGTCCAGTACATCCAGTCCTTCGTCACGCTCTAATGCTTTTATGCCCCATGCTCCCATGTCGGCACCTCTCTTTCTTTATTTCGTATCAAGCTTCTATTGTCAATCATAGTTCTCCAACCGAATGATAGGCCGATAAAAGTCATAATCTCCGTTTAGTTCATTGTCCTCCTGCACTTCTGGCTTACAGTGGGGCGAACAGGGTAGGAAACCGAGAAATGGGCCCAGCCCACCGCAGATATTGCATCCGCCGTCACCGCCGCAGGTGGTAAGCCTATCAGCCTGCACCACCTCCCGCATATAGGGATCGTAGGCGATGGACAGGCCGAAGAAGTTGGGTTCCTCCATGTCATAGGGCCGGTTCTCATCCTCATCCATGTCCTCAAACCAGTGCAGACGCATGGAGTAGTCTAACCCATCTCCCCATGGAAACAGGGTCCGACACCCGCCGCCACACAGGTAGGCCCACTCGTCCGCCGTGGGCAGGGAGAAGCCCCTGTTTTCCAGCATGGCAAGAAGCGCATCGTAGTCTGTGCGGTTATAGATCCAGGTCTGAAAGCCCTTTTCTGTCCGCTCAATGCGGGCCGACTGATGCAAGGTAAGACTGCTGCTGTTACTCCAGGCAAAATCCCGGAACTCCTTCAGCCAGTCAGGGTGGGCAGTCAGCCTGGGATCGTCCATTTTGACTGGCTCCCAGTTAATTTCCTCCAGTTCCCGGCCCACCAGCATGGGGCCAATGGCCGCCTGCCGAACGGGAGCCATACTTTCCCGGATCATCTCCTCCGGGTTCTGCGGTTCCATCTCCCATTCCTGGTACAGATAGTCCAGTTCCTCCCGGCTCTCCTGATTCAGTCCCACGGCAAACTGCTCCCAGCCCAGGGTGACGGTATCGCCGGGGACAAAGACAAACTCCCGACCATCTTTCTCGAAGATACCGGTGGTGCAGTTCTGGCCCCAGCGGTCAAAGGTATGTAGACCGAGAAAGGTCATATCATAACGAGCAGCCAGGCTCTCCATCAGCGCCTGCTTCTCGGTGGTGTCCATTTGATTGAATTGGGTGCGGAATAGTCTTTCGTTCATAACAAGTCCTCCTACAGCCTATCCAGGTTTTCCTGTAAATCGCCCTGCATCAAGTGCTGGGCAATGGCTTGGTTCAGTACCTTATGGGGGTGATAGGCTGCCTGCTCTACATCGTGGAGGCACTCCTCCATCAATGCCTCTGGCAAAATGCCCTCCCGCTTGCCATAAAGATGGCCGAAGGCATAGCACACAGACTTTAGAAAGTCAAAAATGTAGTCGTGATTTCCGCGCATACTGGGCAGATCATTGAATGAGCCCATACCACCGTATGCCCGAAGATGATGGGTAACCTCCCGCCGCTGGTTCCAGTCCTGAATGTCCCGCTCCAACCAGTCAATCCAGTTCTTGAATTCCGGATGGTCTGCCTGAAGGATTGAGCGCAGACAGATCAGAGCCTCAGTATAAATATCTGTCTGTTTCATCAGATTCCTCCCAACTATTTTCCGAAATGCTCCAGATACAACTCCCGCACGGAATAGGGGCCTACAAGGTCCGTTTCCTGCCGGCCATCCCAGGAATACACATGAATTTTGCCCTCGTCCCCAATGTACTGCTGCTCCTCAAAGGCTGCTGGAAAGGGAAAGCTCTCTACCATGCTCCAGTCGATCCTGGGTTTCAGCTCATCAAACTCCTCGCGCTTGAGCCTTTTGAAGTTAAACACCAGTGCAGCACCAATCCCATCGAACAGCAAGTCTGCGTATTCTCTGGGGGTGATGCTCTCGCTCACATTGGCGGCATCAATATTGACATCCAGAACCTTGTTGCCGCAGTTTGTCCAGATTTTATCGGGAGAGAACCAGGTGGTGCGTTCCTCAGAGTCTGCAAAGTCCTCACGGGGATACCATCCGTTTGCGCTGTCCGGCTTGACGCCTTCCCGAAGCGGCCCGTTGTACGGGGAAAGTGGATAATATTGGTGCCGCACCGGATCAAATCGGTCAAACGAAGTTTTCAGCAGATACCTATGCTTTTCGCTTCGCATGAGCTTATGGGGCTTCACGATATTTTCTTCAATCAAACTCCAAATGTACTCATCTACACGGATGGATACACGGGGACGGCTGAATAGTGTGATTTTGTTGGTGTCTGTATCCACATTGAGCCAGACACGATTGATTTCAACCATTGTCATTCCTCGCTTTTCAAAACGCTCCGCTATAAAATCGGCTTTCCCAGATGGCCTCAAATTCCGCCTGCTCTATGATGCAGGCGTGGAATTCCTCGCCCCAGACATGGGCGTTCAATTCCTCCACGGTGGGGATCGGCGTGATCTCGATGGCGCCGTCGTAAAGGTCAGGGATGTTACGGGTGCGGCAATCTGCAAAGATGTCGATGGAGCGGAGAGCCAGCCGCTCATTTTCGGTATCCACTTCATAGAGGATGACCGATGGTTCACCCTCCGGTGCGCCCTCCCAAAAGAGCTTGATGTACTCGATCTTGCCAAGATAAGTCCGCATCGCTTTTTCATCGGCGCAGGCTACTCGGATCATTTTGGCCAACATCATCAAATCGTCGATGTATTGGGAATACACGCAGAACACATCCTCGTCAGAGTCGAAGTTAAACAGACCCACACCGCTGTTGTTTTCCTCGAACTCCCGTATCACGCCCCGGACCAGCCGCTCCCAGTCTCCGCTGCTTCCAGTCAGTCCCAGCCGACGGAATTCTTCCGTCCGGAATCCATCGTTGATTTTCAGCAGAAGGGAGAGCGCATAGGGGTGGTGGGGAATGAGAAAGAATGGCGCAATCTGCTCCGGCTTCACCCAGATTTTGAAAGGCGGACGCGGATCGGGTATCCAGGGCAAGATTTCCCATTCGTCCTCCGGTCGGTTTCCGTATTGGCAAAGGTCTTTCATAGTGTTCTCCTCATTCGATGTCGCTTAGTTCTTCTTTCACATCCAGTGGAGCGCCGTCCAGAGATGTGATCTGTGCCAGTTCTGTTTCCGTCAGATTTTTCAGGAAAATGCAGTATTCGTCCGGGTGGCCTCCCACAAACTCCATTTTGGGCATCTCGATCTGCTGTGGGTCGGTGATCCACAGGCAAGGTTCTCCTGTTGCCCAAAACCGAGTCAGAGTAAGAATTTGGCCGTTGTAAATTACTTTCTGTTCCATCCTCATTTCTCCTGCATTTGCCTCAGCAGCTTCACGATCCGCTCCCGGTTCTTTGCGGTTTTCATAAAGGTGGGGAGATGGTCGGCCTGGGTCATTTTCGCTCTTCCCGGCGGCTTTTCCCGCAGTCCGGCGCTGAGATAGCCGATCAGATAGGCAAGATGTTCTCGGTTGAGTGCCCATACAGGTTTTCCCTGAAATGAAGTCAAAAACCATAGTTCCAACCCGAAATAAGGTTCTCGTCCATCTCTGATTTCGCCAATATATGAAAACGCCTCCGCTGTTTTATGAACTTCTCCCGACATGGTTGTTCCGCAATAGGGGCAGGTCACATGGAGGACGGGAAAATGCTGCTTTGCCGTATCTTCAATATCCACTCGGTAGTACCTGCCGCAGTTTTTGCACTGGTTATGGACATCATAACGGTAGATCGTCCGATCCTGCGTCATCCGGTGGCCGCAGCTCAGGCACCGGAAATAGGCGTTGTCATCATCCGCTGTCACCACACCTGCGCCATGGCACTTGGGGCATTTCACCTGAATGCCAGAGGTCAGGGCGTTGTATGCACTGTATGTAAAGTAGGGTTCATCAACAATTCGGCTCATGCGCCCACACACTCCTCTCATCAGTTCTTTTCCAGATAGAATCCCCATACGCAGTTGGAGAACTCTCCAGCGGCAAAGCGGTGGATCTGCCCGTCAATCTCCACCTGCCAGACCTCGAAGGTATGGTCTTGGTGATAGATCGGGTCTTTGACTTTTACTCGCTTGCCGGTGGTTTGCCAGTTGTAGTCAAAGATGTTCACACCGAACAATTTGCATTGACCGTCTGGGCCAAAAGTTTCATATTTCCAAGCCATGTGATGCCTCACAATCCCGTGCGCTGCCAGCCGTCCAGCCGCTCCTGCACCCCGTCGATCCTCCAGCCCTCGCCCACACGCTTCATGAGGAAACGGCGGTCAAAGCCGGTGTTTTTCTCCCTGGTGTAGATGTAGAGCTTGTTCTTGGTGATCTGCTCCGCGTCAAGGAATTCTTCTCCGTTGTAGGTGCCCTGGGCACTGTATGAGAGGCCCAGAGGCCGATAGCCCAGACGGGGCTTTTCGCTCACATACTTCTCCCAGATCGCCAGCAGGCGGGGCACAGCCTCGGCATCTTCAAACCCGGCCTGCTCCATGTGCTGCTCCCATTCTGTCATCTCAGCAAAGAAAGCGGACAACACCCCGCGGCATTCCGCCGCCGCTTGTTCGTCCAGCGGGACGGGCTTTTTGGCCTTTTCCCGCTGGAGCTGGGAGAAGTGTTCCATCTGCTCCTTGGTGAATTGCACATGGGCCACCGGCTCGATGCGGTTGTTGCCAGCGATGGCCAGCAGGCCCTCATAGGTAACGGCGGTATGGTCGATCTGGATGTGGGAGAGCTTGGAGATGGAGACCGCCTGGAGCAGACCGGCATCGTCCAGCCCGGTGCGGTTGAGCGTCAGAAGGTCCAGCTTGCAGCCTTGCAAGGCGGACAGGCCGCTGCCGTGGATGGCGGCGTTGCCGTCCAGCATCAGATAGCGTAGCTTGGGCATAGCGGAAAAAACGGGGAAACAGGCATCAGTGAGCGCGCCGTCCTCCACGCCGAAGTTGACCATGCTTTTATGTCCGGCAAAGGTGGCAAGCAGTTCATCCGTCACCGGATAGCCTTTCACATGAAAGCCCACCAGGGTGTAACCGGCCAGCTGCTCCATGATTTCTGGGGTCAGCTCCGGGACTTCAAATCGCTTTTCTCCGTCTAAGATCAGAACACCGCTCTCCCAGTTCACTGTCCGCGCCCGTTTTGGCCATGCCATCGCTGTTTCCCTCCTTACGCCTGCTCCTTATAGCTGGCTTCAATGTCGATGAAGCGCACATACACGGCGCAGATTTCACCTTTCGCTTCATAGCCGAAGTAGACCGGATAGTAGCCGTCCCCCCAGCCAGAGGCAAAGATGGGCAGATTACAGTCCGTGTCAGGCACCGTCCAGTTGAGCCAGTCGCCGTAGTCCCCCTGATATTTTGGGTGGGCTTTGGCGTTTTCCTCCAGGAGATCGCAGAACAGGTCGTTGTAGGGGTCGATGTCCGGGTCTTCTTCCAAACGCTTGGCCCAGTAGGTCTTGAAGGCCGCCTGGGTCTGGATGTCCGCAACACAGCCCATTCCAGCGTCTACGCCAAAGCCAAAATACTCGTCCTCGCCCAATTCCTCGTCCAGATCCTCTTTGCCGGTCATGCCCAGCTCATAGCGGACAGGCTTTTCCTGGCTAACTTCCACCTTGACACAGGCATAGCGATCACCATATTTCTCACTGGGCACCACACAGATCTTTACGGGATAAGTCCCGGCGGGGATTGTCTGTATAAAGGGCGGTGTGTCCTCCAGCTCCACCAGCGGATCGCAGGCGAAAATTGTTCCGGTAGGAAAGAGGACGGCCCCGATGTCCAGCACATCCACGCCCATATTCCCAATCACTTTCTCAGTGAAATGGGCCTCCAAGTCATCTTTACAGGTCAATTTATCCTTAATTGCTTCGTATTTGTTCAGCCATTCAGTTGTAGGCATATCAGTTTCCTCCTGTTGATTCTCTTTCTTGATGTACTCGCTCTTTGAGCCATCCCAGTAGCAGTTCACACACCGGCCATCCTGAAAATGATGGTCACAATTCGGGTAGCCATAGAGAACATGAGCACATTCCGGGCACAGCCCCATCATCTGTGAGGAGCCTTTGAAAAACAGGCTTCCGCACTCATCACAAACGGCCAGTTCTTTTTCTGCCATAGGGCTCACCAGTCCCGTTCCCGGATAGCTTCCTCGGTGTCAATGGGGATATTGAACCACTCCAGAATGTAGGCCACGGTTGCCGCAATGCATTCCCGTGCCACCGTTTCGATCTCGCTGTCGTTCTCGTCAAACTCCTCCTGGAGATCATTGATGCCGCAGACCGCCTCGTCCAGCGTCTCCTGCACCGCATCGGTATTGGTTTCGCCGCTCTCCAGCAGGTCGATGACTTTCTGGAGTTCGTCCTTTACCTTGTCCACCAAAAAAGCAGGATAGTAATCGTCTTGATACATCTCGTCCAGCAGCTTGTAATTGGGGTCAAATGCTTTCATAGGGATTGCTCCTTTCCTCGTGTATGTCAGTCACGCTCAGCTCTCATGTGTGATACAGAAAATCTCCTTGTTCAAATCAAAGTAGATTACCATCAGTTCGTCGGTAATCTCCGGGTTAAAGGACAGATCCAGAATGAAAACTTGCTGGTTCATCTCGCTATCCACCAGACTGCCGAACCGCTTGAGCTTCAAAAAGTCAACCATCTCAGCAAAGGACAGTTTGGCTGGGTCGGTTCCCGGAAAAAGTTCCGCCACAATATCCGGGCCTACATCGTCCCGATGGAACTCCATGAAAAATGTCACAACGCTATGGTAGCGGCTGTCCTCGTCCGCCAGCGCTGCTTTGATGGCGGCTTTGGCCTTCTCCGCCAATTTTTCCGCCTCATCCAGCATTTTTCCCACCGCATCCATGGCAGCAGGATCGCCGGTCAGTTCTTCCTCTACATCGAAGATAAAGGGTAGTCCCGATTCATCGGGAAAGGCGAAGATCTCCTCGCCGGGGGTATATGTAAAATCAATGCGTTTACAGTTCAGTTTCATCTCTGCGCCTCCTTATCCCTCAATGTTGACAGTTTTGAGGCCCTTTTTCAAGGAGCCGTAGACCGTCACAGCATGGTCGGTGAACATCTCATCACAGTCAAACCAGGCAGTGAAGCTGCCGCCGGAGGTGACGGACAGGCTCGTCAGGCTGATCCGCCGGGCCAATTCTTCCTCTGTGATGGGGTCGGTTTCCGGGTTACGGGGATTTTCTTCATCTTGGGAGAGCCAGTTGTTGGCCAGCTCGGTCAGGTTCTTGGCCGCAAGCTCCCGCATGGCTTTGTCCCAGGTGTCACAGTCGGCCAGCAGCTTCTTGGCGGCGCTGCGGGCGCGGGTCCAGGAGGGCTTGCTCTCGGCGTTGACCTCCAGAGAAAGGCTCACATCCTTTCCGCACCATGGAATCTCCCCCTCAAAGGAACCGTAGTCCTTGTCCAGTGTTAGTTCTCCCAGAACCTGGTCCTGGATCACCACCGGCTTGTGGTATTCCTCCAGAACGGCCCCGAGTTCCGGGCAGTCCTCATGGGCATTGACTATCTCGGAGATACACCAAGGGCGCACCACCAGATCCTTTGCCAATTCTTCTTTCATCCGGCGGATCTTCAGGCGGCAGATCTGCTCGCTTTGAAAGCGTCCCCACCCCTTGTCACTGTTACGCTCCTCATCGCTGACCGGCCAATCCAGCCGCTCCTCTTTGGTGGTGACCTCGCCGGTGTCACAGAACACTATGCCCAGCGTCACAACGGTCATTTCCCAAAAGTTGCCTTTCCAGTTAAATCCGCCCCCAATGCAGCGATTGATCAGAGCGATCACTTCCTGCTCCTCGGACTCGTACATCTCATAGAATTCTTCAAACATTAGTGCAGCCCTCCTTATCCCGCCGTCTGGCTGCGGTACTCCTTCTCCAGCGCGGTGTACCACCGATTCAGCATGGTTTCCAGACTGGTTTTTCCTTTCCGATCATAAAAAGCAAGGAACTTGTCCAGCAACTCAGGAAACAAATTCTTACCGATATTTGTCAGGTCCTGGTTGATATAGACCATCCGCAGGATACGGCCCTGCCGGTCCAGAGGGTTCTTTTTCAGCAATTCCTTTTCAAAGCAGAAGCGCAGGAATACCACATTCTCGTCATAGAAGTCCTCCACCACAGCCGCGCCAATGCTGGTGTATGTGATGTCGTACACCAAACGGCTCCAGTCAAATTTCTCAGCATAGAGCAGTTTCAGCGCCTTCGCCCAGTGTTCCTCCGGGATTACCAGCATCCTGTGCTGGGCGGTACTGGAGTAGCCACGGTAGACGGGTTCCGGCTGCCCCAGCAGCTCACTCACGCTGTCGGCGTAGACGAAGCACAGCTCCTCATCGAACAGGCCGCCGATGAAGTTGCCATTGCAGTACAGCATATAATTCTTGGACTTGGCCGGAGAATAAGAGAGGCTGTATTCCTGCGAGTCCAGGTTTTTATGTACCTTGTTCAGAAAGTCTATTGATGTCATGGCTTTACTCCTCAAACTCACCCTTTCGGTCATGACCGATGGCTTCAACTTTATAGGCAGTTATGGACATTGCAGTTTCACCTCCTGAGCCAATACAAATCCGCACAGCCCAAGGGAAGAATCAATGACAAATACCCGGATGTGCTCCCGATCCATGCGCTCCCGCAGTTCCTCGATGCTGCAACAGGCGGGAAAACCGTAAGAGATGGTCCCGCTCAGCAGGTCTTTATTCTGTTCAAAAAAGCGTCCACGCTGATCTCATCCATGCCGAAGAGGATGTTGTCCTGAACCACATTTTCAAACCAGTGGGCCAGCAGGCCAGTAAAGTGAACGGATACTTTCTCTCCGGCCTCGGTCTGGGTATCCATGTGCAGGATGTGGGCTTCAAAGTCAGCGTAGTAGCGCAGGACTCTGTTGTCGTGCAGACCATCAAAAGAGCAAATCAGCGTACTCATAGGGATTCCTCCTCGTCCATGAGCTGCTCCTGGACCTCTTTGGGCAGGTCGTTCCATAAAATATCGTATGTAAAATCTCGAATTTCCGGGTAACACTCTCGTGCGGTCTTTTCCGCCGTTTCCCGATCCAGGTAGTGCATCTCTTGATGGAAAAACCAGTTGAGCTTTTCCATCAGCCGATAGAGGCGGATCTGTTCTTCTTGGGTCATGGGATCGCTCCTTTTATTGCAATTTCAGCACGAATCCCCAGATGCTCACCACGATCAGAAGGACACCCAGCAGGAAGAAGATCACCCGCCGGGAGCCGCGTCCATAGCGGTGAGAATCCGGCTTGCCGGTAGGGTCGCAGAGCCAGTTCCAGTTGCGGATTGCTCCAAACAAAATCACGGCCCCGATGAGCACCGAGGCAATGTACCAATGCTCTTGTAAAAATGCTGTGATCTGTTCGCTGTTCATTTACATATAACCCCCTTTTCATCATCGGGAGTTTCCCGCCGAATAAATTCCTCCCGTTCTTTCAAATCTATTTCCAAGGCTTTTTCCTCCTCAAGATATTCCTCGCAGTCCCGAACCAGCTTTTGGGCGGCTGGGTCATCCGGGGCCAGGGCCAGCCAGCATTTTGCGTATTCATAGGCGGTGGCTGCGGAGCGGTACGCCATCAGGCAGGAATAGCCCATCCGGGAGTTCCAGTAGGGATCGTTCTCACCCTGGGCGCGGACGGACTCCAGCAGCTCAATGGCGTGTCGGATGAGATCCCCGTCCACTTCACCGTCGGTCCCATGCTCTCCATGATCTCCCAGCACCGCCAGATTGCTGTAAGCCCGACTCAGCTTGACGGTCAGCAGATAGCCCCGCTCCTGTTCCGGGATGGCTTCGATGGCCCGGATACACCGGGAATACTCGTCCTTCTTATTCCATTGCTCAAGCTGCTCCAGCAGCTCTGCTTTTTCTGCCTGATTCATCATTTCACCGCCTTTTCTGTGTCATGCTTTGCTTTTTTGAAGTGTCCACTGCCTCGCCAGGTGTTGACCACACAGGTGAAGATCTGGCCGCAGTGCTTGCACCTAATCATGTGAGCCATAATTTCGTCTGCCCAGCCATCCTCTGTCTTTACCTTCTCCAGTGGGCAGGTGGATTCCTCTTGCATCAGTTCAAATTCCCCCTCCGACACCAACTGCTGAATGTAAGCAATACAGGCCAGATAGTCCTTTGGGGCGTCAAATTTTCTCCATGTTTGAATGTTTCGGCAGTGCTCGCACATAGTGGACGCCTCCTTACGCAAATACCTGCTGGTATTTCTCTTTTCATACTGTGCGACTTTTTTAGGTCTGCTGGTGCTGCATGGACACGATATGGCAGTCCGGGCAGAATTCCACATAGAGCGTGCCCTCCGCACAGTCAAACACCGTATCCCACTGAATCTGGGCCAGATATTTCATAGGTTTCCCGCAGTGGGGGCAGGTCGTATATTCCGCGTCCTGTACCCAGTTGGCAAAGCCACCCACCGTGTTCACATCCTGGCAGGCCGCACCGTAAAACAGGGGCACGGGCGCTTCGCCCAGCACAAAGGGATTTTCCGTGAGGGCCTTGTAGTCCTCGGGACTGACATAGCAATCCGTTTTCTCCGCCCCGTCAAAGAACTCGGAGGGAAAGACTTCCACGCCGCCATCCAGGGTAAAACTGTTAAAGGCTGGACCTTTCAAGAATCCCACACAGTTGGGGCAGCAGGTGGCAGTCAGAATACCATCCAACCCCAGAAATTTCAGCCGCTCATCCCGGCCATCCAGCACCAGCATGTCCACCATGCGTCCGCCACAGTGGGGGCATGTGTCCTCCCGTGCCCGGCCAATGCGGACGGGAGATTTCTCGCTGGTGGTTCCTTTGACCATAGGATAGCAGGTATCGAAGTTGAGCTGGATTTTCTGGCCCTCCTTGTCGAAGGTCCAGCCTCCGATCTGCGCATAGCTGGATGGGTCTACATAGAGGCCCTTGCGCCAGGGCCGGGGATTTCGCTCCAGCTCCAGCAGAGTCTCCATTGCCTTGTCATCTCCTTGCATAGCAAGGCAACTCATCAGGTTGGAGGCCGCGCTGGAATATTCCGCGGACAACAGCGCATGGATCAGACCATCCCGCACATCGGCGGGAGCATGATAATAGATCTCACAGGGCCAGAACACCTCTGCGGCCAGTGCCACTCGCTGAATCTCCGGGGTGATGGCATCATGGTAGCCAAGCAGCTGCCAGAAGTCGGTGAACTCCGGGTCCTCCATATCAGCCAGCCTCTGGATGTTCTGTATCAAGTTTCTTTGTTTTTCGACAATTTGTTCCGGCATCCAGGCCAGAGCAGCTTGCCGTTCTTGCTCGCACTTACATTTCCAACACAATCCCTCATAACCCAATGGGGTTCCACAGCTGGGGCAGGTATATTTCAGACTCATGTTCTCATACTCCTTTCAGGCAATAAAAAAGCCCCACGCCGCACTGTCATAAAGACAGGCTGACGCAGGACATGAAGAAGCCGCGTTGAAGGAGCCGCATCCACCAGCAGATGTAGTTTCTTCAACAACCAAAATATTTTTTTCGTATCTTAAAGCAGCAAATTGCTGTCCAATATATTTGTTCATAGCGGCACCATTTGTTCTGAGCGTAGTTTTATATCTTATTATATCACAGCACCCCTTCAATGAAAATATTTTGTTAGAAATGCTAATGAAAAATTTTTGTGAATTTGTTAAGGCGCAGGGGCTGTTATCTCCATAGTGTCTGGATGGATCAGAGTGATTACTTTTCCCTGATGCAAGGCATAGTTGACTGTCTGTGCTGTGCCTGAACGCAGCTTTTTCTGATTATCAAACACACCGATAAGGTACTCTGCATGATCGACCATATAATAATTTCTTTTTTTATAACTGGAAACATCCGCAGAATGTGAAATAACAATAGAATCGTTTGCGTTTTGGATCAGCTTTTTCAATCTATGTTTACTCTGATCCGGCCATTTAGAGTCATAGCCGATGAAGGGAACTACAACGATAATTTTAATATAAAAGTCAATATGCTTCATCCGGTTCGGTAGGTGCTGCGGTAATATCGCGGTAGAAAGTGGCCCATGCAGCTTCCTCATAGGGGCGTACAAAAAAGAAGCCAATGCTCAATGGAATTGTCAGCAGAAGAACAAGAGAAATCGCCAGAGCCTCTGAACCGGTGAAATATTTGAGAACCAGAAAACCCTCGGCATACAGTGGCACCGAACAGAGCAGCTCCCAGCCAATGAAGCTGAAATCCAGACAGAACAGCCGCCATTTGTTGCCATTCATGATCCGCCGGGATTCTGTGATCGCTTCATTTGCGGTCAGCGAAGGATGCTCGGACATGATGTAAGGTGTCATCGCATAGCTGTATGTTTTCACGATTCCCGGAATCACCAACAGCAGCGACCAGAGGGCGATGTACAGACCCTGCAGGAATTTCATGCAGAAGCCATCCCACAGACGGTCTTTCTGAGAGAACAAGTCCGAGATGGCAGCATCATTTCCATCTACAAGGTTCAGATTAAAATGAGCATATCCCAGTTGAACTGCACCGCCCACGATCAGTTGGAGGACTGCCCACAGAACAATGCCGGCAAGC
>NZ_QVGZ01000017.1:0-32568 GCF_003603345.1 Faecalibacterium sp. AM43-5AT
CGCAATGCAGAAAGGAGCCAATATGAATACGAACAGCAGGAACGTGACCTACTCGACCGTCGGGGATTACCTTCTCCCGAACCTGACCCTGAACCAGCCCCGGAAGCCGCTGGGCAAGTACGGCAGGCTGCGCCGGACGTACCTGATGAACCATCGCCCGGTGCTGTACAACTCGATGCTCCTGAACGGGAGCCTGTACCCGCATCTGATGGAGGTGGAGCAGACGGCAGAGAGCCGGATGCAGCAGACCATGGCGCAGTTGCTGAAACAGACCCCGGCCCCGGACAAGGAGCAGAATCAGATGGCGTGGGTGCAGCACATGAACAGCCTGAAAGCACAGGCCGAGGAACTGGTGCTGACGGAACTGATCTACAGCTAAGTTTTCTGGATGTTGCCATCCCCACCGAAGCCCAGCAAATCGAGAAAATCGACCAAGCGGAGAGCGAAAAAGCGCCCTCCGCTTTTTCGTTATCTCAAGCGGAAATTGAGAACGAACTGCGCAAGCACGGTTCGGGATTTATGGGCGGTAAACAGCGCATTATGGCTCTGTACCAGACCCAGCCCGACCGCACTCTCCGTGCCAAAGCGTTGGCAAAAGAGTACGGCATCGGTGGGCACTCCCACGATTTTTTGGACGGCAGTCGAGGCTTCGTCAACCACGACGGGAGAGGACTGGAATTTGACCATTACCCCGAACACAAGAAATTCACGTTAAGCTGGACGCAGGTGGAAAAGTATATCGACCTGATGATCCAGTCCGACCGCTACCTGACCGACAAGGAAAAGGAGCATTACACGCCCCCTGCGCCTGTCAATGCAAAGCCGGATGGTGCCCTAGATCGTGCCAAAAACCTGATTCGGGAGTTTTGTCAGGAGGAGTACGACTCCGAGCCGGACTTTTCTGATTTGTCCAAGATCGGCATTGCCTACACCAACGCCACCGATGAGGATATCCCCATTCAAGTTAATGTGGATTTGGTGGGATACCGTGTGGAGCGGTATCTGGGCGAAGTGCTGATCGACGAGCGGCAGTACGAAAGTCTGGAAGATCTGACCGAAACTGAACTGGAAGCTCTGGATTTCTCGGAATTGGTCAGTGTCACGGATGAAGAACTGGAGCACTACCACAGCAAGGCGGAGGAACGCCCGGCATTGCTGCCGCTGGATGCCGCCGCCGAGTACAACGCCCTGAAAGAGCAGCACCCGGATGCGCTGGTAGGCTTTGAGCAGAACGGACAGTTTGAGTTTTACGGTGAGGATGCCCGGAAGGTCTGCGAACTTCTGGGAGGAAAGTTTCTGGAAAAGGAAACGGCACTGGGAACCGTCCCGGTCATCAGCTTTCCCCGCGACCAGTGGGCATACCGTGCCAAACAACTGTGGCAGCGCGGCGAGACCGTCTATCTTGCCGGGCTGAACGAGGACGGCACCCACCACCAAACCAAGTATCTGCGCCGGGAAGATTATCTTCCGCTGGGAGTCACCGTCCACATGGAAGGGCGTGCCTTCCGGGTGGATACGGTAAACTTTGATAAGGACAGCGTTACCCTGCAGGATGTGGCACTGGCAGAAATGCGGATGCCGATTTTCCGGGAGGAACCGCTGGCTCTTGTCCGGGAGTTGTACGAGCAGGAACAGGAAGTGATGGAACACCCCCTACCCGATTACAAGGTCGGTGACAATGCTATCGTTGACCTTCCTACCCGAACCATCGAAGGGAAAATTGGCTATGTAGGTGAAACGGATGTTCGCATTGACACCAGCGCACAGGGACAGTCGTGGGATAACGAAGTAATCAATAAGCAACAATTCGAGGACGGTCTGCGGCAGGTCACGCCGGAGCTGACTGATGAAGAACTGGATGCGCTGCCCATTTCTGCCGTGATGGACGGAAAAGTGCAGACCTTCCCAGATGCCGCTGCCTTGGATAAAGCTCTGAATGCTGAACCTGCGCCGGAGCCTGCCGGGAACTTCCACATCACGGATGATGATTTGGGTATCGGAGGTCCTAAGCAGAAGTACGCGCGGAGCATTGAAGCCATCCGCACCCTGTTCAAGCTGGAAGAGGAGCACCGGGGTGCCACCGCCGAGGAGCAACAGGTGCTTTCGCAATATGTGGGCTGGGGCGGTCTGGCAGATGCCTTTGACCCCGGCAAAGATAGTTGGGCAAAAGAATATACGGAATTGAAGGGACTGCTTTCCGAGGACGAGTACGCCGCCGCACGTTCCAGTACTCTGAACGCCTACTATACCTCTCCGGTTGTGATTCGCTCCATTTATGATGCAGTCGAGAAAATGGGGTTTCAGTCTGGCAACATCTTGGAGCCGTCCATGGAAGCAATATCTCGCCTTAGATGAGATCGGCAACGAGCTGGAGTGCACCCGATATAAGGCAATGTATCTGGCAGGTGCTACCGATTACGAAAAATTATCCAAATGATCTCGATGCCGCCTCCGGGCGGCATTTTTTCTTTGCAATAGGGGGTGATGATGCTGGCAGCAACACGGCTGATTGCGCTGCACAAAAACAAGGGCATGACCGTTGCGGCCTGCCTGAAAAATCGCACAGACTATATTGAAAACCCGGACAAGACCGAGCAGGGACAGTTTGTCAGCAGCTATGCTTGCAGCGCCCTGACAGCAGATGAAGAATTTATGCTTACCAAGCGGCAGTATGATCTCGTAAACGGACGCAGGCAGAAAAGCGATGTGATCGCTTATCAGATACGGCAGTCCTTTCGTCCGGGGGAAATCACTGCAGAGGAAGCTAACAAGGTGGGCTACGAACTTGCCATGCGTTTTACCAAGGGCAAGTATACCTTTGTCTTTCATTTGCTCCCGCATGATGAGAAGCAGTAAATCTCTGTTTTCTTCATCCAATGCAGCGGTTGGTTCATCAGCTAAAACATAATCTGGTGACATCCCCAATAAAATTGCCGTAGCCACTCTCTGCAACATTCCGCCTGACAATTCAGATGGGTATGCGTCCAAAATCCGATCCGTGTCTTTTAGATTCACAGAAAACAGCTTTTCTTTCGCCAGGTCAGTTGCTTCGCTTGTATTCAAATGCAAACGATTAACAAAGGTTTCCTGCATCTGATAACCGATCTTTAACCGGCTGTCAAAGGCCGTCATGGGATTTTGTGGGATAAATCCAAGTTTCTTTCCACAAAGTTCACGATGTGATTTGCGGGAAAGATGTGATAAATCTATATCGTCCAACAAAATTTTCCCGGCATCAATATGACAGCTTGTGTGAAGCATCCCCAAAATGCTCCGCAGCAAAGTTGTTCTTCCAGAGCCGCTTTTACCTGTAAGTCCAATCACATGGCCTGCAGGAATTTCCATAGATATGTCTTTCAGAAGGTAGCGGCCTGACCGTTCCTTGACATCTAACTGTTCAATTTTTAACATCACTCTGCCTCCTTCGTTGTCAACTGCCTGCCAATGACGTTAAAGCAGAGTGTCGATAAAATTACCGCCCCTATTGGATAGAGAATCATGGTCGGGTGAAGAACCAAAGCACCCCTTGCGTCTAAAATCATACTTCCCCAATCTACTACATTATCACCCAGCCCTAATCCAATAAAGGAAAATCCGGTAATAGCCAGAATCATATCCGCACAGGAAAGGCACAGAAAGCGAATCATTTCGGCAATCAAATTCGGGAAAATATGAATCAGCATGATTCTGAGCTTTGATGCGCCGGAAGCGATTGCACACATGACATAGGCTTTTCCCATTTTCCATGTCGGTACGGGTACGAACCAGTTTTATGTATCTCAAAATGTAAGACACAGTGAGCGCGACAAGAGTAGTTTTCGCTCCGCTGCCCCAGGCTCCAATAAACACAATTAAATACGCAATCGGGGGGATGGCCGTAACAGCGTTAATCAGGCCATCAATAAGTGCATTTTCTTTCATAACGGCTCGGCTTGTCACCATTCCGATAACAGTGCCAAGCAGAAAAACAATAAGAGAGCCTCCTAATACAATCCCCAGCGTTGTCCAGCCACCATAAAGAATCCGTGACAGAATGCAGCGCCCTAAAACATCCGTACCAAACGGATATTCTGCGCTGGGATCAGCATATCTCTCCAACAAGTTTGATTTCATTGGATCGTTGGGTGCAAATAAAAATCCGGCAAAAAAGAAAATAATCACAAGGGTTGGAATGAAAATCGCACACCATTTCCGAAAACGCTTCGTTTTCATTTACGCCACCCCCTTTTTACGCCCGATTGCCCACTGCACCAAGTCAGCGACAATGTTGCAAAGAGCAATCGCCAGCGCCAGAAAAAACACCTCGGCGTGTATCATGGGAGTATCGCGATCAAGCACATGGTTTACAATCAGATAACCAAATCCCGGAATTGAAAAAATGGATTCAATCACCGTTGCGTTAGCCAGTGCCAAACCAATGCTTTGTAAAAAGTTTGGAACTAAACCCATCGCTGCCCGCGGAAAAAAATGGCACAGCAAAAGCCTTTTTTCCGAAAGCCCACGGCAACGGGCATAAAATGCGTAATCCTCGTTGCTTTCATGCTCCAGAGCATCCATCAGAAGCGGCGTATAGAAAGAAGCCCCGCATTGTGCCTCTCGGAAAGGATTCAAAGTGCCACTAAATTTTCCCTTGCAGGCATCTGTCCCGCCGCTCTCTGGCGTATTCCAGCAGTGCATTGCACGCCGGACAAAGCGCCTCGCCCCTTGTCCAATGCACGCCACAACAATACCGGCGCACCATGAGGGTAACGGTTTCGGTCTCCTTTTCCTTGTTCAAGTTCTGAAGTCCTTTCTGTTTTATACGCAGTTAGCACAATCTAACCGTCTGGTGGAAGAAAAGGCAGACCACCTGTATGCAGTCTGCCTTTTGCCTGATGCGAAAGCCCGCAGACGCGCGGGGCTTACAGCACCAGCGAGGGCGCGGTGTAGACCCGTGCCTTCAGCTCGCTGTTTAGCATATACAGCCCCTTGCTGTCACCGCCGAACAGCTCCATCTTGGTAATGAGGTCGGCGGCGTTCTTCTCCTCCTCGCCCTGTTCCTTGATGAACCAGTCCAGCGTCTGCATGGTACGGAAGTCCCTGACCTCGTGTGCGGCGGCGTAGATGGCATCGATGCTGGCGGTGACCAGCTTCTCGTGCTCCAGTGCCTTTTTCAGCGGGGTCATGTGATCGACTCGCTCCCACTCCGGCTTTGCGATAGCCTCAAAGGTGACGCCCTCGCCGTTATTCTGCAAATACTGATAAAACAGCATGGCGTGATCCCGTTCCTCCTGCGCCTGTACCCGGTACCAGTTCTCAAAGCCGTCCAGTCCGACGGCGGCGTAGTAGTTGGCAAAGTCCAGATACAGATAGGCGGAGTAGAACTCCTTATTGATCTGCTCGTTGAGCAGCTTAGATACGTTTGCGTTCATAATACTTCTCCTCCATAAGATTGTCTTTTTCCTGCTCCCGGCAGGGGGGGCAGATATACCGTACCCAGAGCGATGCTGGGATGCTCCCTTTTCATCTCCAGGAACACCTGCTCCGCCTTGGGATGCTGCTGCAGCTCCGTTACGGCGGCCAATATCTCCTCTGCGTATTTTGGCATACCGCCAACCCTCTAAATGCAAGAATGAGTCTTATTATTTTGCTTTTATTATACCTATATTTTTTTCTCTGTCAACAACCACAAAGGGCTTGTGCTCCAAAAGCTGCCTCGAAGTACCTTAACAGTTTTAACTGTATCTGTTATATTTCAATATAAACTGTATCAGCAGTAAACACAGTTGCATTGGAGGTTGATTATGCGTCAGATATTGCTTTTCGCGGCACTTGCCGCCGTGCTTGCACTGCTTCTGGTGAGCCGCGGGGGAACCAAGGACAAGCCGGTGCCGACAGAGGAGGACGCTCCCGGCAAGGCGGCGTATCATAAGATCAGCGCCGAGGAAGCCTATGAGATGATGATCCCGCAGGAGATCGTGGTGGTGGATGTCCGCACCCGGGAGGAATACGATGGCGGGCATATTGAAAACGCCGTCCTTGTGCCCAACGAGAGCATCGGGAGCGAAATGCCCGAGACGCTGCCCGATAAGGAGGCGACGCTGCTGATCTACTGCCGCAGCGGCCGCCGCAGCAAGGATGCTGCACAAAAGCTGCTGGCGCTGGGGTATCAGAGCGTCTGCGACTTCGACACGATCCTGATTGTCCAAACTCAATTCAAGGTCATGGTCGATGATGGGCAGCTTGAACCGGACGGACTTCAGCCACTGTCCATTAGGCTGGCGTTCCGGGCAGATCTGCACCTCGTCGATCAAAAATTCCACCAGTCTGCGGCGTTCCGCCTCGGTCATGGTGGCATAAAACTTGTCAAAGCAAATCAGGATCTTATAGATGTTGTCGCCTGTGATTTTGTCGGCTTCAATGGCCTGCTTCTTTGCCCGGGCATCCATCAGTCCATTTTCCACCTCTTCGATTTTATCGTACATCTTATAAAGGCGGTCGTCCGGGTCAAGGCTGTCGATCTCCTCCATAAGCCGGGATTTTGTGGAGTAGTGCTGCCGTAGCTGCTTCTCATAGGCGGCGATCTCCTGCTCAATGGCAGTGGTATCTACCTTCATGTGTAGACCTTGGTCTTTTCTGCTGCCATTTCCAGCACCTCCCATTCGTACCGTCTTGTTCGGAATAGACTTTGCAAGCAAAGTCGTGTGCCAAAGGGCGCTGCTCTCGCCTGTCGGCTCGGTCAAGCGCTTCAAAATGCAACGCATTTTGAGGTCGCCACTGGCGACCCGCGCCCCTTTGGATTCTCCGTTCACATTGTCCTACGGACGATGTGATTTTATTGTTGTAGCGATTCGCTTCATCCCGGTTTCGTCCCGGTTTGCAGAATGCCCTTGCAATCCGAAAGGAGCCGTGCTATAATGCCGCTGTAATTGAATCAGAAATCTTCAGGGCAGGGTGCAATTCCCTACCGGTGGTACAGCCCACGAGCCGTAAGGCATGATTCGGTGAAACTCCGAAGCCGACAGTACAGTCTGGATGAAAGAAGATACCAAGCGCAGAGCCCGCACGGTTCTCTGCTTGTGGAGGCTGCTCTGGGATGCGTTTGCATTCTGGAGCTTTCTTTTTTGCACAAGAGTCCCTTGTGTCTTTTCGGCTTGCCCTGAACGTTTTTGTTCAGGGCTTTTTCTTTTGGAGGCGACACGATGAACGACGAAGATTATATGCGTCTGGCTTTGCAGCTTGCAAAAAAGGGTTGCGGATGGACATCTCCCAACCCGATGGTGGGTGCCGTGGTCGTAAAAGAGGGCAGGACCATCGGACAGGGCTGGCACCAGAGATACGGTCAGGCTCATGCGGAGCGCAATGCGCTGGCATCCTGCACCGAAGATCCGCAGGGAGCGACCCTGTATGTGACATTGGAGCCGTGCTGCCATTACGGAAAGCAGCCGCCCTGCGTGGATGCGATTCTGGACGCGGGCATTCACCGGGTGGTCGTGGGTTCTGCTGACCCGAATCCGCTGGTGGCCGGAAAAGGAATTGCGTTCCTGCGCGCACACGGCATAGATGTGACCGAAAATGTTCTGCAAGAGGAATGCGATGCGCTGAACAAGGTATTCTTCCACTATATCACCACAAAACGCCCCTTCGTTTCCATGAAATACGCCATGACGATGGACGGAAAAATCGCCACATACACAGGCGCTTCCAAATGGATCACCGGGGAAATTGCCCGGAATCATGTTCAACGGCAGCGACACCGATTCCGCGGCATTATGGTGGGAGTCGGAACCATTCTGGCAGATGACCCGCTGCTGACCTGCCGGATAAAGGGTGGCCGTGATCCCGTCCGGATCATCTGTGATACACATTTGCGGACACCGCTGCAATCACAGGTAGTCACGACCGCCAAACAGGTCCCCACCATTCTTGCAACCTGCTGCGGCGACCCAGAGAAGCAGGCGGCATATCAACAGACCGGGTGCCGAGTCCTTTGTCTGGAAGAGCAATGCGGTCATGTGAATCTTCCGCAACTGATGGAACAGCTGGGGCAGGAGCAGATCGACAGCATTCTGCTGGAAGGCGGTGGGACCTTGAACTGGTCTGCACTGGAAAGCGGCATCGTGCAGCAGGTACAGGCTTACATCGCCCCGAAGCTGTTCGGAGGTAGGGATGCCAAAGCACCCATTGAGGGTGCAGGTGTTTCGTTTCCGGATGCTGCATTCCGCCTGAAGAACAGCCGATTGGAACAGCTTGGCAAAGATTTCCTGATCGAAAGTGAGGTGGAGTACCCGTGTTTACCGGAATCGTGGAAGAAGTCGGAACAATAAAATCCATCAATCGGGGACAGCATTCTGCCGTACTGACTGTTCATGCAAAAACGGTTCTGGAAGAAACCAGGATCGGTGACAGCATCGCCGTCAACGGCATCTGTCTGACCGTCAGGCAGCTCTTCCCGGATAGCTTTGCTGCGGATGTCATGCACGAGACCTTGAACCGCTCTGCGCTTGCGCAGCTCACCGTTGGAAGTGCTGTCAATCTGGAACGTGCCATGCCGGCCAACGGACGTTTTGGCGGACACATCGTAGCAGGCCATGTGGATGGGATCGGACGCATTGCCAACATCCGAAAGGACGATACCGCTGTCTGGTACACCATTCATGCGGATTCCGCGATCCTTCGCTATGTCGTCGAAAAGGGTTCCATCACAATAGACGGTATCAGCCTGACCGTGGCTGCGGTGGAGCCTACGGACTTTTCCGTGTCCACGATACCGCACACCGTCTGTCAGACGAACCTGAACCAGCGGCACAAAGGGGATTTTGTCAATCTGGAAACCGATGTTATCGGAAAATATATCGAGAAGCTGCTTCCATCAGAAGCACCGAAACAAAACACGCTCACAAAAGAAATACTGCTGCGCTGCGGCTTTTAAGGAGAGTTTAGGATGAACTTCAATACCATTCCCGAAGCTTTGCAAGACCTGAAACAAGGAAAAATCATTCTGGTAACGGATGACCCCGACCGTGAAAACGAGGGGGACTTCATCTGTGCTGCCGAATTTGCCACCACTGAAAACATCAACTTTATGGCGACCCACGGCAAAGGTCTGATCTGTATGCCGATGTCCGAGGCTTTCGTCCAGAAGCTGCAATTCCCGCAGATGGTGCAGCATAACACCGACAACCATGAAACGGCATTTACGGTGTCCATCGACCACGTTTCTACTTCTACGGGCATTTCTGCCGCAGAGCGTTCCATTACGGCGATGGCTTGTGTGGACGATCACGCAAAAGCAGAAGATTTCCGCAGACCGGGCCATATGTTCCCCCTTCTGGCAAAAAAGAACGGTGTGTTGGAGCGCAACGGTCACACGGAAGCAACCGTTGACCTGTGCCGTCTGGCAGGGCTGAAAGAATGCGGCCTGTGCTGCGAGATCATGCGGGAGGATGGCACGATGATGCGCACCGCTGAACTGGCAAAGCTGGCAGAGCGTTTCCAGATCAAATTCATCACCATCCGTGATTTACAGGAGTACCGCAAGTGTCACGATAAACTGGTCGATCAGGTGACGGCAGTGAACCTGCCCACCAAGTATGGCACCTTCAGAGCTTATGGTTTTGTGAGCCGCCTGAACGGAGAGCATCACATTGCACTGGTAAAAGGTGACATTGGCGATGGAAAGGATATTCTGTGCCGCGTCCACTCGGAATGCCTGACAGGAGATACATTTGGCTCTTTGCGTTGTGACTGCGGCCAGCAGCTGGCCGCTGCCATGACGCAGATCGAAAAAGAAGGCCGGGGTATCCTGCTCTATATGCGGCAGGAAGGCCGGGGCATCGGTCTGATCAACAAACTTCGTGCCTATGAACTTCAGGAGCAGGGCATGGATACGCTGGAAGCCAATCTCGCTCTGGGGTTCCATGGAGATGAACGGGAGTATTATCTCGGCGCACAGATCCTCCGGGAACTTGGCGTAAAAAGTCTGCGTCTGCTTACCAATAACCCGGATAAAGTATATCAGCTCTCCGAGTTTGGGCTGGAGATCTCCGAGCGCGTACCCATTCAGATGACGGCGACCCCGTATGACCTGTTTTACCTGAAAACGAAGCAGGCACGGATGGGACATCTTCTGGAATATTAACAACGAAAGAGGTATTTAAAAATGAAAACATTTGAAGGCAAGCTGGTTTCTCAGAACATCAAGGTCGGTATCGTAGCTGCCCGCTTCAACGAATTTATCACGTCCAAACTTCTGAGCGGAGCAATGGATGGTCTGTTCCGGCACGATGTGCAGGACGCTGATATTCATGTTGCATGGGTTCCGGGTGCTTTTGAGATCCCACTGGTCGCCTCTAAAATGGCAAAAAGCGGAAAGTATGATGCTGTGATCTGCCTTGGTGCAGTGATTCGCGGTTCTACCAGCCATTACGACTATGTGTGCAATGAGGTTTCCAAAGGCATTGCCACGGTCTCGCTGGAAAGCGGGGTTCCCGTCCTCTTTGGTGTTCTGACCACCGAAAACATCGAGCAGGCCATCGAGCGGGCAGGCACCAAAGCAGGTAATAAAGGCTATGACTGCGCGGTCAGTGCCATCGAGATGGTAAACCTGCTCCGGGAAATGGATACCGCC
Source organism: Faecalibacterium sp. AM43-5AT (assembly GCF_003603345.1). Lineage (NCBI taxonomy): Bacteria > Bacillati > Bacillota > Clostridia > Eubacteriales > Oscillospiraceae > Faecalibacterium > Faecalibacterium sp. AM43-5AT. The sequence goes on from NZ_QVGZ01000017.1 coordinate 10,610, forward strand.
GCAGAGTAAAATACACGCAGGAGTTTGCCATGATCGTTATAAAAACCCGACAGCCTGACCCGGAATTGGAGCAGAAGATCCGGATGCTTCTGGAACGAGAGCACATCGAGGCAGAGCAAATATCCATTGATTCATGGGAGAAGTTGGTTCTTCCGGGGCTTACACTGGATGGAATGACCCACGAAGTGTCGTGCAACGGCAGAAAAGTCTCCCTTACACGACTGGAGTTCGATTTGCTGCTGATGCTTGCTTCCCACGAAGGACAAATCTTCTCAAAAGAAGAGCTTTTTCGTGCTGTGTGGGGACAAAACTGTAACGACACCTTAAAGGTCGTGGCAAATACCGTTTCCAATCTGCGAAAGAAGCTGGCCGGCTGCGGCAGCTTTATCCGCACCACCCACGGCGGCTATATTTTTGTAAGCCAAAAGGAGAACGACCCGGCATGACCAGGATCTTATTTGTTTGTCTCGGAAATATCTGCCGAAGCCCGATGGCCGAATCCATCATGAAAGATCTTGTGTCCAAGGCAGGTCTTTCCGAGCAATTTGAAATTGCGTCAGCCGCCACCAGTGCATGGGAAATCGGAAATCCGGTCTATCCTCCTGCACGGCAGAAGCTGGAAGAACATGGCATCGACTGCAACGGCAAGACCGCCCGGCAGATGACCCGGCTGGATTATGCACGGTATGATCATCTGATTGGCATGGACGAAAGTAATCTGTGCGACATCCTGCGGATTGTCGGCGGAGACCCACAGCATAAAGTCTCGCTGCTGATGGCGCATACGGATCATCCCTGTGAAGTGGCAGACCCATGGTTCACGGGAGATTTTGAAGCCACATGGCAGGATATACTGGAAGGATGCACGGCATTGCTTGAGGAACTGCGATCATAACAGATTATCATAAAAACGGACGGATGTCTGCCAGTTGACAGACATCCGTCTATTTTTTTATTTCAAATCATCTTAAAATACTTCAGTGCCTCCCGGATGGCTTTTTCCTTCTCCGGCGGGCACTTGAGCTGCTTGGGGTTCTCAGCCTTAGGCTTGTTGTAGTTTTGCCGCTCCTTGATGCCGCACTTGCGCTTGACCTGTGCAATATAGAGGTTGCTCACGTTCAGACCGGTGTGCTCCTTGACGTACTCCCGGATCTCTTCATAGGTAGCCTTGTTTTCCGCAGCAGTCACGTCCAACTCATCCATCTTCAGGTCTACCGTGATCTTCTGGTAGACATCTAGTTTGGACAAAGCGCATACCGTCTCGGCGGTGTCATCGACTGGCCCTACGAGCTTGTGAAGGAGGGATGATTGTGGACAGTTCTTTTAATCTGGCCGTCCATGCGCTGGTCTGCCTGAGCCACAGTGGACGCTCCCTCAGCAGCGAAGCGCTGGCGGAGAACATCTGCACCAATCCCACCTGCGTCCGCCGGGTGCAGGCGGTGCTGAAAAAGGCGGGAATAGTGGAGACCCGGGAGGGCTTGGACGGCGGCTATCCGGGAAACGCTGGCGCAGTGAGGGCGTGGCTATGGAGCAGATCTATGATACGCTTCCATGTAGCACACTTCGTGTCTCTTTAGAAACCGAGGGTAACGGTCAAAGCCATCCGTTTGCACCATGGTCAAAATGCAAAAAGCGCAGCCGCAGATATTCTCTGCGGCTGCGCTTCGATCCATTTTCAAAGCTTCGGCATCACTCAACGCCATATTGTTGTCTAAATAAATCAGCGACGATGTTTTGCTTTTGAGGCATCGGGCGGCCGGACGAAGCCAGACTCGCCGCCTACTCCGCGCAGAGCTCAGCCACCAGAGCGTCCATCTGCGCTTCGCTGGTTTGGTTCAATGCACCACGCAGAGACACTACCGTTTCGTAAAGGTGGATATCCTTCATCTCCTCCAGTTTGGTGCGCATCAGCCGCGCGGCAGCAGGTGCCCAAGAGCCGTTTTCAATAAGACCAACCCGGCGGTTCCGGAATCCCTTTGTCTGTAAATGTTCCAAAAACTCCTTCATGGGCGGAAACAGTCCTCCGTCATAGGTGGAGCAGGCCAACACCAGTTTCCCACAGTAGAATGCGCTGGTCACGGCATAGGAAAGGTCTGTTGCCGTCAGATCGCACATGGTGACTTGCGCACCTTTTCCCTCCAGCTTGCTCTTGAGGGCCTCCGATGCGTATGCGGTATTTCCATGGATGGACGCGTGGACGATCAGGATGCCCTCCGGTTCTTCCGGTTTCCATTGTGACCAGAGATCATAGAGCCGCAGATACTCTCCCAAGTCTTCTGTGAGCATGGGGCCATGGAGCGGGCAGATCGTTTTGATCTCCAGCGCGGAGATTTTTTTCAGCAGCGCCTGCACCTGTGCGCCATACTTTCCGACGATGTTGTAATAATACCGCCGGGCCTGCGGCACCCAGGGGGCACGGGCAGTCCGTTCCAGTGAACCGAAGCGGCCGAAGGCATCCGCCGAGAACAGGATCTTTTCCTCCTCTTCATACGCTGCCATCACCTCCGGCCAGTGTACCATCGGCGCCAGCAGAAAGCGCAGCCGGTGCAAGCCCAAGGAAAGCGTATCTCTTTCGCCAACCTCCAGCATACGGTCTTCCGACAATGCACCTGTGCCGAAGAACTGCTTGATCAGGGTAAATGTTTTCGCGTTTCCCACGATCTTCATCTCCGGGTACTTTTGTGCCAGTCGCATGAGGCTGCCGGAATGATCCGGCTCCATGTGTGTGACCACAAGATAGTCGGGGTTGCGCCCCTCCAACACCTGCGCTACATTGGAAAGCCATTCCTCCGCCGCCCGTGCATCCACGCTGTCCATCACGGCGATTTTCTCGTCCAGAATGACATAGGAGTTGTAGCTCACTCCCATAGGCTGGACGGGGTACTGGTTTTCAAAGAGTGCTAATGTGTTATCATCCACCCCTACATAGCGGATGGCATCTGTTACCGTTTGAATGGTCATAATACAAAACAACTCCTTATCATCTGTTCAAGACCTGCATCTCTGGGTTCTTCTCCCCGAATTTCTCGCGCAGCGCACTGCAGATATCCTCCCGGGACTTGCCCTGTTTCTCACCGTTTTTAATGAGCTTGTACGCCTGGAACAGCGCCGAGGGGCCGATCTCGCTGCTGAAAAAGCCGATGCCCTGATTCCATGCCAGCAGCTCGAACACGTCGTCCAACGCGGCACTCTCCACACCGTGGATATATGCCTTTACCAGCTCCCGCGCCGCCTGCCTCATCCGGCCCGCACCGACAGCGTTGGTCAGGGACAGCAGCAGCCGCGTTTCGTAGGGCAGTACGCGCTTCTCGCTCTGCCATGTGGTCTCCCAAAAATCCACGGCGATCTGCCCCAGCTTTTCATCGATCATGGGATAGTTCAAAAGAGCCAGCGGCTTGAAGGGAGCGGAGCTGTCGCCTTCCTTCTTCTCCACACGGCAGAACCAGACATGGAACTCCGCCTCACTCCGCCGCTCGGTGTGGTGCTCGTAGCCCAAGCCCTCCATGACAGCGTACAGTGGATGCGGCTCAAAGGTCTGGATGATGTGTAATCCTTCGCCCACCTCCAACGCCTCGGCTCTTTTCTTCAGCCCTTCAAAGAAGCTGCCCTGTATATGGCGCACATCCACGGTCTGAAACCCCTGCGCCTTATTCTTCCAGTTTTCGTAGCTCATGCGGTTATTCTCCTTTCTTCACTCGATAAAACCAGATGTGATATTCGCTGCCGCTCACCTTCTCCGTGTGATGCTCAAAGCCCATAAGGGCCAGCACCGGGTACAGGGGGACAGGCTCGAAGGTCTGGATGATATGCAGTCCTTCGCCGTTTTTCAGCGCGGCAGCCTTTGCCTTCAATGCGGGGAAGAAGTCCATCTTTTTGCCCCGCACGTCCATCACTTCAAATGTGCCGATTTTGTCCTTCCAGTTTTCATAACTCATAGTCTTTGCCTCTCTTGCAGAAAGCTCACGCCTCTTCGAAGGAATCCTTACCCACGCCGTCCAGCTTAGGACAGCCCACCAGGGTGATGTGTCCCTTGATGAACCGCTCGTGGAAAGCGGCGTAGGCGTAGGCGGTGCAGTCGGCGGCAATCAGGAGCCGTGCGCCGTCAAAATACGGGGCGTTTATCCTGATCGATTTCAATGATCCGTCGTTTCATGTTCGATCCTCCTGTTGCTTTTGTGCGTTCATTGTACTATACTAAGAGCAACAAGTCAGTTGAATTTTCAACGAAAGAGAACTTTTTATGAAAGAATTTTTTCCGGTACTTCATACGGCGGCGCTTTTCTCCGGCATTTCCGACGATGAGCTTGCCGTCATGCTCTCCTACCTTGGGGCGAGGATCGACACCTTCCCCAAAGGCTCACGCCTGCTCCGCGCCGGGGAGCAGGTGGAGGAGGTGGGTCTCGTGCTGGCGGGCAGCACCCTCATCGTGCAGGAGGATATCTGGGGAAACCGCAACATCCTCTCCAAGACCGGGCCGGGGCAGACCTTCGCGGAGGTATTCGCCTGCGCACCGGGAGCGGTACTGAACGTGAGCGTAGAGGCGGAGAGCGCGGTGACGGTGATGTTTCTGCATATAAGGCGCGTTTTGAGCGTGTGCCCCTCCGCCTGCTCCCACCATAGCCGGATCATCCGCAATCTGCTGGACGAACTGGCAGAGAAGAACCTGCGGCTCAACGAAAAGCTCACCCACATGGCCCAGCGCACGACGCGTGCAAAGCTGATGTCCTATTTTTCCGCCGAGGCCCAGCGGCGCAGCGTCTATGAGTTCGACATTCCGTTTTCAAGGCAGCAGCTTGCGGATTACCTCGGTGTGGAGCGCAGCGGGCTGTCTGTAGAGCTTGGAAAAATGCGGGATGAGGGCCTGCTCGACTTTCACAAAAGCCATTTCCTTCTCAAAACGCCGGAGACTGACCGTCCCTTTCCTTCTGCGCGTTAAGGAGCCCTCTTTGGGCGTATTGGCAAGTGCGGATAACCCCGTCAGCCACGGAGCGTCGGGGTTTTGCAGATGGAAGAAGCAGCTATACTACGCAAAAAAAAACACAGCCGCAGAGTACATCTGTGGCTGTGTTTTGTGTTCAGTTGCTTACTGTTGCGTGGACTGGATATGGAGAGACAACATATCTCCCGATCTTACATGGGTTTCTTATCTGCCATCACTCTGGCAGTTTGCCTTGCAGATATGTCGGCATCCCCACTGCGGTCGTATCCGGCCTGACCTTAAACATGGCTTTTTCAATCTACCTCCCTTATCGGTTTTCCGCGATATATTTCTCCGCCATGTGAACTGCCACCGCGCCGTCCGCCACGGCGGTGACCACCTGACGGAGGGGCTTCGTCCGCACGTCGCCCACGGCGTAAACGCCGGGAATACTGGTTTCCGTGGTCTCTCCGGCCACGATATAGCCGCCGCCGTCCAGCTCCAGTTGACCCACCGCCAGCGCCGTGGCGGGCTGTCGGCCCACGCTGACAAATACGCCGTCGCAGTCCACCACGCTTTCCTCACCGGTGACAGTGTCCCGCAGGCGGACGCCGGTCAGCCTGTCCCCGGAAAGCAGCGCGGAAACGACGCTGTTCCAACGGAATTCCACGTTTTCGGCCTGTGCCAGCGGCTCGTGATAGATCTTGGTGGCCCGCAGGGTGTCTCTGCGGTGGACGAGGATCACTTTTTTCGCCACGCGGCTGAGAAGGAGGGCATCTGCCGCGGCGGAATTGCCGCCGCCCACCACGACCACCGTTTTGCCCTTGTAAAACATCCCGTCGCAGGCGGCGCAGTAGGCCACGCCCCGGCCCAACAGCTCCGTCTCTCCGGCAACGCCCAGCGTTCTGGGGTCTGCGCCGGTGGCCAGCACCACGGTTTTCCCCCGGAAGATCCCCTCGCTGGTCTCCACGAGCTTGGGAACCGCCGTCAGATCCATGCGGAGGACTTCTGCGTATTCGCTGCGTACCCCAAAACGCTCCGCCTGCTTTTGCATCTTCTCCGCCAGAGAGAAGCCGTCGATCCCGTTCTCAAAGCCGGGGTAGTTGTCGATCTGCTCGGTCAGGGCCATCTGCCCACCGGCGGACAGTTTTTCCAGCACGATGGTGTCCAGCCCCGCCCGTGCCGCGTACAGGGCGGCGGTGTAGCCGCCCGGGCCGCCGCCCACCACGAGCATATCATAAACATGATTGTTGTTCATATCTGAACCCTCCGTTATTTCGCCAAGGCTTCCTGAATGAAACGGTCGATTTCTGCCTTTGAGCCGGGCGCGGTGATGGAATCCACGGCCTTTCCGTTCCGGTACAGCACCAGAGTTGGGATGTCCTCGATCCCCTCGGCCCCCGCCAGCCGCGGCTCCTCGTCAATGTTGATTTTGCCGACTGCAAGGCTGTCCGCGTATTCCTCTCCAATCTTCTCATACGCAGGGCCGATCTTCCGGCAATAGCTGCACCATGGCGCCCAGAAATCCACCAAAACAGGCTTTTCCTCCCGGATCAACTGCTTAAACTGCTCCTGATTCATATTCATAGCTGCCATATCTGTCAGCTCCTTTCCTTTGTTTGGGTGTTCTCAAGACTCCGGTCTCGCCCCACACCACATTGTGACCTCATCCTGAGATGACGGTAGCCATATAAAAAATACCTCCTATTTTCCTTACTCAGACTCTGACGGATAGGTTCTTCTTTTCTAATGAAACATACGCTCAACCGCGGATCGACGGTCGCGCATTTCACCGTTGCCTTGCTTCCCCCCAGAGTCGTTACATGTGGTACACCGCAGCGGAGCGAAGTCCTTCCGGCAGGCCGTCGGGCGCAGCAGGTGAAAGTTCCCAGCGTACCTGCCCCGCCCACTGGGAGGCGACGGCGGAGAAGTGGAGCATGACAATACCGAGATCCAATGCGGCATCCAAATTATCGGTGTAGGCATCCTCCTGCTGCACCAAATAGATGCTGTGATCCTGCACAAGGAAGCCATAGGGCTGACGGTTGAGATAGCTGGGGGAGAGCGAAGCGGCGTAGAAGGACTGCCAGAGCATATCGTCGTAGAAGTCCATCATCTCGTCAAGCCCAGACTTGTTGCTCCAGCTCCCCATGTGAACCAAATCGTGCACGCCCTTTTTGGGCGCGTAGTACTGCTGCTCGGCCCGCACATCGATCTGAGACATACTTAGGATATTCAGCCGCAGCTTTTTTGCGGTCTTTTCCCCGTAGCCAAAGGCAACGATTGCCGCCACCTCTAACGGGGTGGCGAGAGACAGTGCCTTTTTGATTTTGTCGCTGTCGGTGAAGGTCATCCAGCAGGTGTCAATGTCCAACTCAGTCAGCTTGAGGACGAGATCTTCCATCATGTAGCCGGCGTTGATGGCCGCATAGGAATGCGGGGCAGACATAAGGAGCAGGTAGTGCGGTGCTCCGATGAGAAATTGATTATAGCCCGCTGAGCTCTCCAGCGCCGGCTGTGCATCCTTGTCCAAGACGATCAACTCCGTTGCAATCTCCGGGACAAGACGGGGGCAGGTCTTTTCATAGTAGGATCTGAGCTGGCCGATAGCCTCGCTCGGAACTTCCTTTTCGCGGAATGCGTGAACGGATCTGCGATTTTGAATCATAGCGCTGTAATTCATAGTAATATCTCCTATTCTGATGTCTTTGGTTTTCTTATAAATCGTCTATCAGTGCGGTGCTCTTGGCGTAGGCGGTACTGCGTGCCTCAAAGAAATCGGTCTTGACCATGTTGGCGTCGGCGTACTGGCTGACCCATTCCATGCTCTCCGGTTCGCTCTCAAAGCCTGGATACAATGCGGGATAGCCAAGGCTCGTCCAGCGGAGGTTGCCGAGATAGCGGATGTAATCGCTGATCATCTGCCGGTTCAGCCCCGGGATGTCGTCGCCGATCACATAATGCCCCCATGCGATCTCCTGTTCCACGCCCTCACGCATCATCTCGCGCAGCGCTTGTACGCTCTCGGCGGTGAACAACTCCGGCTGCTCCTTTTGCAGCTCCGTGATGATATTGCGGAACAGCCACAAGTGCGTGTTCTCATCGCGGTTTATGTAGCGAATCTCCTGCGCTGAGCCGGGCATCTTCCCGTTTCGGGAGAGATTGTAGAAGAACATAAAGCCGCTGTAAAAATAGATGCCCTCCAAAATATAGTTTGCCATCATCACGCGCAGCAGCGTGGGAGCGTCCTTCCGCTCCTGAAACTCGTTGTAGCAGTCCCCAATGAAGGTGTTGCGGCGCAGCAGATGCTCGTCCGTTTTCCATTGGTAGAGGATGTCATTGCGCTCCACGGGGGAACAGATGGTGTCGAGCATATAGCTGTAGCTCTGTGAGTGGACACACTCCTGAAACGCCTGAATGGACAGGCAGAGATTGACCTCGTTGGCGGTAATGTAGGCGCCGATATTAGGCAGGTTCGCTGTCTGAATGGAATCCAAAAAGACAAGAAAACTCAGAATTTTATCGTAGGCGCTGCGCTCGGCTGACAGCAGGCGGGGATAGTCCTTCACATCCTGCGAGAGATTGATCTCCTCAGGGATCCAAAAGTTGTTCATGGCCTGCCGGTACCAGTCGCTGACCCAAGCGTACTTCATATTGTTGAAGTCATTGAGGTTGGTGGTATTGCCGCCGATCATGCGCCGCAGGCGCACATCAGGGTCGCCCTCCGGGTTAAAGAGGGGCTTTTTCTTCAGTTCCGTCATGCTATCCTCCTTATGACGAGCAGCTTTCGCAGGTCTCGACCTCAAGGGCCTTGCTGCGGACATAGTAAATGGTCTTGACGCCGGCCCTCCACGCCTCCAAATACAGTCTGAGCACCTGACGCATGGAATAGTCGTTGGTGATATAGAGATTCATGCTCTGCGCCTGGTCAATATGTCTCTGGCGAAGGCCCGCGGCGCGTACCGACCAGCTTTGGTCGATCAGATGCGCCGCCTTATAGCACCACCATGTATCCATAGAAAGCTCCGGAGCAACGCGGGGCAGCATGCTGCCCTTTTTTTCCTCTAAAAAGAATTTCTTCATAATTGGATCTATGCCCGCCGACGTGCCGGAGATGATAGATGTGCTGGAGGTCGGTGCGACCGCCAGCAGATAGGCGTTGCGCATTCCCTGCACCGCCACCGTTTTCGCAAGCGCCCGCCACTTTTCGGAGGTATAACCCCGCTTTTCAAAATACGCGCCAGTCTGCCAGTCGCTACCCTCAAAGAGCGCGTAACGACCCTTTTCCCGTGCCAGAGCTGTGTCCGCCTTGACGGCGGCGTAGTTGATGAGCTCGAACACTGCGTCGGTGAAGGCAAGGTGCTCATCGCTCTCCCAGCGGATGCCGCGCTTTGCCAGCATGTGGTGGTAGCCGCTGACGCCCAGGCCGATGCTGCGGTACTTCTGATTGGTAAGCCGCGCGTATTCCAACGGGTAGAAGTTGAGGTCGATCACATTATCCAGTGCGCGGATGGCCGTTTCCACCGTGCGTTCCATATAGGCCTCGTCCTCCACCGGCAGATTACCGAGAGACAGACTCGCCAGGTTGCAGACCACAAACTCACCTGGGCGTGTGGCCGTCACCACTATTGTGTCGCCGTTCTCCGTGTGCACCTCAGTGCTGATGTGCTCGATAGGCGCCATGTTCTGCGCGATCTCCGTACAGAGATTGGAGCAATAGATCATTCCCGTGTGACCGTTTGGGTTCATATGATTTACACTGTCGCGATTGAAAGCGAAGGGCGTGCCGGTCTCCACTGCCGAGCGAAGCACCAGCCGCACGATGTCCTTGACGGTGACGCTGCGCTTTTCGATGCGCGGGTCATTGACGCAGTCCAGATACCGCTTCTCCCATTCTGTACCCCAGTAATCCTCCAGTGCGTAGCCCTTGACCGTGAGGATCTCATGCGGACACATGAGATGCCACGGCGCGTCTATGTTCTCCTCCGCCAGTCGCCAGAAGAGATCCGGATAGCACACGGCGGGAAACACATCATGTGCCTTCATGCGGTCGTCGCCGTTGTTGGTGCGCAGTTGAAGGAATTCCGGCAGATCCCGGTGCCATGCGTCTAAGTAAACCGCCACAGCGCCCTGCCGCATCCCCAACTGATCCACCGCGACGGCGGTGTCGTTGACCAGCCGGATCCAGCGGATAACACCGCCCGCCGCCCCTTGAAAGCCGCGGATGGTGCTGCCTGCAGCGCGCACCTTACCGAAGTACATCCCCATTCCACCGCCGAATTTAGAGACCTTTGCGAAGTTGTCCAGCGAGCGGTAGATGCCGTCCAGACTGTCCGGCACAGTGTCCACAAAGCAGCTTGAAAGCTGATGGTAGGGCTTTCGTGCGTTGGACATGGTAGGTGTCGCCATCGTGACCTCCATACGGCTGAGCATATCGTAAAAGCGTTTTACCCACCCCATGCGGTCAGAGCCTTCGTTCATAGCAAGATGCAGCGCGATACCCAAAAACATCTCCTGCGGTGTTTCCAGCGGCACGCGGCTGCGTGACTGGATCACATAGCGTTTGAGCAGCAGGTCAAGGCCGGAGTAGGTGAACAGCTCGTCCCGTTCCGGGCAGAGAAAGTCCTCCGCCATGGCAATCTCCTCGTGGGTATAGTGGGCAAGGATATAGTCACCGTAGAGTCCCTTATCCGTCAGATAGCGAAGCTTGCCATAGAGGTCGCAGACGCCGCGCCCCTCCCATTCCTGTGCGTTGCGACAGCGAAAGGAGTGGTTCAGAAGCCGCGCCGCGATGAACTCCCACTTGGGTGCCTCTGCCGTAGTCAGCTCTACCGCTGCCTTGATCAGTGCCTCAGCCCGCTCATCCTCCGTCATGCCCGGGCGACAGAAACTCTCAAACTTCATTTGAAGCGCCGCGAGGGAGTAGCCTTTCTCGGTAAAATCCATCTGGATGCGGCGCAGCACCTCGTCAAGCGAGTCATCCCCCACCGTCCGCGCGATGGTATGCCGGACACGGCGCAGCGCAGACCGCTTTTCGCGGTAGAGGATGTACGCCTTGGCCACCTCATAGTGTCCGCGCTCCATGAGCGTTCGCTCCACCTCGTCCTGCACACGTTCCACGGTGAGCGGCACTGTGACGGAGAGATTGTTGAGAACGGTGGCGAGGATCTCATCCATCTCTCTGCTCCCGATCTCCTTGCCCTGTCCGTCAAACGCCTTTTTCATGGCGTTGAAAATTTTCTCCTGTTGAAAGGGAACAGACTCCCCGTTTCGTTTTCTGATCTCCATTTCGATCCTCTCATCTTCTCCGGTCACTTCTCATGTCCTTTTGAGCAAAGAGCGGGCAAGCGCAGTATCACGCTTGCCCGCTCTGTTTTTGAAAGCCGGTTTTTCTGCAGCCGACGCGGCGGGGCTGTTTGTTGTCTGTTGTCTTGGTTTTGGCTTTCCTGCCAGTTACTTCATAGATTCCAGAATAGCGTCCGCCAGTGCTTCCAGCTCAGTGCGCTTGTCCGTGCCCATGGACGAGGCGAGGCTGAGCCGCTCGTTGAGCACCGTCATGTTCTTAAGCTCATTGTTGACGAATTTCTGCATGAGGTCACCGGACTTCACCGCCCATGAGCCGTTTTCAATGATGGCAAAGGTGCGGTTTTGCAAATTCAGTGCCTTCATATCCATGAGGAAGTCATGCATGGCGGGGTAGATGCCGAGGTTGTAGGTCACAGAGGCCAGGACAATGTGACTGTACTTAAACGCCTCGGAGATCAGCTGGGAGACATGAGTGGAGGACACATCGTACATCGCCACCTTGCTCATGCCCTTATCGCAGAGCGACGTCGCCAGCGCCTGCGCCGCGTTCTCCGTGTTGCCGTACATAGAGGCGTAGACGATGAGCACGCCCTGGGTCTCAGGGGCATAGCGGCTCCATGTGTCGTACTTTTCGATGAACCAGCCCAGATCCTTGCGCCACACGGGGCCGTGGAGCGGGCAGATGTACTTGATCTGATCCAAAACGCCGCCGGCCTTTTTCAGCAGGAGCTGGATGTGGGGGCCGTACTTGCCCACGATGTTGGTGAGGTAGCGGCGGGCGTCGTCCAGCCAGTCCCGCTCGAAGTCCACCTCGTCGGCGAACAGCTTGCCGTCCAGCGCGCCGAAGGTGCCGAAGGCGTCGGCGGAAAAGAGGACGCCGTCGGTGACATCGAGGGTCACCATGGCCTCCGGCCAGTGAACCATAGGCGCGCCCACAAAGGTGACGGTGTGCTTGCCGAAGGAGAAGGTGTCGCCCTCCTTCACCTCGATGCACTCATGTCCGTCCACATGGAAGCCGAACTGCCGCATGAGCATGAATGCCTTCTCGTTGGAGATCAGTTTCACCTTGGGATGGCGCAGCAGGATCTCCTCGATGCAGGCGGCGTGATCCGGCTCCAGATGGTTGACCAGCAGGTAGTCCAGCTCGCGGCCATCCAGCACATACGCCAGATTTTCCAAAAGCTGGCGGCAGGCAGACCAGTCCACCGTGTCAAAGAGCACCGTCTTTTCATCCAGCAGGCAGTAGGCGTTGTAGCTTACGCCCCGGGGAATGGGAAAGCAGTTTTCAAACAGGGCCAGGCGATGGTCGTTGGCGCCCACCCAGTAGAGGTCGTTCGTTACTTTACGCACGCAATACATCTTATCTTGCCTCCTTCACGGCCTCAAGCCTTTACAAATTGATCCTTCGTCTCCGCGCACTCGGGACACACCCACTCGGCGGGAAGCTGCTCAAAGAGCGTACCGGGCGCGATCTCGCCGTCCTCGTCGCCCAACTCCGGCACATACTCGTAGCCGCAGCCGCTGCAGACGTAGCGGTCGCCGATGGGGGCGGGCTTCGGCGGCGTGGGCCGCTTCATCTTTACCATGGGCGGCGCGGGCAGCTTTTCGCCGTTATCCAGCGCGGCAGTGAGCAGGGGCAGGATCTCCTCCACATCGCCCACGATGCCGTAGTCGCAGTTCTTGAAGATAGGCGCGTTACCGTTCTTATTGATGGCCACGATGGTGGAGGCGTCCTTGATGCCCTTAAGGTGCTGGGATGCGCCAGAGATGCCGCAGGCGATGTACAGATTGCCGGTAAACTTCTGACCAGACATACCCACATAGCGGTTCAGCGGCAGATATTTGAGAGTCTCCGCCACAGGGCGGGAAGAACCGATGGCCGCGCCGGCGGCCTTGGCCAGCGACTCTACCAGTTTCATGTTCTTTTTCTCCCCGATGCCCTTGCCCGCGGAGACCACCCGCTCCGCCTGCGGGATGGGCGTATCCATAGGGATGCCCACGGAGAAGTCGTGACCATCCTTCTTCAGCGCCGCCACAAGGTCGGCCACCTGCTGGGCAGCGTCCCCCTCCCGGAAGATGGTCTTTTTGCGAATGCCGGTGATGGGCGCGGGTTTCTTGGCCGCCGAACGGCTCTCGCCGCCGGAGCTCTTGCCCAGCCTGCCCAACAGATGAGAGGCGATGACCACCCGCTGGATCTCGTTAGTGCCCTCGTAGAGGGTGGTGATCTTGGCGTCGCGGTAGGCCCGTTCCACCTCCATGCCCTTGAGGTAGCCGCTGCCGCCGTGGATCTGCAAGGCATCGTTGGTGACCTCCAGCGCGATGTCCGAGGCGTACATCTTCGCCATGGCGGACTCCATGCCGTAAGGCGCGTGCTGCTCCTTCAGCTCCGCCGCGGAGTAGATGAGGAACCGGGCGCAGCGCAGCTTGGTTGCCATATCCGCCAGCTTGAAGGCGATGCTCTGCTGGGCCGCGATGGGCTTGCCGAACTGGACGCGCTCCTTGGAATAGCTCAACGCGTGCTCAAACGCGCCCTGGGCGATGCCCAGCGCCTGCGCGGCGATGCCGATGCGTCCGCCGTCCAGTGTGGACATGGCAATCTTGAAGCCCTCGCCCTCCTTGCCCAATAGGTTTTCCTTGGGAACCTTCACGTTGTTGAAGATCAGCTCCGCCGTGGAAGAGGAGCGAATACCCATCTTGTCATAGTGGTCGCCGAACTCAAAGCCCTTCCAGCCCTTCTCCACGATGAAAGCGGAGATGCCCCGGGTGCCGATGTCCGGCGTGGTGACGGCGAAAACCACATAGGTGTCCGCCTTAGGGGCGTTGGTAATGAAGATCTTGCCGCCGTTGAGGAGGTAGTAGTCCCCCTTATCCAGCGCCGTGGTCTCCGTGCCGCCGGCGTCGGATCCGGCGTTGGTCTCCGTAAGGCCGAAGGCGCCGATCTTCTCGCCCTTGGCCAGCGGAACCAGATATTTCTTCTTCTGCTCCTCGGTGCCATAGGCGAAAATGGGCCATGAGCCGAGGGAGACGTGGGCGGAGAGGATTACGCCCGTGCCGCCGTCCACACGGGCCAGCTCCTCCACCGCGATGGCGTAGCTCAGAGCATCAAGACCGGCACCGCCGTACTCCTTGGGGTAGGGAATGCCCATCCAGCCCAGCTTACCCAGCTTCTTGACAGCCTCCTCGGGAAACTCATTGTTCTGATCCATTAAAAATGCGAGGGGCTTGATCTCCTCCTCCGCAAAACTCCGGATCTTCGCGCGCAGCTCTTCGTGCGCCGACGTGGTTTGAAACAGCATACGGGTACCTCCTTTTAAAATTTTACAGCTTGCTTGTATCTTGGGGATCGGATCCGCCGGTCAGCAGCCTGCGCAGGCTCACGGCACGGAACGCCTCGTCCTGCTTTTGCTGCAAGGCCGCCAGCTGACAGTGGATGGTGCACCGCCCATGCTTGTCCTGCCAGCGGCATTCATATCCCGGCTCCATGCAGGCGCACAGGATGCCCCGCTCCCCCACGACCCCCATGAGATCGTAGAGGGAGGTCGCGTCCAGATCGCAGGACAGCTCGCAGCCGCCGAGAGCGCCGCGGCTCACCCGCACCAAATTGCCGGCGGAGAGCTTGCGCAGAATCTGGTAGGCAAACTGATTGGGGATCAATTCCGTTTCCGACATCTCGGCCACCGAATGCTTCTCCCCGTCCAGCAGCACCCGCAAAATGCGCAGCGCGTAGTCCGTCTCTTTGGTGATGATCATGCTCCACATCCTCTTTTCGCTTGCTTGTTAATACCATAATATCAATCTTGATAAATTTTGTCAAGATAGTTTCAAAAAAATATCGCTTTATTACAGACCGCCCCAGCCCGGGTCAGCTTCGCTTTCCATTCAGCGAAAAGCCATGTTCCTTACAATTATAGAAGCCGAAAAAGCTGTGCCGTGGCAGTCCGCCGAAAGCAGAAAAGACTATGCCTGAAAACCAGAAAGCGGAGAAATTGGTTGGGGCTCGCAGGGGTCGCCCATCCAAGGCGGATGAGGCGATCCCTGACAAGCCTAAGCCATCCAACCGAAACAAGCAATAAAGTGCGTGCTTTTCATTTTATATCCGACGCATTATGTTAAGATGTGCAGTAGATGTTCCATTTTGCTGTCCCATTCTCTGCTGGAATCGGCGCACTCTTTCAATTCAGTTTCGACTTCAGCATTTATCGGCAAGTTTTTCTTGTAGCGGATGGTATGCTCAAGGCTTGCCCAGAAGTCCATAGCGATTGTACGGAGTTGTATCTCCACTGGCACATGGCTCTCTTTTTCCGCAAAGAATACCGGCAGCCGGATCGTCAGGTGCAGACTGCGATAGCCATTTGGCTTAGGGTGTGAAATATAATCTTTCTCCGTGATGATTTCAATGTCAGACTGATCTTTTAAGCACTTTGCCAAAAAGAACACATCTTCCTCGAAAGAGCAGATCACCCGCACACCGGCAATATCCATGATATTTGCCTGCATGGTCGGAAAATCCAGAGAAAGTCCGCGCTTCTGCATCTTATTCATAATGCTGGACGGCGACTTCAAGCGACTTTTCATACTTTCTATCGGATTGCGATCATGCTGCAATGAAAACTCTTCGTTTAGAATTTCCAACCTGCTTTCCAGTGCTTTCAGCGCACATCGGTATTGCAGCATGACTTCCTGATACCTGCGATTTTCGCTTAAAAGGCGCTGGCACTGCAGATCATCTAAGCCTTTATCTGCCGCAACCGTCAAGCCAAATAGATTTTCACTCATAGTTTCTCCTTTCCGCAGGGATAGGCGCTCCGCGCTGTCTGCTGCTCTTGTGTTACGACCTGATAAAAACTGTATCCGCCGGAGAGATGGGAACAGCTGAAACCATACTGCGTCAAAAGTCGGCAGGCCAGATAACTGCGAAGCCCTGTCTGGCAATTCACATAGACAGGCTTGTCCCGCTCTAACTCGTCCAAGTGCTCCCGCAGATCGTCCAGTGGAATATTGCGGAATCCATTCAAGTGCCCACGCCGATATTCGCCTTCCGTACGGACGTCCAGCAGCGTCGCACTGCCATCGCAGGGCAAGTCCTCAACATCATTCCAATGGAACTGCTGCACTTTCCCGCTCTCCAAATCCTCGATCATAAAACCGGCCATATTGACCGGATCCTTGGCAGAGGAATAGGGCGGCGCATAGGAAAGGTCAAGTTCCGTCAGTTCCAAAGCTTTCATTTTTGCGCGAATGGCCGTTGCCAGTACATCAATACGCTTGTCCACGCCCTCGCCGCCAACGATCTGCGCACCCAGCAGCCGCAGGCTTTCCTTTTCATACAGTACCTTCATTGCCATAGACTGTGCGCCGGGGTAATAGGCAGCGTGGGATGCCGGGAATAGCACGACTTTGTCGTAAGCGATCTCTGCTGCCTGCGCCGCTTTTTCATTGATCCCCGTGGAGGCCGCTGTCAAGCCGAACAGTTTCAGAACAGACGAGCCCTGAGAGCCGTGAAAGTGGCTATTGCCGCCACAGATATTGTCAGCGGCAATGCGTCCCTGCTTGTTGGCGGGTCCCGCCAGCGAAATCAACGCTTTCTGCCCGGTTACAAAATGGGCGACCTCTACGGCATCGCCCACAGCATAGATATCCGGCACGGAGGTTTCCATCCGTTTGTTGACAGCGATGCTGCCACGAATACCAAGCTCAAGACCGACATCTTTTGCTAAATGCGTATCTGGGGTAACACCGATGGCCAGCAAAACCATATCCGAATGCAGCGGCTCACTACCCTCCAGCAGGGTCAGCACGGAATCTCCGTCCTGTCGAAATCCGGTGACGGTTTCACCCAACCGCAGAGTCACGCCGTGTCTGCGCATTTCCGCATGGACAAAGCTCGCCATGTCCGCATCCAGTGGTGCTAATAGCTGATTGGGTCGCTGAACGATGGTGACAGAAACGCCCATTTCTGTAAGGTTTTCCGCCATTTCCAGACCGATAAAGCCGCCGCCAGCCAAAACAGCGCTTTTCAGCTTCTGATCCTCTACAAAGTGCCTAATGCGGAGGGTATCCTCCACGGTGCGCAGCGTGAAAACACGCTCACTGCTGACGCCGGAAAGCGCAGGAACCGTCGGCTTTGCGCCGGGTGCGAGGAGCAGTTTGTCATAGGTTTCCGTGTAGACCTTTCCACTATCCAATGCGTGAATGGTGACGGTTTTCTCTGTGGGATCGATCGCAGTTACTTCCTGCCGTACCCGCACATCAATGCGAAAGCGGTCCCAGAAGCTCTCCGGAGTTTGCAGTGTCAGTTCTTCTTGCTCCTTGATCACACCGCCCACATAATACGGCAGACCGCAGTTGGCATAGGACACATAGCCGCTGCGCTCGATCATGATGATCTGGGCGTGTTCATCCAAACGGCGGATGCGGGCAGCGGCAGAAGCACCGCCCGCCACACCGCCTACGATCACAACTTTCATCTTGTGCCCTCCACCATTGCGGCAATCTCCGACTTAGGCCGATAGCCGACCGATTTGGTAATTTCCTTTCCATCCTTGAATACGACAAGCATCGGGATGCTGGATACTTGAAAACGCATTGCCAGCTCCATCTGCTCGTCCACGTTGACCTTGCCCACCTTGAGCGTACCGCTTTTTTCTTCGGCAAGCTCATGCAGTACGGGAGAGAGCATTTTGCACGGTCCGCACCAGTCCGCATAGAAATCCAGCAGGACGGGCTTGTCGGAATGCAGTATCTCATTTTCAAAATTCGCAGCAGTAATTTTCAGTTCAGCCATGAGAAAGGCTCCGTTCTGTTATCTTTGTTTATTCTTTGTTTTTCAGCTTGCAAATGCCCTGCGTCATGGTTCCCATCGGACAAAACGCACACCATGTGCGGGGCTTGTAGAGCACCATAACGATCAGACCCAGCAGCAGAGAGGTCAGCATGAGGCCATAAAAGCCAAAGCTGAACTGCGCCACCCAGTCAGTGACCGTACCGGCTGTATAAGTCCAGCTCCACGGCACACGGAATGTCCAGAACAGCTTAATGGCCTCCCGCAGGGACGTAGCACCAGCAGCGACCAGATAGGTCTGGAACACCATGTTGCCGAACATCGTCAGGAAAAAGAGCAAAAAGGCATAACGGAACCACTTGGAGGACATCCAGCGGGGCGTGGGCTTGCAGCGGGAGCATTTAAGGTCTGTCCCCAGCTTGCTGAACAGTTGACCCCGTCCGCAGAGGTGGTTGCAAAAGAATTTGTTCCCGCCAAAGATGGCTAAAAGCAGCGGCAGAAGAAAATCGATCATGCCCAGCCACGCGAACAGGATATTGAAAAAGCCCAGTGCAAAATAGATGATGGCATACACCCACAGGTAATCGTACCAATGCTTTGCTTTCATGCGTCAGCCCTCGCTTTCACCTCAATGCAGCCGACGGGACAGAGTTTTGCGCACTTGCCGCAGCCTACGCAGCGTTCCGCCTCCACGGCGGCGTAGCAGCCGCGGCGCACCTTGACAGCCCCCAGTGGACAGGTATTTTCGCACACACCGCAGGCGACGCACCGCGTCTTATCTATGGCAGCCAGTTTCTTTGACAGCATAGCTTTCCTCCCTTAATCCTACAAGGATTTGTAATAGAGCATACAGTGGCAGACCCCCTCGAAGCCCGGATCTGCAATTGGATTCTTGAACTCCTGGCACATACATTTGGTTGCCTCTGTGCGCTCCCTGCGGCAGGGACAGTACCCGCCGGTGCGCTTGAGTCCTTTTCTGATGGTGCTGACAATCTCCTGATCGGGATTGAGCTTGATTTTCATGTTCGTCAGCTCTTTCTTGATTGTGGCTTTATCATACCGCAGGACAAAGTCTTTTTCTGTGACGAGGTTACATTGAAAAAAAAATCCGGTGCTTTTTGAGCACCGGATTTTAAGAAGGTGAATTACGCTTTCCACAGACTGTGGAGGTTGCAGTAGGCGTAGACCGCCTCGACCTCATCGCCCTCGCAGAGAGCGAAGCAGACCTCCGGCTTTTCGCCGGGATGCAGTTCCTTACGCTGATTGCCCTGCTTGGTCTGGAGAGATACCCATTCGATGTAGTGCTCCGGCAGCATGGGGTGCTCCACAGAGCCGACCTTGACATGGACAATGCCGTTTTCCACCGTCCAGACAGGGACGTGCTTCTCCACGGCAGCGTCGGTGGTGCCGGGAACGATCTCGCTCATCGGCTCGCCGCAGCAGACAACAGGGACGCCTGCGTCCTTAACTTTGGCAATGATGTTACCGCAATGCTTGCAAATGTAAAACTTCTGCTCCATGATAATTCTCCTTTTCTTTTCTTTAATAGTTTTCTGCATGAATTTCAAAATAGCTCTGGGGATGGTTGCAGGTGGGGCAAACCTCCGGGGCCTTCTCGCCCACGACGATGTGACCGCAGTTGCGGCACTCCCACACCTTGACCTCACTCTTGGCAAAGACCTCTGCCATCTCCACATTGTGCAGCAGGGCACGGTAGCGCTCCTCATGGTGCTTTTCAATGGCGGCTACCAGGCGGAAACGCTGGGCCAGCTCATGAAAGCCTTCCTCATCGGCAGTTTTGGCAAAGCCATCGTACATATCCGTCCACTCGTAGTTCTCACCCTCAGCGGCGGAGAGAAGGTTTTCTGCGGTGTCGCCAATGCCGTTCAGTTCTTTGAACCACAGCTTGGCGTGCTCCTTCTCATTATCAGCGGTTTTGAGGAACAGTGCCGCGATCTGCTCAAAGCCTTCCTTCTTGGCCTTGGATGCAAAATAGGTGTACTTGTTGCGTGCCTCGGACTCACCGGCAAAGGCAGCCATCAGGTTTTTTTCGGTTTGAGTTCCTGCGTATTTCGTCTCTTTCATGGTGGATACTATGAGTGATTTTGCCGTCCAAAGCTTCATAAAGCTTGAACTGCTCGGTGTGACCGAAGTGCTGAAAGATTTGACCGTTTTCATAGGCAACTGCAATTTTCATAATGGAATCTCCTTTGCAAGTTTTGCCTGATTTTTCCATGTTGGCTCTCTGCATCCAGCAGCAGCGGCCGCAGTGAGCTGCCTCCTGTCCTCCGCAGATGCGGTAGTTTCCCCCGGTGATGTGCAGCGGTTTCCCGTGGACAAGACACGCTGCGATCTTGCTCCGTGCGCTTTCGTAAATCTCCTGCACGGTAGAGCGGGAAATGTCCATTTGAGCGGCACACTGCTCGTGGGTTTGCTGCTCCAAGTCAACCAGCCGAATGACCTCGTATTCGTCTAGCGTCAGCAGGATCGGCTCGGTATTCTCGCACCCGTTGGGACAGAATGTATCGACCTGTGGTACGCCACAAATTTGACGGCACCGTGGCGGTCTTGGCATGGGAGCTTTCCTCCCTTTGTATTCGGTATATTCCGATTGTAGCACTTTGAGCAGAAAAAAGCAATTTTTTCAAAAGCTGCTACATTTTCCGTCCTCATATGTGTGCCGGCTGATATTCGGAGTCGAATGCTACATGTGAGCCTTGTGCGTAATGCCCACCGATCATGACCGTAGCGGCAGTCACAGCCTCCACATGAAAGCGTTCCCGGTAATGCTTGCATTTTCGTAAAAAAACGTTATAATTGAATCAGTTAAATCAAAGGAGGTATCAAATCATGAAATCACATAAATACTGGTCCTTAGGCGCACTTTTCTGTATGTTGGGATGCATTTATTCTGGAATCAAAAAATCTATGACTGCGCATAAATACTTTGCCTATTCTTCATTGCTTTGTATGGGTATGTCCATTTATTCCGGTCACAAACTGGTTTCTCCAAAGAAGAAAAAAATCACTAAATCAAATAATAGTGAGAATAGTTAAACAAAAAATTTCCTTTATTCATCAAAGACAAAGTTGCTGGAGAATTTTTTTCTCCAGCAACTTTCTTCATATAGAAAACGCTGGGAGAGATCTCCCAGCGCAAGCAGCCCTAATCACAGTACCGACGTGTGCCAAGCCAAAGTGGACCCAGTACCCACAACCAAGGCAGTGAAAACGTTCTCGTCACTTTTAATACCGTAAGCACCAGCGTTAAAGCATACAAGAGGCTCATTGTAATTATTTCGGAACGGTCAGGTTTCTTATCCATACGCAGACCACCTCGAAAATCCGGTCACATCTGCGAAATAGTATAAAAGTCAGTATGCTTCATCCGGTTCGGTAGGTGCTGCGGTAATATCGCGGTAGAAAGTGGCCCATGCAGCTTCCTCATAGGGGCGTACAAAAAAGAAGCCAATGCTCAATGGAATTGTCAGCAGAAGAACAAGAGAAATCGCCATAGCCTCTGAACCGGTGAAATATTTGAGAACCAGAAAACCCCCGGCATACAGTGGCAACGAACAAAGCAGCTCCCAGCCAATGAAGCTGAAATCCAGACAGAACAGCCGCCATTTGTTGCCATTCATGATCCGCCGGGATTCTGTGATCGCTTCATTTGCGGTCAGCGAAGGATGCTCGGACATGATGTAAGGTGTCATCGCATAGCTGTATGTTTTCACGATTCCCGGAATCACCAACAGCAGCGACCAGAGGGCGATGTACAGACCCTGCAGGAATTTCATGCAGAAGCCATCCCACAGACGGTCTTTCTGAGAGAACAAATCCGAGATGGCAGCATCCTTTCCATCTACAAGGTTCAAATTAAAATGAGCATATCCCAGTTGAGCTGCACCGCCCACGATCAGTTGGAGGACTGCCCACAGAACAATGCCGGCAAGC
>NZ_QVGZ01000018.1:0-825 GCF_003603345.1 Faecalibacterium sp. AM43-5AT
CATCTTACCCAAGTCGCGGGTGTCACCGTAGGCGTGCAGCGGCATCCGGTTCAGAATTTTCTGCTCCCGGGCTGCGTCCACTACCTGCTCGTTCATTTTGCTGCGGAACCACCCCGGCGCAATGCTGTTGACGGTGATGTTGTCCTGCGCCCACTCCACGGCCAGAGCGCGGGTCATCGCCAGCACAGCGCCCTTGCTGGCGCAGTACGGCACCACCTCGCTGAAGCCCAGATGGGCGCTCATGCTGGTGATGTTGATGATGCGACCCTTGTCCGCACTTTTCTTCAGATAGGGGTAGCAAATCACACTCATCTGGAACAGATATTTGACATTCACATTCATGATATTATCAAACTGCTCCATGGGAAAGTCCTCGGCCCGGCATTTATAGCTGACGCCTGCGTTGTTTACCAGAAAATTCAGGCAGTCGTTATGCTTTGCGGCCAGCTCCGCCACCAGTGTTTTCATAGCTTCTGCATTGCCGATGTCACCCCGCAGATGGACAACGCCCGGTGCACTTTCGCCTACACCCTCTTTGGGCTTGCCGGTGCGGCTGATGACATAAACTGTCGCGCCGGCCTGAGCCAGCACATTTGCGATCTGGAAACCGATTCCGCTGCTGCCGCCGGTGACGATACCGGCCTTTCCCTTCAAACCTGCCATAAAAAGCACCTCTTATCTTTTATCTGCGACCTGAAAGCTGTCGGCTTCAGTATATCATACCTTTGCAGGATGCGAAAGCTCTTATGTACGCCGCCCGCAGGCGGCAAAAATCAGTTCATTGGAAATTCCAGTCCTGCAAACTCGGCATCCGTCAGCCGTTTC
>NZ_QVGZ01000018.1:835-19355 GCF_003603345.1 Faecalibacterium sp. AM43-5AT
GCAAACTCGGCATCCGTCAGCCGTTTCAGCTTTTCAATGACCTGCTCTGACAGCTCCCGCAGGGCAGTTTCATCCGGCATCAGGTAGCACTGCATCAGCCGCAGTTCGTGGATAAGCCCCAGCCGGGTTCCGGTGTTGTAAAGCATCATCAGCATCAGTTCCTCATGGTCAAAGTTCATGGTCATCCCTCGCTTTCCGGCAGGCTGTGGGATTGCACTCTGGGGCATCGTACTTTGCCAGTACCGCCAACTTTTCGAGGGTAGAGGGCTTGCCGGAAAGATTCAGTTCTTCAGCTTCTGCGACTTTATCCATGACTGCATCATAGTCCTGCAACAGCCGCCGCCCCTTTTCCATGTGGTGCGCTTCCAGAATCTGCTCCCGGACTTCCTGAATCGTCAATTCAGGTGCGTCGATCTGCCCACCATCCATCACAGAATAATCGCTGTGATAAAGGGTATAATCCCAGCCATCCTCGCAACTTTGAATGGCAAGATAACCCTTGCCGCCCAGCTCCCATGCGCCTTGCTCGTCCTGCGTCTGAATCTCAGGATAGGCGGTCGAACCGTTACGCTCCATCATCTCGCCAAACTGACAGATGTGATAGACGTTTCCGTACTCGCCCAAATCAAAATGATAGTCGTCCAAATGCTCGACCCGTGCCGTGTAACTGCTGCCATCGGAACGGTCAACCTGAATCACGCCATGATTCGGCACCCGGTAGAGATCATCATAGTGGCTGTTGATAAGCCGGACATCATCTCTGGGAATCGTGGGGTCATCCCAGATGCGCCGCCTGCGGACACCAGACTGCGGGATGGTGTCGAGGTGCTGCAAGCTGACCTCCTGAATCGCCTTGCGGTCATCGCTGGAAAGTTCAAACAGATACCAGTTCCGGGCAGCAGGAATGGCGTTGCGGCCATCCGGCGGCAGATTTTGCTTGGAAATCTGACCGCTTTCCAGCGGCGCACCGTTCGCGCAGTCGTAGGTGGCAAAACCGACCCCGGCACCGTTTTCCCGCAGATGCAGGAACCTGTCTCCGTTGATAAGGTAGAGAGCTTCCGTTTTCTGCTCCATCAGCACCCACCCTCAAATTCCAGAGAAAACTTGCTGCGGCCATCGGTTTCGGTGGACAGCAGAACAGTAGCATTGTAGGTCTTGCCCTTGGCGCTCTTGCAGTCCTTCAGGCGGACACGGCCATCCCGCAGCAGCTTGTCCGCCGCATGAGCGTCCAGCCGTTTGCCCAGACGCTTGAAGAACGCATTGTCCTTCCACAGCACAAAACGGCACTCCCGGTTCTCGCAGAACCAGCCCTTTTCACGCTCCACAACATTTGCACCGCAGTTGGGGCAGACACCAATAATTTTGTTTTTCATAAGCGCATTCGCTCCTTTCGCAGCCTCGGTGGTCGTTACCAGCGAGGAGATCATCTCTTTAATTTCGGTCATAAAAGTTTCCGGTTCCATTTCGCTGCGCTCGATTTGCAGCAGCTTTGTTTCCCAATCGGCGGTCATTTCCGGGGATTGGCTTTCTTCGGGCATCACGGTGATGAGGGCTTTGCCCTTGTCGGTAGGCAGCAGCACCTTGGTTTTCTTGCTGCCTTTGCGTTCCAGAAAGCCCTTCTGCACCAGCTTTTCGATGGTGGCGGCTCTGGTTGCCGGGGTGCCGATGCCCTGACGTTCCACGCCCTCCGGCATACTGTCTGCACTGGCGGTTTCCATAGCGTGCAGCAGGGTGTCCTCGGTAAAATGCTTCGGCGGGGACGTTTGCCCCTCTTTCAGTTCGGCATTGAGGATGCCGCACTCATTTTCTGCGACGTTTGGCAGGGCGGTGAGTTCCTGTTTCCGGTTCAGGATGTCTGCCAGCACCTTGCGCTCCACCGCTTTCCAGCCTTCTTCCAGAACCTCTTTGCCCTTGGCGGTAAACTCCTCCCCGGCGCATTCAGTGGTCAGCAGGGTTTCCAGATACCGGAAGGGCTTGCTTACCGCCATCAGCGTCCGGGCGATGATGAGTTTCAGGACGTTCTGCTCGCCCTTGGGCAGTGCGTCCAGATCGGCTTGTAGCATACTGCGGGTGGGCAGGATGGCGTGGTGGTCGGTGACTTTTTCCCGGTTGACGGTGCGCCGTGTCCGGGGCACCGCCTCGTCCATGCCCTCCGGGGTAATGCCGAGAAAAACTTCCAGTTCCTCGGTCAGTTCCTCCAGCATTTCCTCGTCATCATCGGTGATATAGCAGCTATCAGTCCGGGGATAAGTGGTAAGTTTCTTCTCATACAGGCTCTGTACATAGTCCAAAGTCTGCTGTGCGCTGTACCCCAGAAGACGGTTTGCGTCCCGCTGAAGGGTGGTCAAGTCGTACAGCGGCGGCGGATTCTCGGACTTTTCCTTGCGGGTGATGCGCTGGATCGTTGCCACCATCTCCTTTCGACAGGCTTCCAGCAGGTTTTCGGCAACGGTTTTTTCAGGAATGCGGCGGCTGGATGCCGTGCAGCCGCTGGTCAGTTCCAGATCTACCGTGTAGAATTTTTCCGGCACAAAGGCGGCGATGGCGGCTTCCCGAACTACCGTCATGGCAAGCACCGGGGTCATAACACGCCCTACCGCCAGCGGTTGACCGTACAAGCACGAAAAAAGCCGGGACGCATTGATACCGACCATCCAGTCGGCACGTTCCCGGCAGAGTGCTGCGTTGTACAGCGCATCGTATTCAGTTGACGGTTTGAGATGGGCGAAACCCTCCCGGATAGCGTTTTCCTCCATGCTGGAAAGCCAAAGCCGTGAGAATGGCTTTTTGCAGCCCGCTTGCTGGTACACCAAGCGAAAAATCAGTTCGCCCTCACGCCCTGCGTCTGTTGGATAGTTCTCGGAGGTGACTTTTCTGACGTTGTTACTCAATGGCATCCAATGGGCCGATAAAGCGGTAGAAAATCTGGATTTTCTGGACGTATTCGCCATCGACCTTTTCCGCTTTGGATACCAGAATCTTGTCGATCAGCTGGTGCAGAATCTTATAGTTCAGTTCGGTGATGCCAGCATACTTGCTGACTTCATCAATAAAATCCTGAATCTTATCCATCTGATCGTGTTCAGCACGACCT
This sequence comes from Faecalibacterium sp. AM43-5AT, assembly GCF_003603345.1. Taxonomy (NCBI): domain Bacteria; kingdom Bacillati; phylum Bacillota; class Clostridia; order Eubacteriales; family Oscillospiraceae; genus Faecalibacterium; species Faecalibacterium sp. AM43-5AT. The sequence goes on from NZ_QVGZ01000018.1 coordinate 3,930, forward strand.
TCCTGTTCGTACTGCTCGATTTTTTCGGTCAGTTCAGCCTGTTCCTTGTCATAGCGATCTGCAAGCATTTGAAAACGTTTCTCCGGGAGAAGCCCCTTTGACACATCCTCATAAAGTTTTGCGTACAAATCTTCGATTTCTGCGATTCTTGCTTTACACTGTTTCAATTCCCGCTTGTGCTGCGCCCGGTCAGAAGATACCCGAAGGTGCATCTGGTCTGCAATTTTTCGCACAAGGGCGTCTCGGTTGCCCACAGCGGCCTTTGCGTGTGCCTGAATGTCAGCAAGGACAGCTTCATGCAAAACACGGGCTTCCAAGTTGTGAGAGGCGCAGGCTTTCGCACCATACTTCCGATAAGTGCTGCAACAATAAAATGTCTGATCCAAAATGTTATTGCGTTTGCGGCGGGCTTCAACTTTGACCAACATTGTTCTGCCACAATCTGCGCAGCGAACGATTCCTTTGAAGATGTTGTCGTATTCGGTCTTATCGCACATAAAACTACCGGAACGGCTATAAAGGATTCGCTGCACATTCTCCCAACGGTCTTGTGGGATGATTGCTTCATGCGTGTTCGGAACAATAGCACGTTCTTCAAAAGGGATATAACGTCGCTTCTTGGATTTCATGGACACAGTAGGTTTTGCTTCATAGATGATGTGTCCGGCGTAGACCGGGCTGTGCAGAATTTGACTGACATAGGCAGAATCCCAATCATACATCTTTTCATCATCGACAAAGCGACCAAACATCTCTTTTTTGTAGTAGCACGGCTTCAGGATTTTCTCATCGTGAAGCCGTTTGGCGATACGGTGAAGCCCAAGTCCTTCCTCCGCCAATGAATAGAGATACTCAACAACAGGGGCGGTATTCGGGTCGATCACAAGGTGGTTGTGGTCGGCAGGGTCTTTCTGATAGCCAAACGGTGCGCCGCTGGAGATATACTTCCCACTTTTCTTGCGTGTCCGAAGAGCACTCTTGATTTTACGGGAAGTATCCTTGGCATACATTTCATTGATGATGTTTCTGAACGGAGCAATATCCATCTGGGATTGCTCGTTGGAATCGTAACCATCGTTGATTGCAATATAGCGGACACCGTGTTCCGGAAAAAAGATTTCCATATACGTTCCGGTTTCGATGTGGTTGCGTCCAAGTCTGGATTGGTCTTTGGTAATGACGGTCGCTACCTTTCCATCCCGGATATCATCCAGCAGTTCTTGAAAGGCAGGACGGTCAGAGTTCGTTCCACTGTAACCATCATCGACATAGTACTGGCAATTTCCGAAACCGTTGCGTGTGGCATACTCCATAAGCATCGCCTTTTGTGTGCGGATGCTCAGGCTTTCATGGGCTGACCCGTCATCTTTTGACAGGCGGCAGTATAAAGCGGTTACTTTTTTGTCCTTTTCCATGTGTACCTCCATAATGGAAAAGAGACCTCATCAATCACATTGTATCGAAACCTGTGCGATGATGCAAGCTCTTTTCCGCAGTAAAACGTCCAATTAGCCAGCTGCAAGATACGATTCGGCAGTTTTCCGAATTTCTTCCTCTGCAAGCCGTTGAAAAAGCGTGTTCATCGGCACATTGCCAATATAGTGGCGTTCTACGATCAGACGCACGGACTTCGGACTTCTCGGCGCACGGCTGCGTTCAGCAGACTTCTTCTCGGATTTTTCTTTGTTCAAGGGCAAACCTCCTGTTCATGTGCTGCAAGTGCGGAAAGGAATGGACTCCAATCGTCTTTCTCCTCTTGTTTTACCCCCGCTGATTGGGCGGAAGGTTCCGTTGAGGAAGCGGATGTAACGAGAGCCGGCATCTCCTCCAGCTCCCCATCGCAGGCGGGCTTGAACAAACTCGTCTGCGTTAATATGATATAGGTCTCCCATATTCGCCCTCGGCTCCCTAGGAGTGGGGAATCGTCCGGCAGCGGATTTTTACCGCATCATTGGCATTTCAGCCACCCCGTCTTCGTCATGACCGGGCTGCGAGTTACAGAAGTACCTTTTGTGACGTACCGGACGATTGAACTATTCTGTTGTCAAAGAACGTATGGAAAATCTGCGGAAGTTGGGTTTCCAAAAAATCAGCTTCTATATACGAGCCATCGAGAGGAGCTAAAAGACACCCTCGCTTTTAAGAATTCACAAAAAGTTCATAAGTAGTCTTAGCCGTGAGTTTTCTGAAACCGGGACGTTGCATACGCCGGAAATAAAAAAAGATCGCTCAATAGGTAGCCGACGAGAACAGCGGTTTCGTAGCATCCGAAGCAGGATTGTAATCAAATTGTTGCATTTAGAAATGCTCACCTTGAAATTCTTCTCTCACTTGGTAGGCATCGAGAAAGACCTTTAGACACCCATAATTTTGAGAATTAACAAAAAAGTCACATTTGGATTGTTTTACAATGTAAAAAAATCTATGTATTCCTGCCACAGACTGCAATGACACATCAGTGGCAGAAATATGATTTAGAGCGATTCTTCGCGGTTCATGGCGGTAATCGCTTTGTGTTTTGATTTTTCTTGCTGAAGCTGCTCCAACTGCTTCAGCACAGATTCTTTCTCTGGGGTCTTGCCGCCCGGTGCGGAAAGCTGCTGCTTATTCAGCACAAGGTCGATATACTTGCGCACATTTTTCAGTGCGGTCAGGTCAGGCTGCAAAGTTTCCAGCTGGCTGCGCAGCTCTGCGCTGCCCGATTGCAGCGCAGAAAATTCGGCATCCAATGCCGAAAAATCCACGGTCGTGCCGCCGTTCAGCTTCATCAGAGTGCGGACAGCTTTATTGAAAGCGTCCAGTTCTTCTTTGTGCTGGGCTGCATAGGCATCCTTTGTCAGCTTGAAGTTCTTCTTTAGAAAGGTATCGTGGATGGGCTTCAGCTTGGCATGGATGGCAGCAGCGTCCTTGATCTGGGCGATTGCCCGCATCCGGTTCTCGTTCTGCTTCAACTGCTTACGCAACGGGGCGGCGGTCTGGCTCAGGTCTTTGATTGCAGCGTTCAAGTCCTCGACCGTGTTCAGCGAGTGGGCTTTCAGATAATCAACAGCCTGCATGACTTCGTTGAGGTCACGGGCAGAACATTTCAGTTGCGCCTTGCTCGACCAATCGCTGCGCTGCTCATTGCGGAGATTGAAATAGTCCACCAGAAGATCGGACAGCGTTGGCTCCTTGGCCTGTTCCAGTGCGTCCAGAAGAATCTGCTTCTTTTCGGTCAGGTCTGCGATCCAGCGTTGCAGACCTCGGATAGTGCTGCGAATGGACTGCATCAGGCTGTTGGCCGCGCGAATATCCCGGTTGAGATTTCCGAGAAAGGTTTCGATTCCTCGCTTTTCCATCTGGTGAGCAGCGGGGCCGAGATGGACGGTCGGAATCTGCTGCACTCCCTGACGCTCGAATGAGCGGAGGTCAACACGTTCCGGTCTGCCAGCGGCTTCAAGATAGTGGTTTGTAACAACTTCCCAACTGTGCCGCCAGACCTCGGCATACTTCTGGTCGTTCCAGTCCACCGTGTTCTCCTTGTGGCATTTCCAGTTGCCGGATGGGAGCTGGATGCGCTCGCTGTTTTCGTCAAGGTCGTAAACCTTGCGGGCTTTCGGCAACCACTTGCCGTGTTCGTCCATTGCCCGGATGGTCAGCAGAATGTGGGCGTGTGGGTTCCCATCGCCTTTGTCATGGATGGCGAAGTCAGCAATCATGCCCTTGGAAACGAACTGCTCTTTGCAAAATTCTTTGAGCATGGGAAGATACTGGTCTTTCGGAACTTCTCTCGGAAGTGCCAGCACGATGCGGCGGGCAAGCTGCGAGTTCCATTGATTTTCAACGGATTCTACTGCGTTCCAGAGCGTTGCCCGGTCTGCATATCCGGGCGGCGCATGGGGCGGCAGCATGATCTCGGAGTGGACGAGTTCTTTCTTCTTGTTGTAGAATTTCGTTTTCTGGTCGTATTCGCTGAACAGCCGTTCGCCGCTCTGGTAGGCTGCGCCAGCAACAGCGGACTGCCCTTGGCTGCGTTTTACGATGGTGATTTTGAAATGCGGACACGAAATAGGCATCACCCCCAAACAAAAAGACCGCCCAGCAAGATAGTTCTTGTTGAACGGTCGGAAATCGTATTCGGTTTTGCTCGCCGCCTTGATGCGGAGTGCTGCGCACTTCGGGGCAAGGCGGGATCCGCAAAAGGATAGCTGCAAGGCAGCGCAAGGAAAATGCAGTTTTCCTTGGGATGGAATCGGGCTGGCGAACAAACGCCAGCTTCGATTTCATCGAGCCGTCTGCAAGACCGCAATTTCACCGGAACGGTGTATAATTGCGCCCTTTATTCTAAAGGGTTTGAAACGCTGCGGCGTTCCTGCAAGTCGTGAATCATCTTTGCAAGTGCCAGCGCAACTTCTGGTTGACGGAACGCAATTTTCAGCAGCTCCATCACCTGATCGTTGGTGAGTTCTTCCGGCGCAATCAGAAAACTTTCCAGCATTCCGGCACGGGTACACAGACGATGCACACGGGCTTTGCGGGTCAGCTCCGGTATCTGATGTTCCAGAATTTTCTCACGGTGCTTGTAGTAGCGTAGCTGCTGCTCCGCTTTGGCTTTTTCGCTGCGGAGATAGGCAAGGTCGGATTTGGGCTGGGTCATAGCATCACGCTCCTTTACAAAATAAAGAGCCAAACAATCAGTATAAAGGCTGATCATTTGGCTGTGGAAACATATTTAATTTTCGCAGTTCAAGCGAACTTGAACCGTAAATACACCGTCTTTCTTTTTCGTGTAGAAGTCACCATGGTTTTCCTGAACGATACGGTTTATATTTTTTAGCCCGTAACCATGATGTTCTCCGATGCGGATTCCGCGAGAAGTATCACTGTATGGGTTTTCCAGCCGATAGAAAAGGCTCCGATATTGTTTGCGCAGCTGTAAATGGATGGTTCGCTGTTCCGCTGGCAGACTGCAACAGGCTTCAATGGCATTGTCAAATGTATTTCCGAGGATGATGCTCAAAGACAGCGATGAGATCGTCAGAACTTCAGGAATCGTCACATCCAGTTTGACCTTGATGTTATTCTTCTCTGCGATGCGTAGGTAATAATTCAAAAGAGCATCAACAACAGGGTTTCCGACAGCAGAAACATTTGTGGGACGCTCAAAAATATCCGTGGCAGCTTGTGCAATCTTGTGAAGTTCTTCGGTATCGCCGTGTTCTGCAACTGCCTGCATCGCCAGAATGTATTTCTTCACATCATGCCGTAGAGAACGGACTTCTTCCTGACGTTCTTTGAGCTGCTGGTAGTATTCCATTTGAAGATTGTACTGCTGCTCATTGAACTTGGCTTTGAATTTTTCCAGTTCATTTTCCCGGAGAGCTTCCACATAGAACACGATCAGGATGTTTATAAGGAGAAGCACAGCCATAAGGCCGACCATATAATCCGGGAAATACTCATCCGCAGCATGATACTGTGCCACATAACAGACAGCGATGCTTGCGATTTGAATCGCAATAATTGGCAACAGCCATAGGATGCGCAGAGCATTTCCCTTTCGACTGAAAAAATGTGAGATCAGGACTACAAGTGGAACTTGAATCAGGTTTGAAAAAACAACATAAACCAACCGTGCTGCCCCAGCCTGCATCAGAATATCGGTATCAGGGATGCGCAGCCCGATCAGGAGCATTGCAAGCACTTCCACCAAAGCAATCAGCGTAAAGAAAGCTCCGCTTGCAAAAACCGCCTGCCATGGTCGCACTTCGTAAAACAGCAGTGCGAGGAAAAATCCGCCAACTAAAAGATAGATCGTGCGCTGCGTTACCCAGTCCGGGAATAAGCTTAGTGCACACTGGCCAGCGATCATAAGCACAACATACACATAGAACCATTTTGAAACGGGCTCCTTTTTAGGAAATAGCCGACCGATAAAAAGCAGCAACAGAGCGATGTTGGCAAAGCTCCCTGCAAACTCAACGAAATAATAAAGTATCATCTTCCCAAATAAGCGTTAAAGTTCTGATTGAACTCCTGACGCTTCCTCCTGCTGATCGGTAGCTGATGTCCGCTGGAAAGAAAAACAGCGGTTCCAGTAGCGTAAACAATGTGTTCCATATTGACAAGATAACTTTTGTGTGGCGACACGAAGCATCGTTTGGGAAGCTGCTCCAAGGCTTCAGGAATGCTCATTCTCAATGTAAGGTCTTGCTCCTTGCAGTGGATCAGAACTTTATGTCCGTGGCTTTCCAGAAAGTAAATATCTGATGTTTCCAAGGACATGGTGACACCATCGTATTCGATTGTGAAATGTTTGGAGTTCAGTTCCTGAAGGACAGCGTCCATCGCCGCAGCGAACAGCGTCTGATCCAAAGGTTTGACAAGGTAGCGGAATGCAATGCCATATCCCTGCACAGCATACTCGTGCCGCTTCGTGACAAATACCACCAAGGGATGCTTCTCCATTTGAATCAGGGATTGTGCCAGCTGAAAACCGTTGGATGGCATCTCAATGTCGAGCAGCAGCAAATCGAAGGATTTCTTCTGCATTTGCAATTCGCTCAGAAGTTCGTTTCCGTCCATGTAAGTTTCAATGTCAAAGCAACCTTGCACATCGTATCGCTGGACGCTTTGAACAATACCATCAAGGTCTGACTTCTCATCATCGCAGACTGCAACGTGGTACTTCAGCATTTCGACAACCTCCACAAAATAATGTTCTGATACTATTATAGACTGTGCAAAGGCTCCTTACAAGTAGCCTGACTTACCACTTTTGTCACCAGAACGACCAGTTTTGCCAAACCTCTTGATTTTGTTGAAATTTATGATACAGTGAAGCAAAAATCAGAAGATAAGGTGGCGCAACTGCAATGTGGGAACGCACGCTGTCTCAGAAATTAGTCCGTCTTTTCTGCGAACAAAAAGTGGTAGACGAATCAAAAGCGGATGCGTATGTCTATGGGTACGAGTTGCTCATATCGTCTGTTGTAAGTGTTTTGCTTGTCATCCTCGTCTCTGCCGTGTGTGGTGATGTTCGATACTCACTTTCATTTTTGATTGGGTTTATCCCGCAGAGAATCTACATTGGTGGATATCATGCAACGTCGCACACCAGATGCTATCTGGCATTTACCGGACTGGCACTTATCTGCATTTTGCTGAGTAAAGTAATTGCAGCCAATCACCTTTTTCGTATCCTGACAACAGCAGCTCTTATGGGCATCGCTATCTTTTTCTCTCCGATAGAAGCAACGAATAAGCCTTTAGGCAAAAAGAAGCGGTTAAGCTATAAGATGGTCGCATCTGTTCTTTCGTCAATAGATTTCCTGTTTGCCATTTTCAATGTGCTTCCGGACACCCGCAGTATAACGGTATACTACATTTCAAAATGGGTTTTAGTGATTTTTGCAATCATTCCGTTTTTTCAGAAACAAGCGAAGATATCCTAAGGTACGAGGGCGTTCATGTGTTTTCAGAAGATGAATGCTCTAAAAAATATCAAACGGAGGTAACAGAAATGAAAAAGATTATGTTGCTCTTGAGCAAGGTCACTTGCATTATGGCAATGGCTCTCGCAGTCTTGAGCGTGAACAGCACCTGTGGCTTTACGGCATATCAGCCGGATGTCCCGGAATCGCTTGAGCATGACTGAAATTCATATGAAAGGTAAGATAGCGATACTCTTACGGGATATATTTCTTGATAATTTTCTAAAAGGAACTGTTCGATTATGTTGGAGCTGCTTTCATTCATTATGTTGATTGTTCGTCAGCTTTTCTATATTCTAGGCGTCCTTGCATTTGGAAAATATCTCTTGAAAAAGTGAGAGCATCGATAATCAATGTACTTCGGAGGTGTTTCCGATGCACAGATGAGAGTCCGTTGTTCTATAGGAATGCATGAAAGGAAAAAACAAAATGAAAACAAAAACATATTTGCGTTATATTTCCTGCGTGTTAGCGGTGCTGCTTTGTGTTGCTTCCATTATGCCCATTGCCTTTGCAGATTCAACAAATCATGGCAATAGCGAATCTCTTTTGACAGGATCAAATTATTCTGTTTCGTACTCGATGAATGGAAAAGATGTTGTTGAACAGCTTACAATTCGTGATGGAGGTATCACACGAATTACGCGTACGGTGCATCCTAATGATGTGATGGACATTGTTGTTGTAGGTGCATCTGGTGAATCAACAACATCAACTGCAAGAAGTGACTATAGCTTGTTCTATGAAATTTATCAAGATCAGCAAAATTACAAAAACGGACAGCTGGCACAAATTCCTGCACTCACTGGAAGCGAGGTGACAGGGTCGCAGTTCAAGCACCGCTATGTTGGCACAAGTGCAACCGATACGGTTTATGCTAGTGATTTGCGTAAATGCAAAAAAGCATCTGATGTAGCCAGTATTTTAGCAACTGCATGGGGAAGCACACCAGCAGCAGTTATTTCTTCTACAGCATCGTTTATTTTCGATCAGATGCTTCAGAGTATGTCCTCGGACTGCTATAAAGTGACAATATCTTCTATTACGTATGAAGTCCTATTTTCCTATGACAATAGCTACTATACACATTGCTATCATCAAACTGTCAAGGAATATAAGTCAAATGGCTCTTTGATTCGGTCTAAAACGGATTATTATCAGGCCATTGGTGGCTGATAGTGACTTCAAAGAACAGGGAGAACATGTAATGGGATTCTTTAAGCAAAAAGGGCCACTCCAAAGAGATTTCTGCGAAGTATTGCTATATGTTGTGGCTTTATGGGCATTGAAGCCAGCAAGCCTTCAGGATATCCTGACGGTGAATCAATGCGATGGAATGTGGTTCTTTTCCGCAGCATTTTTTGCCATTGTTTTTGTAGGAATCGTTTCAGATTATCTTCTGATTACAAATCATTTCGTTGCATGGAAAGCAATACACGGCAATGTCAATCAAACAACATTTCAGGAACTTCAGAAATTTGCGCTGTGCGAAAATCAAAAAGTTGCTATTGAGCCAAAGTTGGCAAGTTGTATTTTAGTGGTTTTGGCAGGTTGTTTAACAGCGGCATTCGTATGGTTCACATTTATTTGCCGATGAGCATACACCTGAGTTGAAAATTTGCGGCTTTATAGTGTGATGAGGTGGCTGTTAGTGATATTGCTTTTGATCACGATGATGCCAATATACTAAAATTTTGTAAGAGGTGATTCCAGTGCAGAATTAAGCGAAAAAGAATCCAAATTGTAGCTGGGTGACTTGTAACAGTCAATAAAATATAAGGAGCAAATCGACATGAAAAAGATGACCCGAAATGAATTCCTTAAAATGGCTGGAACGAGTGCTGCGTTGGTTGTTTTCAACACAGTTTTGATGCCTGCTGCTGTTGCAGTTGAACCAGGCGTTGTAGCACTTTCTTCCAAAAAATCTAGTATCGAAATTGATAAAGGAACAACTGTAAACTCTGCAACATTCAAACTTGTCCCAATTTCTCGCGAAACCTTCTGGGGCGATGCTGGTTCATGTACACTTGATTATCTGTCTGAAGGGTATATCCAATGGACGATTACCGTTCCGGGTGCAGTAATTGTTTCCTTTGAAGGTAACCTGCATTTCAATAAACTTGGTACACCCTTTGGAACCTTTGATCATGCCATTTCTGCATACGGCACAATCGGTACGGAAGATGTAAAATATGGACTCTCTAAAGGAAAATGGGAGGTTGAGTTTACTGGAATTGCTACTGCGGCTAACGGCGATATGTATAGTGTCGTTGATGGCGCAACATTAGCTTTCAGTGTCACCAAATGATTCTGCCATATAATCTACGTATTTGATTTTTACAAAATAGCTTATCACATAGAACAAGCCCCACCTGCAGTAGATTCTTCGATTTGGAATATCTATTGTAGGTGGGGCTTTTAGATAAATTTATTTATTCAAGTTTGCCTTTATGTCTTTAAGGAGTTTTTATAGAGAGATAGCTTAAAAAACGATGATATCACAATTGCTGGATTTCTTGTTCGGCCAACCAAGCGAGTTTATTCCAGTTGTTTACACGACACCGTTTGCCGATAAATTCCAATATTTTTTTGTGAGTTTCTTTTGGCAGAGTATCGCCATTATGACATGCAAGAAATGTAAAAGGTTTAGGGATGTCTTCTTTTTTATCGGCCAATAATAAAATATATCCGATATACTTTCCCTGTTCAGATATCACATAAAATTCAGGTAGACAGTTTTCTTTACTGCTCTGAACAATTTCTTTAAAAATGTCTAATGGTATTTTTTGGGGAACAGCAGAGGCATAGACGTATTGAATGGCATTATCTTCATTTTTCAACCATGTAATCTCCATACTTATCTTCTTTTCCTTTTTGCAAACACAGTTAAAGCATTAAATATATTGTTATTATACCACATTTGTTGTGTGTTGGACTATGATTTGAAATTATTTGGCATTTTAACCAGTTTATCAAATGACTTATTGTGCGAGTAAGAGAATTTTAATCATAATCATTCGCTTGACCAATTTGTAACACAAAATACGTTACAATGATTTTCGGCGGTAGCCATGAAAAAACGATGACACTCAATCCTCCGTGTCAACCCCACTGTAAAGTAGCGGGTTGAGGATGTTCTGAGGCAGTTGGGCATCCTGTTGGCGACGGCAGAGCCATCCGTGAACCGGGCTTCCACTCGGTTGGTGTCTATGTTGTAGCGGAAGGAAAGCAGTTTTTGAGAGTGATTATGGTCGAAATTCTGATTTCGTTTCATTTGAATAGCTCCTTTAATGATTTTGAAATTTGATTTTTGACGAGATGAGGTCTCTTTTTTCTTTCTCTTGAGTCACCTAACCGCACTACCCTGCATCCGTAGCGCAGATCACGCTGTCCACATCTGGGCGGTTCATCAGCTTTTGCAGGATGCCAAACTGCTTTTTAGTGCTGGCAGACACCAGATACTGCCACTTTTGCGGCAGTATGGGCAAGTCTGCAATGCTCCACTTGGTGTACTTTTCGTCATAGACATTGGGCGGAGCAAGTTCCACCAGATGACCCACGCACCAGCTGACGAGATAGCCGTTGCCCTCAAGGTAGCCATCTTTGCGGCTGGTTGCGCCAAGGACTTTTGCATAGGACATAGCGACGGATGGCTTTTCCGCCACGACTAATTTTGCGATAAGAATCCCTCCATTCTGTTTCGGATTGCAATATGTACGGCGGCAAGCGCCGCCTTAAAATCAGATAGGTTCGGTATCTTCCTCGCCGGGTTCTTCCGGTTCATCCTCCACAGGAATCTCAAAATCGCCCTTGTCCTCGGTGTAGTTTGCATCGGGGTCGAGGGCTTCTTTTTCGGCCTGCTTTTTCTGCATCTGCTGGCGATAGAAATAGAAGCCGCCGCCCGCAGCCAGCGCAATCAGGGCGACTATGCCCAGAAATGCGCCTGCATACTTTGAGATTTTGTTTTCCTTGGGCGGTTCAGCGGTTGCCGCTTCTTCTTCGGCTTTCTTGGCTTCTTCCTCGGCTTTCAGCCTGTCCAGTTCAGCCTGTGCCGCTGCTTCTTTCTCCGCAGTGTAGGCATCGGCAGCTTCTTCCTCCATCAGAGCCAACAGGTCGGCTTCATCCACCAGATTCATAAAGTGTACGGTCTGTGCGCCTTTACTGTTCCGGTCGATTACCAGATAAAATGTCGCACCCGATTTCGATACCAGCGTGATGAACTGCTGCCCGGAACCATCCGAATAATTGGTGTGGTAATCGTCCACCAGTGTCAGATTGCCCTCCGGGGTCAGTGCGCCGGAGGTTTCATCCGTGATGGTAACAACATCTTCCTCCACGACTTCCGGCAGAACAGGCTGTTCCACCGGCGCGGTATCATCCCCATAAGCGAATGCCGGAGCTGCCATGCCGATGCACAGCACCGCCGACAGCAACAGCGCACCAATTTTCTTAAATCTCATCGTTGATTTCCTCCTTGTCAAACTCTGCGCCGACTGCGGACAGCGCAGCCGGGGTCGGGGGCATAGTTGCCGCCTGCCGCAGCAGGATTGCAAGCTGTTCCGGGGTCACATTGGCAGTGCGCACCATGTCGGCAACTTCTGCCGCCGATTCCTCCTGAATGCGCCGTTCCAGAATCGCAATGCGGTTGTTCAGCTTGATGCGGCGTTCCTGCTCCTTTTTGAGCATCGCCTTGAGCTTTTCCAGTCTTTCACCCATAAAAATCCTCCATTTCATTTTGAAAGCCGCCCAAAACCTGCGAGATACTTCTCCCAGTAGGACGAGTGAATGTTTGCGTACTTGATGGGGTCTCCGGCGCTGACCATCATGCCGTTTCCGAGGTAAATGCCTACATGACTTTTCCCCGGCGTATCATACGTTCCTTCAAAGAAAACAAGGTCTCCGGGTTTTGCTTCTGCTTCGGAAATGTGCTGGCTTTTCTGCCATAATCCGTTTGCCGTCGTGCGTCCCACATCGTAGCCGTTCTGGTTGTAGACCCAGCAGACATAGCCGCTGCAATCAAAGCCTGTTTCCGGGGTGGAACCGCCCCACACATAGGGTGTGCCCACATACTTTTGGGCTTCCTTGTAGATGGCAGCAAACTCGCTGTCGGTCAGGGCTTCTGCCGGAACCTGATAGTCGATGCCCGGTGCGCCGGAACCATCGGAGCCACCGGGGGGCAAGCCGCCGTTGAACAGATAAGGTCTGCCGCCCAAGGTGTCTTGAAAGATCTCATACCGTTTCCACTGGTCGTTGTCCAGTTCTTCCCGGATGACCACCTCCAAGCCACGGTTCACCAGCTTGGTGTGGAAGATGCGGTACTCATAGGGCACCTGCGTGGGAACCGGGATGCCTGCCGGGCTGATGACCCACACGGTCTTATACCGTATCTGCACCTCTACCCATGTGGTCAGCTTATACTGCTTTTTGAAGGTCTCCTTCAATTTGCCCTGTACCTCGCTGCGAGTGTAATCGTCGTAGAGTGTGGTCAAATACGAAGTGAGCTGCCACGGGTCATGCTCGATGGGATCAAGATGGTACTGGTACTCGTTGTAGCCGGGGTGGTCGGTAGGAGTGCGTTTGATCTTTTTGTCCAGTTCCTTCTCCAGTTTCTTGTAGTCCTGTTCTGCGCCCCGGATGTCCCGATCCTCGGCAGAGTATATGGTCTGCCCGGACACCTGTGTGCCGCCCGAAAAGAGGATTCCGCAGGAGGAAAAGCCCGACATCACCATGAGGACGAGCAAAAGAAAAACGCCCACGATCACCAGAACGTGTGCGTTGCCTTTGGCGGCATTCACCAGCCCCTTTACGGCGGTGCTGACGGCGGTTTTGCCCTTTTCTACCGCCTGTTCCACGCCGGACCGGGCGGTAGATGCACCATTGGATGCCGCCTTGCCGCCTGCGGTCTGCGCCGCCGTGCCCGACCGGGCGGCGGCATAGTAGCTTTTGTGGATTTCTTGCCGCTGTTTCCAGCGTGAAAGCCAGTTGGAGCCTCCCTCACCGGTGCCGGATGCGCCTGCATCTTGTGCCGCAGTCGGCTCCGATGCGGAAGATTTAGCGGTTTTGGAGCCTTTCTTGCCCTGCATCTTGGCTTTCTTCTTGAGTTTCCGGGCATAGCGGCTTTTGGAAATATCCCGGACATTTTCTGCCGCTTTTTCGCCCTCGCTCAACGCCTGCACACCGACGTTTTCATCCTCGTACTGGTCAACCTCCCGATGCACCACAGAGCGGGCGGCATGGGCGGCGTACATTTCCCGTTTCTGTGCCTTGCTCAACCGGCTCAACTCATCCGGGGTCAATTCTGCCTTGCCGAACCGCAGGTGCTGGGCTTTCTCTGCCGCCTTTTCCGCATCGGTTTTCAGCTTTTTCTTTTTGGGCACCGACTGCTCCACCTTGGTTTTCTTCGGGGGAGAACGGGTCTTTTTGGCAGACGATTCCTCTTTGAGATTCAGTTTCGGCTTGCTCATTTCTGTGCGCCCTCCGAGATCTCGTTGAGTTTGGTCGTGAGGATGCGGTAGAGTTCAAGGTCTTTCGGGAAGTGGTCAACGAAGGGCAAAATCACGTTGCCGAAAAACAGCAGCCCTTCGCCTTCGCCGGAGTGGGTCACATAAGAAAGCTGGTGAGGCGAAATATTGAGCTGCTTTGCGAGAATCTGTCGATCACCGTTCGCCTGATTGAGCATATACACAAAGTCCGAATTCTCGAAAATGTTTGATACTTCAGGGCTTGCCAGCAGATCTTTGACGTTCTGCGTTAGGGCTGTGGGGATGCCGCCCCACTTGCGAAAACGCTTCCAGATCTCCACGGAATAGGCAGCGGTCTGCTCCTCTTTCAGCAAAAGGTGGAATTCGTCTGCATAGTACCGGGTGGATTTTCCGGCACTGCGGTTGGCGGTAACGCGCCCCCACACGGCATCCTGCACGATGAGCATCCCCAGTTTTTTGAGCTGTTTGCCGAGCTGCTTGATGTCAAAGCAAACGATACGGTTGTGGATATCCACGTTGGTGTGGTGGTTAAAAATGTTCAAAGAACCCTTGACGTAGATTTCCAGCGCAGCCGCCACATGACGGGCTTCCGGTTCGTCCTGCGTCAACAGCGCATTGTACAGATCTTCCAGCAGGGGCATATTTTCCGGGGTGGGATTCTCAAAATACTTGCGGTAGATCACATGAACACAGCGGTCAATGACCGTCTTTTCTACCGGCTGTAAGCCCTCTTTGCCGCCCACCACCAGCTCACACAGAGAAAGAATAAAGTCCGCCTTCAACGCCAGCGGGTTGTCCTCCTCGCTGTAATTGCTGTTGATGTCCATGGGGTTGATATACTGCGTGCTGGCGGGACCGATGTGAATAACCTGCCCATGCAGACGCTCCACCAGCGGAGCGTACTCTGCTTCCGGGTCGCAGATGATAATATCATCGTCTGTCACCAGAAATGCGTTGGTGATCTCACGCTTTGCCGAGAAACTTTTGCCAGAACCGGGAGTGCCGAGGATCAGACCGTTCGGATTTTTCAGCTTTTTGCGATCCACCATGATAAGGTTGTTGGACAGGGCATTCAAACCGTAGTACAGCGATTCTTTTCCGCTCTGGTACAATTCCTGCGTGGTAAAGGGGATGAAGATAGCAGTGCTGCTGGTGGTCAGTCCCCGCTGAATTTCGATCTGGCAGTCTGCCAGCGGCAGGCTGCTCATCAGCCCCTGCTCCTGCTGGAAATCCAACCGGCACAGATTGCAGTTGTGCTTCTGGGCGATGGAGCTGGCCTGAAAGACATTGTTTTCCAGCTCTTGCTCCGTGCGCCCGGTGTTCAGCACCAGAAACGTGACGAGGAACATCCGCTCGTTCTGGCTCTGCAATTCCTTCAAAAGAGCCTTGGCATCTCTGCCGTAAGTTGCCAAATCGGACGGGAATAGCGATAGGTAAGTCTTTGAAGTCATCTCCGACTTTTCCCCCGCTTC
>NZ_QVGZ01000019.1:0-17818 GCF_003603345.1 Faecalibacterium sp. AM43-5AT
TGAACTGACCGAGAAGATTGAGCAGTACGAGCGGGAAGGCCGTGCTGAACACGATCAGCTGGACAAGATTCAGGATTTTATTGATGAAGTCAGCAAGTACGCTGGTATCACCGAACTGAACTATAAGATTCTGCATCAGCTGATTGACAAGATTCTGGTATCCAAAGCGGAAAAGGTCGATGGCGAATACGTCCAGAAAATCCAGATTTTCTACCGCTTTATCGGCCCATTGGATGCCATCGAGTAACAAAGTCAGAAAAGTCACCTCCGAGAACTATCCTACAGACGCAGGACGCGAGGGAGAGCTGATTTTCCGGCTTGTTTACCAGCAAGCCGGGTGCAAAAAGCCATTTTCACGACTCTGGCTTTCCAGCATGGAGGACAGTGCAATCCGGGAGGGCTTTGCAACTCTGAAACCGTCAACTGAATACGATGCCTTGTATCAGGCTGCACTCTGCCGGGAACGTGCCGACTGGATGGTCGGCATTAACTGTTCCCGGCTTTTTTCGTGCCTGTACGGTCAGCCTTTGGCGGTCGGGCGTGTTATGACCCCGGTACTGGCGATGACGGTCGTGCGCGAAGCGGCGATTGCCGCCTTTGTGCCGGAAAAGTTTTACACGGTGGCTTTGTCATTTACGGATGGCGGTACGGCATCCAGCAAGCGATTTTCGCAGAAGTCAGATGCCGAGACGCTGCTTAAAAATTGCAGAAAGGAGGCTCACACCACCGTGCAGAAAGTCGAGCGCAAAGAGAAAAACGAGAAGCCACCGCTGCTCTACGACCTGACGACCCTCCAGCGTGATGCGAACCGCCTGCTGGGGTACAGCGCACAGCAGACCTTGGACTATGCGCAAAGTTTGTACGAGAAAAAACTCATCACCTATCCCCGCACGGACAGTCGTTTCCTGACCGATGATATGGCGGCATCCCTGCCGGAGCTGGTGGCGACTGCCGCAGGAGCATTTGATTTTCACGAAGATGTTCCTGTTCATGCGCAGCAGGTCATCGACAGCAGTAAGGTCACAGACCACCATGCACTGCTGCCTACGGCAAGCGTGGCAAAAGCCGATTTGTCTGCACTGCCCGCTGGGGAACGGAGAATCCTGCGGCTGGTCGTTGCACGGCTGCTCTGTGCTGTGGGCGAAGCTCACCGCTATGCCGAAACCACCATGACCACCCTCTGCGCTGGCGAGGAATTTACCGCCAAGGGCAAAGTGGTGCTGTCGGATGGCTGGAAAGGCATCGAGCGTAAAATGCTGGGTGATCTGCTGGGCAAGAAAAAGGAGCCTGCTGTCCTGCCGGATGTGCCGGAGCAGAGCGAATGCGGCATTACCGGGGCCGAACTGAAAGAGGGGCAGACCTCAGCTCCAAAGCATTTTACCGATGTGATATGTTATCACTGTGGGTAGTTGATATACAGAACTGGAGGTGAGAAACGACCCATGAAAAAGAAAAAAGTCAAGGAAATCGGCATAACAGCGTTATATGAGCGGCTTTCTCGCGATGATGACGGAGACGGTGACAGCAATAGCATTGTTCATCAGAAGCAGATGCTTGAAACCTATGCAAAAGAGCATGGGTTTATCAATCTGCACCACTACACAGATGATGGTTGGTCTGGAGCGTCCTTTGACCGTCCGGCATGGAATGAACTTGTTTCCGGCGTAAAGGACGGAAAGATAACGACTGTTATTGTCAAAGACCTTAGCCGGGTTGGGCGTGACCATCTTCAAGTCGGCTTCTTTACAGATATTCTCTTTCGAGAAAAAGAAGTTCGTTTTATTGCCGTTGGTAACAGCATCGACAGTAACGATCAGCAGAGCAACGAATTTGCACCGTTCCTGAATATTATGAACGAGTGGTATGTCCGTGATACCAGCAAGAAAATTAAGGCTGTTCTAAAATCAAGAGGTATGTCCGGAAAGGCACACACCAGCAATTCACCCTGCTATGGTTATGTCAAAGACCCAGAAAACCCAGATCATTGGGTTGTGGATGAAGAAGCGGCTGCGATTGTCCGAAGGATTTTTCAAATGAGCATAGACGGCAAAGGTCCCTATGAAATTGCAAGATGCCTTGCAGAAAGCAAGGTCGAGCGTCCCTCGTACTATCTCGCCAAGAAAGGAATAGGGAATCATCAATCAGATTGTGATTATAACAATCCCTATATGTGGCGAGGAAACACAGTTGCCTCGATACTTGATCGTCTTGAGTACACTGGCTGCACTGTAAATTTTCGCACCTACAAAAAATCGTACAAGGAGAAAAAGTCCCAAAAGGCTGATAAAGCAGATTGGGTGATTTTTGAAGGAACACAAGAACCGATTATCGACAAAGAGACGTGGAATATCGTTCAGGGACTACGCAAGAATGTTAGGCGTGCAGACTCTCTAGGCGAAGCGAATCCCCTTACCGGAAAAGTCATTTGTGGAGAATGCGGTTCTGTAATGTACAATCATCGTCGGAAGAACGGAAGAATACGAGTTTACTACACGCCCAAAGGTGAACGGAGAGAGAGCTTTAGCAAACCAGAAGATTGTTATTCTTGTTCCCAAAATGCTCTCGGTCGTCAAAAATATCAGAAAGTTTGCTCGTGCCACGCTATCCGAACTTCCGCCCTCAGAAAAATTGCTCTTGAGTGTATCCGCAGAACTTGCGCCTACGTTAATAACAATCAAGAAGAATTTTTGAATCTTTATAATCAAATCTCGGAATCACAAAGTCGCACCCGTTTAGAAGAACTCAAGAGCAGAATTTCTAAGGCTGAACGTCGAGCAAAAGAAGTAAGTGCGTTAATTCGTAAAATATATGAGGACAATATCGCAGGCAGACTGTCAGATAAAATGTTGGAAAGTCTTTTGGAAAGCTATGAAAAAGAAAAGGCTAGCCTTGAAAAAGAAGAAGATGAGTGCCACAAGCAACTAGAGCAAGCAGAAAGCCAATCGCAAAATACAGAACATTTTATAAAACTGGCACACAAATATACTGACTTTTCAGAATTAACACCCTCAATGATCAACGAGTTCATTTCCAAAATCGTTGTGCATCGTCCCATTGAATTGAGTGGCACTCGGACAGTAGAGGTCGAAGTATATTTGAATTATATCGGAAAATTCAGTGTTCCGGAAGAACCGGTTATACTATCAGAAGAAGAACTTGTCGAAAAAAAGATTGCAGATGAAAAGCGTGAAAAGAGTCGTGCTGCAAGCCGAAAGTATATGACCGAATACAGAAAACGCATCAAAGAAATGAAAGAAGCAGGACTTCTTGAACCGAAGAATATCTCGGCAGAAATGAAAGGAGAATGGTTATGAAAGAATCCATCCGCGACACCACCAATGGACTTGACTATACCCTTGTCAACGACTACTATCTGCCGAATCTGACCGCAGCAACCCCGGCAAAGCAGCACCCCATCGGGCGGTGGGGCCGCTTACATAAGAACTATCTGAAAGAACAGCACCCCATCCGGTACAATCAGCTTGTTTTGTCCGGTGAATTGGGCAGCTATCTTGCCAAGCTGGACGAACAGGCCGAAGAACAGCTTGCTTTGATCGTCCAGCAGATGCAGGAAGCCGAGGGTGTGACCGAAGCCCTGAAAGCTGCCAATCAGATGGAATGGGTGCAGCGGATGAACAACATCCGCAATCGCGCCGAAGAAATTATTTGGCAGCAGCTATTCAAATGAAGGGAGATGCGCTCTGTGGTTTATCCGTATAGAGTATTATGCTATTCCAAAACCAACATTTTATCATTCTCTGCAAGCTATCAGCTACCAGAAGCCGCTATTCACACTTTTTGCGAGCAATGTCAAAAGAGCGAATATGTACAGGTCAAATGTGTATTGACTTCGACTTCTTCAGAAAAAATGGTTCCTCTTAATTTACTGTCCAGTGATCGAACTATGCTAATTGGGATGTATATTCAATCTCTTGAAATACGAGATTGTGGTGCACCCGCAGCCAATGATATAGGAAAGATTCAAAAAATAGATGATTATGGACAATTCCATACACTTTGGAAAGCGGGAAAGAACTTTACGGTTCTACCGGGAATTGATAGTTTTGTAATAATTCACAACAATTTCGGGTAGACATACTAAAGAGCGGAAGGCATTACGCTTTCCGCTCTTTAGTATGTCTACCAAAGTACTCTCTATAAATTGACATTGTTCGTCCGGCAGTATATAATGAATATGTATGTTGATTTATTAAGGGGTGCAAGCATGGAGTATATGACCATTCAGGAAGCATCCGACAAGTGGAACATTTCAGCAAGGCGAATACAGGTTCTTTGTTCGAGTGGACGTTTGTGCGGTGCTGTCAAATTTGGTCGTCAGTGGGCAATTCCTTGTAATGTTGACAAACCGATTGACGCAAGAATCAAAAGCGGTAAATACATTAAAGGAGACTGCCAAAATGACAAAAGCAAAATATAAGGTAAACTCTTTTTTCGCCGGTATCGGCGGCTTTGATTTGGGATTTGAAAATCAAGGATTTCAAACCGAGTACCTTTGTGAAATAAATCCATTCTGCAATGAAGTCCTTTCCTTTCACTGGCCTAATGTAAAAAAAGGAACGGACATCTGCGCTATTGACGAATCATCCATCCCAGTTGCTGATGTTTGGTGTGGGGGCTTTCCCTGCCAAGATGTTTCTGTTGCACGAGGCGCATCACAACGTCTTGGTTTGGATGGAACTCGATCCGGTTTGTTTTTTAGGTATGCTGAACTGATTGAAAAAAAACGTCCAAAAGTGGTCGTGATTGAAAATGTCGAAGGTTTATTCAATTCTAATGGTGGCCGCGACTTTGGCGTTATTCTTCAACGCATGACCCAGCTTGGCTATGCTGTTGCATGGAGATTGGTAAACAGCCGATACTTTGGCGTTCCCCAATCCAGATCACGAGTTTACCTTTGCTGTTGGCAAAAGGACTTAGCTAGGGCCACTCATGTTATGTTCGATTCAGTAGGAGCGCATTCCACTAGCAATGCCCGAAAAGATTTTGTGACAGAGGCCTCAAAGCCAAATGAATACCCCAAAGTTCCAAAAGTTGCTTATTGTTTGGCTGCCACTTCTGGTAGACATACCGGAACCGACTGGAGCCGCACATATATTGTATGTGATGATGGCGTTCGCCGAATGACACCGTTGGAATACGAAAGATTGCAGGGATTCCCGGATTATTGGACGCTTCCAAGCAAATACGATGTTGATGATGATAATACCGATACTCTTCGATATACTGCAATCGGAAATGCAGTTTCCGTTCCTGTGGTCGAATGGATTGCAAAGCGCATTTCCAAACAGTTGAGTTCTAAAACTGATACCATGGAACAGAAAGATGTTCTCCAGTATGTTCCTGAATTCAAGAAGTCAAAATGGTATAGTGGAAATCTTGCTGATATAGATTTTTCAAATTCTGAAACCACTTATAAATGGCCGCGAGCCGGCATTGCATGGGAAGGTTCCTATGTTGGAGGCAATGTTCCTCCTTCCCCCGCAGAAAAGATTCCTTCATCACTGTTGGATATTGTTGAAAAGAAACATGTTAATCGAAAATACTATCTAACTCCCAACGCAGCAGAAGGCATCTTAAGACGAGTGGATAATCAGGGACGTCAATTATTTGCACCGTTGCGTATTGCTTTGGAAAAGGAAAAGGCAAAAAAAGATAACTGATAAGGGGCTTACAGTATGGAAGATATGCGGTTTGCAACACTTAGACTTGGAAAAACCAGCGTAGACGAAATTAAGCGAATGGACAAGAGTTCACCGGGAATTGTTGCTACTGATTTTAGCATCAGTGTAAAATGCACACAGGTTCCGCCCGATCTCAATTCTGGAACCTATGTGTTTATTTGGTTGGGTTCAGACAATAGCAAAGGAATTCAAACCGAATGGAAACAAGGCTTCAAATCGATAGGTGCTGTGTCGAGTGTTGTTCGAGCCGAAAAATACAATGATGAATCAACCATTTTGGTCTCCATTAAGTATATTTTTCAGAACGCGGTCAGTCGGTTAGATGTTCTCAAAGATGCTCCGGCAGAATATTACTGGTGTTCGGCACTCCCGATCATTGGAATTGACGATCACTCCAACCAGACCGTCCGTATGTTTACACCTGACAGTGAGCGGTGTAGCACAGAAGCTTTTCTTTGTGCGTTAAATATCACAGAGACCAATCTTAAAGAAAGCCTTTGTAGTATTGACAGCCGTTTCGCCCACTTGTTTAACTTTAGCACAAAGCGTACTAACGGAAATCCTGAAGCTGCCCAACAGCAAATTTCTCGAAAGACGGGTGCAGAAAACATCCTGTTATACGGTGTTCCCGGTGCAGGAAAAAGCCACTATATTAAATCCCATTTTTGTACTGATGCCTCAAAAATGGAACGAGTAGTATTCCATCCGGATTATTCATACTCGGATTTTGTAGGGCAAATTCTTCCCAAAGTTGAAGATGGGGTGCTTAGATATTTGTATTCGCCGGGTCCCTTTACAAAAATTTTGAAGAAAGCATGGCAAGACCCACAAAATTATTATTATCTTGTAGTCGAAGAACTAAATCGAGGAAATGCCCCTGCAATCTTCGGTGAAATTTTTCAGCTATTAGATCGTAAAGCTGACACCGAGGCATATCCTGACTGTTATGGTGAAAGCGAATATGGCATATCAAATTCAGATGTTGCAAATGAAGTATCCGGAAACCCGGATGCAATAGTGTTTATTCCATCTAATCTCTGGATTATTGCAACAATGAATACCGCAGACCAAAATGTATTCACCCTTGATACTGCATTTCAGCGTCGTTGGATGATGAAGCACATTGAAAACGACGTAATGTCTACAAAGCACGCCAACGATAAAATCGAAGGCTCCTTAATTAGCTGGGGAGTGTTCGCAACTGTTATAAACGAAGAAATTCTTAAAGTAAGTGATGGAGTTCTAAGTTCAGAAGATAAAAGACTTGGAGCATATTTTATTACAAAGCAGGAGCTTTCAACAGAACGCTTTCCTGAAAAGGTTCTTAAGTACTTGTGGGATGATGCTTTCAAGATGAATCGAGATAGCCTTTTTGCTGCCGAATGTAATTCTTTTGATGCAGTCACTGCTATGTATCGTTCTAAAAGCGACAAGGACCCATTGAGCCAAATTATAAATCAATCGGTATATACTGAAATGCTGAACAGAATGAACAATTTGGCATAATTTTCAACATGTGAGGTGTGCCGTGTCTGAATATGTAATTAAAAGCCACTGCCATATAAACACCAATCGTGAGTCTGATACATTTGTTGGTCTTGATTGCAGAAACGAAGAACTTACAGTGAATTTTCCATTAGGATATCAATTGTCAGATAACGATTCCGGTATACGAAAAGATATTCTGCTTTTGATGCGGACATTGGCACTTGCATCTTCTGCGCAGAATAACACTGTAAATTTCAGCGATGAAAAAGCGGAATATTCATCTTTCCCACTGCAAGAATATCTATTTATTATTTCAGACTTCTTCAGTCGTGGCTATTATCAGGAAAGAGAAAGCTATTATTCCGTTTCACCTCGCGGAAAAATCGACTGGAAAAGGACAATCAAAACCCAATCTCCTTACATTCAAGGAAACAATATTGTCTACTTAAACTATGTAACACGGCAGACATCTTTGAAAGATGCAGGCTATATTACGGAAATACATAAATATTGCGTTTATGAGAGTTTCCGCAAAATCGGCTGGCTTTTTACTTCATTTATGCCCCCAAAGCCTGCCATTCAATTTAATCAAAACCTATTCGTTCAAATCTTAAAATCCAAATGTCAGCAGACATTTAATGATCTCAACAAGCAGCTTTTTGAAAGCATGATTGCAATTATCAGCTGTGCTGGCAATGCGTCCAATCAGAACGACTTCAAATTTGGGACAAATCGTTTTGAGTATGTTTGGGAAAAAATGATTGACCGAACCTACGGAATCGCAGAGAAAAGTACGTTTTTTCCAAAAACCAGATGGCATACATTTAATGGGGCATATTCTAATGCAAGCCTTGAGCCTGATAGCATTATGCTCTATCAAGGAAATGTATATGTGCTGGACGCTAAATATTATAAGTATGGTGCAACTGGAAAATTGTCCGATTTGCCAGAATCCACCTCAATCAATAAGCAGATTACATACGGCGAATTTATAGCTGAACAAGAAAAATTTAAGAAAAACTTTGGGGCAGATTTTTATGTGTATAATGCCTTTTTGATGCCCTATAACTCAAAGAGTTCACTTTGGGAGAATGCAGACAATTATATTTGCATCGGTGAGGCAATAAGCGATTGGAAGCACAATCAGAAAACATACGAACATATTTTGGGTATTTTGGTAGACGTTAAACACCTGATGAATCTATACTGCCGTTCAGATACATCAGAGATTGAGCAGTTGGCACAATGTATCAAACATTTCTGTTGCCATAAATGACTGTTATGGATGACTTGACAAAAGAGCAGCGACACCGCGCGATGTCGCACATTAAGGCAACTGATACAAAAATCGAAGTGCTTCTTAGAAAACACCTTTGGAAAAAAGGCATTCGGTATCGAAAAAATTATGCTTTACTTCCGGGAAAGCCTGATATTGTGATTTCAAAATATCGAATTGCAATATTTTGTGACAGTGAGTTTTTTCACGGAAAAGACTGGGGTCACTTGAAAGAGCACCTAAAAAGCAGTATTAACAGTGTCTATTGGTTAAAGAAAATACAGCGAAATATAGACCGAGATACGGAAATCACTAAACAACTGCACTCCCTCGGCTGGACAGTTATCAGATTCTGGGGAAAGGACATCATACAAAATCCAGAAGAATGTGTTCAGACAATAGAAGACGCCATCCTTGAACAAAAAATTCAGCAAATCGAATTAAGACAACCTTCATTTCCTCCCCAAAAATAATGTAGACATTACGAGGTTATTAGAGTATGGCCGATTGTTATATCAATGTTCAGTCTACATCGGCGACATCAGCAACCACATCACCACTGCTGCTAAATGAAACCGACTTATTGAGGCTGCAATTTCTACCGACACTTGCAGATAATCAAAAGGAGCCGTGTAAATCCGTTAGTGGAAAAATTCTATTTGAAAAGAAGCCCAAGAATGCCCCTTGTTTTCCAAGTGATGTCAGTTACAAAAGTTTAAAAGTTTCGCGTGGTTCAGTTAAAGTCGGCGATTGGATGGAAATAAGCCTAAGTGCTTCGGAAACCTACGAGTTATATATCGGCCTTAAATCGCTATATGATTTATACGGTTGCATGGATGGCATTCCTTATGGAACTGCTACATACGCTCGGTTAGATAGTGGTTTCAAACAATTTCTTGACTTTGTGCAAAATGACCCTACTGCTGCCCGAATGCTTGTAGCTTCTGAAAACCAAGAACTGCTAAAGCAACTCCTTCGTTTAATAACACAATCAGAATCTCGTGAATCATTACAACAAAGTCTTGAAAGTCTAGAAAATTCAAGCCTTGACTGTCTGTCAGACACATTGAACATTGAAAAGTTGAAAAGAGTTGCTCAACTTATGGAGAGCAACATGGACAACTGTTCAGAAGAGTTTTGGCAAAGTACCGTATTCAAGGAGAATCAATGGGTTTTAGCTCAGATTTTTTCAACCCCTTGCACAATTTATGAAGATAAGGCGTATGTCGGCGGAAAGTCCATGAGTAACAGAGATGGCAACGTATGTGATTTTATCTATCAAAATGAACTTTCACAAAATATTGCTCTCATAGAAATCAAAACACCCTGTACTCCCATTATTGGCAATAGCTATCGTGCCACATATAGTTTTAGTTCTGAAATGAGTGGTGCTATCAATCAAGTTTTGAACTACAAGGATTCTTTGACAAAGGAATTTTACAGCCTCCAAAGTAAAAGTTCTCCCCGATTTGAAGTATTCAATCCCAAATGTGTGGTAATAATTGGGAGAATTTCAGCAATGGAAGTTGATGAAGTTGCTGCTTTCGAGCGTTTTAGAAACAGTTTGAACAATGTTACAGTTGTTACATTTGACGAATTATATACACGCATAACCGGTTTGATTACAATGCTTTCAAACAAGCAAAGCGAATAATTTACATAGGCAGAGAAGTTATCAGATAGACTTCTCTGCCTTTTGTTATCTATTTGAAAGGAGCGTGATGCCATTGACCCAACCCAAAACCGACCTTGCCTATCTCCGCAGCGAAAAAGCCAAAGCAGAGCAGAAGCTGCGCGCTTGTCAGCACCGGGAGAAAATCCTTGAACGCCAGATGTCGGAGCTGAACCGGAGAGAGCGTGTGCATCGTCTTTGCACCCGTGCCGGAATGCTGGAAAGTTTTCTGGTCTGTCCGGGAGAACTGACCGACGATCAGGTGATGGAACTTTTGAAGATCTCGTTCCGTCAGCCTGAAGTCGTGCTGGCGCTTGCAAAGATGGTGCATGATGTTCACGAACGTAGCAACGTTCAAAACCCTTTAGAATAAAGGGCGCAATTATACACCGTTCCGGTGAAATTGCGGTCTTGCAGACGGCTCGATGAAATCGAAGCTGGCGTTTGTGCGCCAGCCCGATTCCATCCCAAGGAAAACTGCATTTTCCTTGCGCTGCTTTGCAGCTATCCTTTTGCGGCTCCCGCCTGAGACCGAAGCGCACAGCACTCCGCTCCAAGGCGGCGAGTACAACCGAATACGATTCCAGACCGTTCACAAGAGCAATCTTGCTGGGCGGTCTTTTTGTTTGGGGGTGATGCCTATTCCGTGTCCGCATTTCAAAATCACCATCGTCAAGCGCAGCCAAGGGCACTCCGCTGTTGCCGGGGCCGCTTACCAGAGCGGCGAACGGCTGTTCAGCGAGTACGACCAGAAAACGAAATTCTACAACAAGAAGAAAGAACTTGTCCACGCCGAAGTCATGCTGCCGTCCCATGCACCACCCGGATTTGCAGACCGGGCAACCCTCTGGAATGCCGTGGAAGCCGTGGAAAACCAGTGGAACTCCCAGCTTGCCCGACGCATCGTGCTGGCGTTTCCGGTGGAGGTGCCGAAAGAACAGTATCTCTCCATGATACAGGAATTCTGTCAGGAGCAGTTTGTTTCCAAAGGGATGATTGCTGACTTTGCCATCCACGACAAGGGCGATGGGAACCCACACGCCCACATTCTGCTGACGCTCCGGGCAATGGATGAACACGGCAAGTGGCTCCCGAAAGCCCGAAAGGTCTACGACCTCGACGAAAACGGCGAACGTATCCTGCTTCCCTCCGGCAACTGGAAGTGTCACAAGGAAAACACGGTGGACTGGAACGACCAGAAGTACGCCGAGATCTGGCGGCATAGCTGGGAAACCATCACCAACCGCTATCTGGAAGCGGCTGGCCGCCCGGAACGTGTTGACCTGCGCTCCTTTGAGCGGCAGGGCATCCAGCAGATACCGACCGTGCATCTCGGCCCTGCCGCACACCAAATGGAAAAGCGTGGGGTGGAAACCTTTCTCGGCAACCTGAACCGGGATATTCGTGCGGCCAACAGCCTGATGCAGTCCATCCGCAGCGCAATTCGTGGGCTGCAACGCTGGATCGCAGACCTGACTGAAAAGAAGCAGCTTCTTCTGGACGCTCTGGAAAAGGCGAAAGAACCCACGCTGTCCGACCTGCTGGTGGACTACTTCAATCTCCGCAATGAGCAGCGCAGCGATTGGTCTGGCAAGGCAAAACTGAAATGCACTGTTCGGGACTTTGAGGAAGTCAAACGGGCTGTGGACTATCTGAAAGCCCATTCGCTGAACACAGTCGAGGACTTAAACGCCGCAATCAAAGACCTGAGCCAGACCGCTGCCCCGCTGCGTAAGCAGCTAAAGCTGAATGAGAACCGTATGCGGGCAATCGCTCAGATCAAGGACGCCGCTGCCGTCCATGCCAAGTTGAAACCCGTCCACGACACCTTTATTAAGAAAAACTTTAATCTGACCAAGGACGCTTACGCCGCCCAGCACAAGGACGAGCTGGACGCATTCAACAAAGCCGTCCGCACCTTGATGAAGCTGAACGGTAGCACAGCGGTGAATTTTTCGGCATTGGATGCCGAATTTTCTGCGCTGCAATCCGGCAGCGCAGAGCTGCGCACCCAACTGGA
Source organism: Faecalibacterium sp. AM43-5AT (assembly GCF_003603345.1). NCBI lineage: Bacteria > Bacillati > Bacillota > Clostridia > Eubacteriales > Oscillospiraceae > Faecalibacterium > Faecalibacterium sp. AM43-5AT. The sequence goes on from NZ_QVGZ01000019.1 coordinate 12,159, forward strand.
AACCTTGCAGCCAGACATCTCCGCACTGAAAAACATCCGCAAGTATATCGACATGGTGCTGAATAAGCAGCAGCTTTCCGCACCGGGCGGCAAGACCCCGGAGAAGGAATCGGTGCTGAAAAAGCTGGAAGAAGCCAAGGCAGCGCAATTCCAGAAGAAAGCTGAGCAGAAGAATCACACACAGGAGCTTTAAGGAGGGAGCAACATGACCTACACCCAAGCCCAGATCGACAAAGCCAATGCGGTGAATCTGGAAAAATTTCTCCGGGCACAGGGCGAAACGCTGGTGCGCAGCGGAAAAGAATACCGCTGGAAAGCCCACGATAGCCTGACCGTCTGCGGCAACAAATGGTTCCGGCACAGCCAGAGCAAGGGCGGCTTTCCGGTGGACTTCGTGATGGAATTTTACGGCAAGTCCTTCCCCGAAGCGGTGCAGATGCTGACCGGAGAGACGGGCGAAGTCCAGCCGGAGGCTGACCCCGCCCCCTCTCTGGCGTTTCGTCTGCCGCTGCGGAACGTCACCAACGCCAACATCCTGAACTATCTGACACGGGAGCGAAAACTCAGCCCCTCGCTGGTGAACTTCTTTATCGCTGCCGGAGATATTTACGAGGACGCAGCCCACCACAACGTGGTCTTTGTAGGGCGGGATGCCGATGGGCATCCTCGCTACGCAAGCAACCGTGGGATTCGGGAGAAGTTTCGGCAGGACGTAGCCGGCGCAGAAAAGGCGTTTGGCTTTGCCCATCGTGGCACCGACAAGCAGTTGCTGGTCTTTGAAGCCCCCATCGACCTGCTGTCCTTCATCGAACTGTTTCCGAAAAACTGGCAGCAGCACAATTATCTTTCGCTGGGCGGGGTGTCGGGCAAGGCGCTGCGGCAATTTCTATCGGAACGCCCGGATGTGGAGCGGGTGTTCTTTTGTCTGGATGCCGACAAAGCCGGAGAGGATGCCTGCAAGCGGCTGGCGGGACTGTTGCCGGACACTGTAAGCGTGACCCGCATCCAGCCCTGCATGAAGGATTGGAACGATGCTCTGGTGCACCGGGCAGAGATCCCGAACCGCAATTATTTCAAAAGCATCGTGCTGAAAGAGCCCCCGAAGAAAGATTCCGTGAAGATCATCCGCATGAGCGACGTGGAGTTGACCCCGGTGGAATGGCTTTGGAAGCCGTATCTGCCCTTTGGAAAGCTCAGTGTTCTGCAAGGCAATCCGGGCGAGGGCAAGACTTATTTTGCCATGCACCTTGCCGCTGCCTGCACCAACGGAAAACTGCTGCCTAACATGGAGCGCATGGAGCCCTTCAACGTGATCTACCAGACCGCAGAGGACGGTCTGGGCGATACGGTCAAGCCCCGCCTGATCGAAGCCGGCGCAGACCTTGACCGGGTGCTGGTCATTGACGACAGCGAGGTGCAGCTGACACTCTCCGATGAACGAATTGAAAAAGCCATTGTCGAGAACAACGCCCGACTGGTCATCATCGACCCGATCCAGGCGTATCTCGGTTCCGATGTGGACATGAACCGGGCAAACGAAGTACGCCCCATCTTCATGCGGCTGGGACAGGTAGCGCAGCGAACAGGCTGCGCTATTTTGCTGATTGGGCATCTGAACAAAGCCGCCGGAATGCAGAGCTTACAGCGAGGTCTCGGCTCCATCGACATTGCCGCCGCCGTGCGCAGCGTCATGTTCATCGGCAAGCTGAAGCACGACCCCACCATGCGCATCCTCACCCATGAGAAAAGCTCCCTTGCCCCACCGGGAGCGTCACTGGCGTTCTCTCTGGGGGACGAGGGCGGCTTCCGCTGGGTCGGCGAGTACGACATTACCGCAGACGAGATGCTGTCCGGCATCGAGCCGCAGCGGGAAACCAAGACCCAGCAAGCCAAAGACCTGATCTGTGCCCTGCTTGCCGGAGGAAAGCAGGTGCTCAGTGAGGACATCGACAAGGCGGCTCTGGAAAGGGGCATTCCCGGCAGAACTGTCCGAGATGCCAAGCGGGAACTGGGCGATGCCCTGAAAAGCAAGATCGTGGAAGGCCGCAAAAAGGTCTTTTGGATGGAATGAGCCATTTGACTGGCAGAAAAATTTGGCTGGCAAGAAAATCATGGTACACCCACAGTTGCCAGTCTGCCAGCCAAATTGGGAAAATGACGATTTAAGGAGGAATTGAATGGAGAATGTGAAAGTGCCCGAAAACAAGAACCTCACCCCTGACGGGTCTTTTAAGACGAAGGATGGCCGTACCACCTATCTGGTGAGCGTGTTTTTTAATCACGACAGCACAGAAACCGCTGAAAGCAAGGTGAAGCGGCTTATCATTACCGACCTGAAAAAGAAATGTGGTTAAAATCCACTTCCCACCTTGACAACTCTAATCAGAGGACACCCTGCTGCACGCTATGGAAACCGCCAGTGCGGACAGTATGCCGGAGGGCGTGGAACGTCAGGGCATTGGCACCCCGGCAACCAGAGCTGCTACCATCGAAAAGCTGGTGCAGAAGGGTTTTCTGGAACGCAAAGGCAGCAAGAAAACCAAGGTGCTTCTGCCCACCGACAAGGGCAAAGCCCTGATTACGGTGATGCCCGAAGAGATCCAATCCCCGGAAATGACCGCCGATTGGGAAACAAAACTACTGCAAATCGAACGTGGCGAAATGGAGCCGAGCGAATTTATGACCGAGATCAATACGATGATTACCGAACTGGTAAAGAACACTGAAATGAAAAAAGGAGTGAATGCGCTTATGAAAAACAAAATCATTGGTGTCTACCCGAACTGTGGTGCAAATGTTGTGGAGCGTGAAAAGGGCTGGTTCTGTGAGAACCGGGAGTGCCGTTTCGTGCTGTGGAAGGACAATGCGTTCTTTAAGCGTCTGGGCAAGCGGCTGGACGCTCATGTGGCAGACAAGCTGCTGCGGGATGGACGGGTTCGCCTGAAGGACTGCCGCAGTGCCAAGGGCAAGCCCTACAACGCCACCGTGCTGCTGTCCTGTGAAGCCGATGGCCGCAGCAAGTTTTCGCTGGAATTTGAGGGTGGGTGCTGATGGAGCAGATAAAAGAAGCGGTCTACCTTATCAACGATGAACGCTATCTGCATCTCCGGGAAAACAGTGCAGGGGTCGGCTTTGCCACTTATAACAAGGTAACTGGCGAGCCGCTGGAAAGTGGGCAGATCTCGGAAAAGAATCTGCCGCCCGATGGACAAAACACCATCCCTGCCGCCCGGAACTGGTATCTGTTTGAACTTTCGGACGATGACCGTAAGGCCATCCAACAGGAAAGCGTAAAGATCCTCGAAAACATCCCGCAGGCGGGCATCGGCAGGCGGCGCATCTGGGAGCCGGAAACGCTGCCGAAGGATATTCGTCTCATCAACAGCCACTATGACGACATCTACCGCATTCCCGATGGCGGAGTTGTACAGGTGGATTACCCGGATGGGCGCAGCTTTACGGCACGGCTGGAACATCTGGATGATTATCACTTTGACATGGGCGGTCTGGGCAATGTGTTCCACATCTGCCAGTTTGCCGAGGTCATGGAACGAAACCATGCAGACTTCTACCCGGAGATTCAAACACAGGACGAGCAGGCTGCATGGGAACTGGGCGGCAAAGGCTACCTTGCCATCCAGTCCTATGAGGATGGATGGGACTACACCATTTACCACAGCGATTATTCTGTGATGGACGGCGGGCAGCTGAATGCCCCGGAACTGACCATTCAGGAAGCCCGTGAGCAGATTCTGGAAGCACACCACATGGAAAAGGGCCGGCGGCTACTGCAGGACTACGATGCAGTCATGGATAAAGTTGCGGAAGCCGAGGAACTGAGTGCAGACCATCGCCCTTCCACACTGGAAAAGCTGGCAGAACTGGCAAGTGATACGTCTGCGCCAAAATCCTCTGCACATTCTGCACCGGAACTGTGAGGTGGACGATGCAGCAAAAATGGAACCAGAATTTTGACGGTGAACCCATGACAGACATCCCGCAGAAGTTTCTGAACGCAGGGTGCGATGTTTATATGGTGATGCAGCTGCGGCATGACGAAAAAATCCTCGATGAAAGATTTGCTTCCATGCGGGAACTGCATCGTCGGGGCAAAATGCCAGACCCGGAGCATTATGAGGTCACCTACTATGCTGATTTGCCCGTCATGTGGCAGGATGTGCCGAACAACGAGATTTTGGAAGAACTATTTCAGATGTTCAACCTCTCCCGTCCGCAGGATTTTGAGGGGCACAGTCTGTCGGTCAGCGATGTGATCGCACTCAAACGCAATGGCGAGATATCTGTGCATTATGTGGACAGCATCGGCTTCAAAGATTTACAGGGGTTTCTGGACAAGCAGCCGGAACGCCCTTCGGTACTGATGAATCTCAAGGAAAAGTGCGATGCCCCGGAGTGCAATCCTACCGTCTGCCGGAAAGCGAGGGATGAACATGAACTTTAACCATGAGGAACTGATGCTGATGATGCTCTACAACACCGGCACCCGGCTGGGGCTTATCTACGAATTGCGGCTCATGCAATGCTATCTGATGCCGGACGAGACCGCTCTACGGGAACTGTCGGAGGGCGTTATCGAAAAGCTGAAACTGCTGACCGATGCAGAGTTTGGCGAGTTAGAATTTCCCCAGGACTGATTATTGCCGCCTGCGGGCGGCGTACATAAAGTATTTTGTTCTTCCAAAAGATATGCTATAATCAAATTAGACAAAATTCCTCTCTTCAAGCGATTTCTCCGCAATTTTCCTGTGGCTCTGCTCGTATCAAAAATAAGGGACCGATTTTTAATTGTCAGAACGGAGGAACCATTATGGCAATCTTTGAAAAGACCATCCGAAACAAAAACTTTGACAAGCTGCTTCGGAAGCTGGAACAGGAGATCCCGGACAGCAGCTGGTCGGCCGATCTGGAAGCAGGCAGTGACTTCAAAGAAGGCGATGCCCGGTGCAGTGTCCGTGTGTTTGAGCGGTACAGCATGATAGGCGGCAACCGCCTGAGCCTGACGCTGACCCTGTTCCAGAATGGAGACAGTCCGATCCGCCTGTCTGCCATCACCGCAGGCGGCAGTCAGGCGGTGTTCTTCAAGGTGAACACCCTTGGAGAAGAATCTTTTCTGGACGATGTAAAGGACCTGCTGGAAGAAATTTTGGAGGAGTAAAATGTTTTTTGGATGGTTTGACGCTATATTCAGCTTCATTTTCCCAATCCTGTTCCTGCTTTTTATTGGAATGTTTTTCTTTGCTCTAATTTCAAATCTCCGCACATGGAACAAAAACAACCACTCGCCGCGGCTTACCGTTCCGGCAACAGTGGTAGCAAAGCGCACCGATGTTTCGCATTCCAGCAGTGCCAATGCCGGAGATATGTCCGGTGCGCACGGATACGACACTAGCACATTTACATCGTACTATGTGACTTTTCAGGTGGAGAGCGGCGACCGGATGGAATTTGAAGTGGACGGAAGCGATTATGGTCTGCTCGTGCAGGGCGACATCGGAAAGCTGAGTTTTCAGGGCACCCGCTATCTTGGGTTTGAGCGGAGCTAAGTGTTTCTTACATTATATAGTATGGAGTGCTGTATGAACGATTTGTTTATCCAAGGGCTGACCATCGACTGGAACAGAGTTCGCCCATACAATTAT
>NZ_QVGZ01000002.1:0-12264 GCF_003603345.1 Faecalibacterium sp. AM43-5AT
TACTCCAAGGGCTTGTTGTATAGTAGCCAGTCCAGTTCTGCCCGCTGTGCCGGGGAGTTACCGTATTCGTCCTCCACGGCGATGCATTCAATCGCAACGGCAGAGCCATCAGTGAACCGGGCTTCCACCCGGTTGGTGTCCATATTGTAGCGGCAGGAAAGCAGTTTGTTCATGCGAAAACCTCCTGTATGTATTCGTTGTTCGAATCCAGTTGGTCGTGTCCCTGCTCGTGTGAATTTAGGGCAACTGAATTCATCACGAGTAATTATGGCACATCCTTGCCAGTCTTTTGGTAGGTTGTACCAAAGGAAGGGCTTTGGCCGCGTGTGTCGGATGTGTTATATAGGTCGATTGTTTCTTTTCCCAGCGTTTCGGAAATTTCTTTGAGCGTCGAACTTTCCTTGCCGCCGAGGAACAGCATGGTGTCGCAGTTGCCGATGATGGTTTCTGCGGCATCCTTGTAGATGGTTTTCAGCTGGCTCTGCGACTGCAGGATGATGGATGCCGAGATCTCACGGCTGCGGATGGTGGCGATCAGCTTATCAAACTTTGGGATCAGACCGATGTTCGCAAACTCATCGAGCAGCAGCCGCACATGATACTTTAGCTGACCTCCGCATTGATCGTCTGCACGGTCACAAAGCAGATTGAAAAGCTGGGTGTACATAATGGACACCACGAAATTGAACGTATCGTCCGTATCGGAAATGATAACAAACAAGGCTGTGCGGCGGTCCCCCAGCAAATCCAGTTCCATTTCATCGTAGGCCATCAGGTCACGCAGCTCCGCAATGTCAAATGGGGCTAACCTGGCACCACAGGAAATAAGAATCGACTTAGCGGTCTTGCCAGAGACAAATTGTCAAGGACTTTTTAATCAAATTCACAGAAAACTCACAAAAGGTGCCAGAAGCACTGTATGGCTCCTGACACCTCATTTAACAGATTACATTTTTCCGTTCAGCAGGTCTTTGCAGAGATACGCATAGTCTGGCAGCTGGTTGATATATGGCTCCCAGAGCCGCTTGATTTCGGCTAACTCCAGCGGGTCGGCTGCTTCCAGTGCATGATCGTTGCCAGTCATATATAAAACATCCGTAGCAACATCATCCAAACACTTGCCGCAGAGATCGGCGGCAGATTCTATCCTGATACCGGTATCCACATAGACTGGATTTACGCCAATCGTCAGCCAGACATAGCCCACCTTGTCCGACCAGAGCAATTCAAAATCAGGGCTTTGCCGCAGATGTTCCGCAAAGACTTCCTTTACTCGCTCAATTTCATGTTTCTCTTTTTCTGTGTAAAGCATTTTCATGTCCTCCTTGACAAAAATTTTGGTGCGTACCATCATCAGTTTAGCACAAGGCGGCTTAGTTTATCAGTCTGTCACATCTGCTGAATTTCATTTTTGAGCATACGCTTGATTTTATCGCTCATGGTTTCTGTGCTGGTATTGCTGAAATGGACATGAACCTTGTAGGTCGTCTTGCCGATTTTCTTTACCATCGCTGGCGTGTTTTCCGGCGCTCTGGCCGCAGCAGCGGCGTCTGCCATCTGCATAGTACGGGGTTCTTTGTTCATAGCGCTCCTTTCTCCGAACGGGTCTGTGCCGCCCGGTAAAAAATCAATCGTGCTTACTGTTTACAATGTCTTTTGCTGCCTGTCGGGTGACACCGGCATTTTCTTCCCGGAAATTCTTCCCGTCAAAGAGGATCGGCGCACACCGTTCCAAAATACGGTCATAGATACGGGCGTGGGCCAGATCAGGCGGATTTTTCAGCTCGGACAGTTTCAAGTTTGTTGTGATAATCATGGGTCTTCGGCTGCGATAGCGGCTGTCGATGACGAAAAACATCTGCTCCATAGCATATTCGGTACTGCGCTCTACACCCAGATCGTCAATGATAAGCAGGTCATATTCGTCAAAGCTGGCAATAAACTCTGACCTGTCCTCAGAGAACATCCCTGTCAGGCGGTTCAGAATGGTGGGGAAGTTCGTCATCAGCACCGGCACATCCTGGTCAAGTAGAGCGTTGGCAATACATCCGGCGAAAAAAGACTTGCCGGTTCCCACATCTCCAAACAGTAAAAGCCCGATATTGCTCTTATATGCCTCTTTCCAGTTCTCCACATAGGCATGAGCCTTGTCCATCAATGGGTTTTGCCTGTTATCATTGGAAAATGTGTAGTCGTACAGATAACGGTCTTGCAGGCCCTGTGCCTTTCGGCGTTTGATACGCTCCATGCGGCGCTGCCGTTCTTCAGCAGCCTTGCGCTGCTCCTCAGCCTCCCGCTGGCACTGGCAGATGCAGTGCGGCATAAAGTAGCCGGATTTCCCGAAGCATGGCACAACGGTCTGCCTCTGGCCGCCGCATTTCTTACAGTGAATGAGCCCGTCTGACGGGTCTATATACTCGTCCTCAGCCAATTCCACACCGGCAGCTGCCTTGTCGATGAATGCCCGGATTTCTGCGGTAATCTCAATCATACAGTTTCATCCTCCTTTACGCTGTAATCCCGGTTGCGTGAGGGTGTGACCGTTTTTTTAGCGTCCTCACCGGCCCAACGCCGGATGGTCGCTGCATGGCTCTGATAACGCTTGCCAGTAGAAGCCATGTACTCGGACAGCTTTTCGATGTACTGTTCCCATACAGCAGGAAAGCTGACCTGCAAGTCTGCCAGTTCTTCATCCGTCAGGAAAACATTCTGGTAACGGCCATAGGTGTGGGAAGGGTGCCCCGTTTCAGGGCGTACCTTCTCTATCTCTCTCTTTATCTCTATCTCTTTCTCTAACTCTATCTCTATCTCTGGTGGACGAATGTCGGACAAATGTCCGCCACTTGTCCGGAGCGCAGAAAGAGCCTTATTTTGAAGCCTTGCAGCCCGCTTTCGCTCGGCCTCGGTAGAGGACTGGCCTATTAAAAGTTCGATGTTGCTCATGTAGAATGTGCCGCTGTCCAGCACTTCCACAAGACCCAGCTTCAAAAAGATCTGCAAGGCTCTCTCCACAGTGCCGATCTGCTGGCGGGTAATGGTAGCGATCATCTGCGCTGTGTAAGGGATGTCCTCGTCAAGCTGGAGCCGCCCGCCATGTTTCAGCGATTTCAGGTACAGCTTGAGCAGAATGTTGGAATACAGCACACCGTCCTGCATACTTTCCAGCAGCACGATGGAATCATCATCAAAATAGTTTTCTTTGAGTTTCAGGTAATAATATTTTCGATTGTCTGACATAGGGTTCCTCCTTAGGGGTTCTTTTGGGATTCTGTACGCATTTTAAGGCTATTTTAGGGGTCAGAGGATAAATCTATCAGACTGCCTTTGACACCCTCAAAAAAAGCCTTGATTTACAAGGGTTTTTCAGCCCCTAAAGCGTGACATTTCTCCCGTTGTTTCCGCTTGCGCTTTGCGGCGTTAATCCGCTTCATGCGTGCGGCACATTCCGGGCAGTATTTAGCCCGGTTAGAACCGGGGGTAAACAGCGCCCCGCATACGGCGCATTTCTTAGCATTCAGCCGGTGGAACAGCGCCGTTTCCAGTTCCTTATCCTGCGGCAATACCGCCGCCCGAAACCACCTGCACAACAGGGAGTAGGAAATGGACTGGACACAGATACATTCCTCCCCATCGTCCAGGGCGATACAGTTTCCGGCAATGTAGTTGCAGCACTCATGCACCAGTTTCCGCGCTCTGCGGTACTGGCGGTAATCCATGACAGGGATAGGTTCAGTCTTGTTGTTCTTCATAAATGATTTCTTTCATAAAGCAGGTAACCTCCTTGAATGAATTTATTGTTAAATATTCGTGCAAAGTATTGTTTTCTTCGTGCAAATGGCATATACTATAATTGCCAGCAGAAAGGGGTTGATCGTATGGCTGGAAATACCACAAACATCAGTATCCGCATGGACGCAGATTTGAAAGCGCAGGCGGACGCACTGTTTACGGAACTTGGCATGAACCTGACTACGGCGTTTAACATCTTTGTGCGCCAGTCGCTTCGTGAAGGCGGCATTCCCTTTGAAGTAAGGCTGGAACAGCCGAACAAAGAAACGGTTGCTGCCATGCTGGAAGCGGAAAGGATTGCAAAAGACCCGTCTGTAAAGGGCTACAATGACCTTGACGAGTTATTTGCTGACCTGAAAAGATGAAAGAAACCAAATATACCGTCAAGTACACGACCAGTTTCAAAAAGGACTACAAACGAGCCATCAAGCGTGGCTTGAAGATTGAGCTGCTGGAGCAGGTCGTAGCATTGCTGGCAATGGGCGAACCGCTGCCGGATAAGAACCGTGACCATGACCTGTCCGGCGATTGGGCAGGTCATCGGGAATGTCATATTCTCCCGGACTGGCTGCTTGTCTATCGCATAGAGGATGATGTTCTGGTGCTGACGCTGGCCCGCACCGGCACACACAGCGACTTGTTCGGCAAATAAACAGTCTGCCGCCGTATGGGGAAACCTGTACGGCGGTTTTTCTGTATGCAAAAGTATGTCGTGAAACGCGACGCACTTGACAGGGGTACGCCAAAACGCGGTAGCCTTTACCGCTCCGGCCCACGGTCGTGAGACTTGTCCCTTTCCTGTCGGGACAGCTGCTCGGCGGTTTTGCGGAGCCGTTCCACTGCTTTCAACTCCTCCCGCATGGATTTCATGGCAAGCGTGTCCGTCTGCTTTCCGGCGGCCAGCTGGTCGATTTCCCGCTGCCATGCCTTCGGGGTGATCCCCTCGCCGCTGTCTTTCAGTTCTTTCAGATACCGGGCTGCTGCATCATACAGGATCAGTTCCCGGCTGTGGCGCTGCTCAAACTGTTCCCGTTTTTCCGGTTTTACTTTGGCAAGCTGCTTGTGGATGGACTTGTACTGGTTGTACTGTTCCCACATCTCCCCGCGTTCGGTAAGAATGGCGATCCGGCGCTCAGCCTTGACGATCTTTCCCCGCAGGTCATAGTAACAGCTGTTCATATCAGCGATTTTTTCATGAAGCTGCTGCATAGACTGGATGCCGTTTACCTGCAAAAAGCTGAATAGTGCAGCGCTTTCCTGCAAAGCCCGGATTTTGCCGGTGCGGGTGCGGGGAGCGTTCAACTGCTGTTGGGCTTCCCACAAGGCGGTCAAGCTGCTTTGCTGCGTTTGTGGTTTTTCCGCTTCCGCTTTCGACCAGCGATAAAGACGGGTAATGCGAGCTTTGATTTCTTTCAGCAGCTTGTTGTCGGCGACGATCTGTCGGTTTACTTCCCCCTTGTCGGTGCGGATACCGCGCTTTTCCATTTGGCTGGCAGCTGGCCCCAGATGGACAGAGGGAATTTTATCAATGCCCTGCCGCTTGTAGCTGCGGTGGTCAATACGCTCCGGTCTACCGGCAGATTCCAGTGCCCGGTTGGTGTAGGCTGCCCACGCTGCCCGCCAAATCTCCACATTTCCTTTATCGTTCCAGTCGGTCGTATCCTCCCGATGATTTTTCCAGCCGCCTTTCCCATCCGGGATACGCTGTCCATTCTCGTCCAGATCGTATGCCTTGCGGCACTTTGCGCCCCACTGTCCATTTTCTTTCAACGGCCGGAGCGTCAGCATGATATGGACATGAGGGTTGCCGGTTCCCTTGTCATGGATAGCAAAGTCGGCGCACATTCCTTTGTCTACAAAGTTGTCCTTCACATAGGCACGCACAAGGGCAAGCTGTTGTTCGCCGGACAGTTCACGGGGTAAAGCTGCCTCAATCTCGCGGGCAAGCTGTCTGTCTCTTGCTTTCTCGATTTGCTCCACGCTGTTCCAGAGGATAGAACGGTCTGCAAATTCCGGCGGGGCGTGGGCAGGCAGCATGATCTCCGCATGGACAATGCCGCCTTTCCGGGTGTAGTCGTGGATCATTCCGTCCCATTCATTTGTCAGCTTGGTTCCACTGCGGTAAGCAGCTGCGGCAACGGCTGAACGGCCTGCGCTGCGCTTGATGATACTGACGGGGATATGACAGAAATCTATGGGGAACACCTCCTTTCAGTGAGGGGATAACAGGCTCTGTGGAGCCGGACAAACGCAAAGCGGGTGTTTGGCTGCGCAGAGCACACAAGGGGTTTGGGGAGCGTAGCTTCCCATCGCGGACGAAGTACGCAACGCCCCCGGCAGGGCGCACAGCACCGGCAACGGTGTATAAGTGCGCCCTTGTAAACAAGGGACTTATGGCATATCCCCGGATTTTGGCAGGTTTGCAGTCAATTCCGCAGCCCCCGGAAGATAGGACAGGGCAATCAGAAATGCTTTGACCTCTGTGCCGGAAAGGCTGGAAGCCAGCGGGAAAATCCCCTCCAAAATGGCTCCGCGCTCAATCAGGCGGCGGGTGCGAACCCTGCGTTCTTCGTTTCGTTGCTTGTTCTCCAAAATCTTCTTGCGGTTTTCAAGCTGCCGGATCTCCTTCAGGACTTCCTGCCGTTCTTCTTTTGGGGGTTGGGCTGTAATTTTTTCGTTCATGTCATGCACCTCTTTTCTTTGGAAACGCTTATAGATTGACCGTCCATTTCTGACGCGCAAAGTACCGGCGCAGCCTCCGCAGTGCAGCGTGGATGGATTTTCCCGCCTGTGATGGTGTGATACCCTCCATTGCGGCAATATCTTTCACTTTCATACCCAGCATATAGCGGGCGTGGACACGGCGAGCCTGCATAGGCGGCAGGGAAGAAATGGCTTCATACAATCGCCGTATCAGTTCTTCGTATTCGGCTAATTCTTCTTTTTCTATCAGATGATCCTCCGGCGATGGCTGCGCCCAGCCGATTGCAGCATTTTCGATTCCATCGTTACAATCGAGGGAGTAAAACGCCTTATACCGGAACATCTTGCGTTCTCTGGCGGCCTCGGCTCTCTTATCCAGAAGAAACGCTTCGACGATCTCATCGGACACCTCCACAAAAATGTCCTCTTTGCAAAATGGATAATATTGTTTGAGATTGATGGTCTGCATAGGCACGCCCTCACTCTGTTTGAAAAAGGTCATCATAGCAGCGGCGCATATTCCGCAGACCCCGACGGATGGAAACGCTGACCTTGCTGCTGTGGACGCCCTCTCTCCGGGAGATTTCCGGCTGCTTGATACCGGCAATGTAGTAGGCGTGAACACGGCGGGCCTGTGTCGGAGTGGCATGAGCCAGAGCCACCGGCAGAGCTGCTATCAGGTGCAGGCGGGTGGTCATTTCTTCTCGTTCCAGCAAAATATCTTCCGGCGATCTGCTGTGTTCCAGTGCGTAATTTTCCAGCCAGCTGTATGCCTCCAGAGAGTAGTAGGCGCGGTGGTAGACTTTCCGACGCTCATAGTTCTCCATCTCCCGCTGGGCCTGATACATCGCTGCCCATACCTCGTCCGTAACATCCACAAACTCGTCATGCCGGTAGTGGGGATACATCCACCGCAGATTGATTGTTTTCATAGGCTTACCTCCTGAAAATCGGAGAGGCGGGCAGCTCGTCCGCTGTCCGCCCCTCGCTGAGATAAGGGAAATGATCCCTTTCACTTGGTAGCCAGAAAACAGGTCATTCGTTAAGCCTGCTCTCAAAGAAATTTATAAATTTTTTTCTGACCGCCTCCACACTTTGATACACAGCCACTTTGGAGCAGCCGCACAGCACACCGATCTCTGCAAGGCTCAGCCCGTCAAGCGCATAGAGCAGGAACCGGCGGCGCTGGGCCTCGGTACAGGTGTCCAGAACTGCCATCAGCTCATGTAGCGTTTCCATGCGGCAAAGGTATTCTTCCGGCGTTTCGCCGTAGGCTCCTACACCCTCGGTGGTAATGATGTACTCGTCAAACTCCCGGCCATCCCAATGCCGCCGCTGTTCATGGAACAGGTTCTCCGTTTTGTGATCTGCCCGATCAAGAAATTCATAGACTTCCAGCGTGACCTCCACGGCCACAGCTTGTCCGTTATAATTGATGGTAACTTCCATCTGTCCTTCCTCCATTCAGACTTTTTTGGGAAAATCTGAATGGGGTGGTGGGGCGCGGCACCGGGGATAAAGTTCGGGCCATGCTGACCCGATGTTCCGGCTCCATAGGGACAAAAAAGCGCCCGGACGGCATAAAGCCATACGAGCGTCATGGAATATATTTTGCTGTTTAATTACATGGTATAGTGCATACTTCTGACCGCATTGCTCCGCTGCTGGGAACAGGCTTTTTTTAGCTGGTGCAGGTCATGGGTACTGTGAAAAAAGGCAAACATAGACACGGCGGCATCCTCCTATGTGCCGCCGTGGATTTACACGGTGTTAGGTCGTCGTTGGTTTAGGATAAACGAAAAGAAACGGCGGCTCTGAAATCAAAGCCACCGCTTCATAGGCGCGTGGAAATGTGTCTGCTTTACGACGGCTTTTTTTCTTTTGCCGTCGTCCGGCAGAATGTTACTCCATATTCAATTCAATGCTTCCAGTGAAATTTTCACATTCAATGCCGATATAGTTTCCACCTTCAGGGAGTGTAATTGTATCACTATATGTTCCGGTTGTTTCAAGCAAAGTGACTTCTTCATCAGCTCCAGAAATCCAAAATACTTTTGCAGTTCCATCCGTAACCTCCAGCGCGCAGTCAATAGACAGATCCTTACCCGCTTCACGCTTTATGGAAGTTCCGCCGAACAAATACTCTGTATCTGAAAAATCCTCATAGTTGGCTGTATAGCTTCCTGTATAATCATCAATTCCTTTTTCTTTCGTACCTTGTAAGGATGAATTTCCGGTAAGTGCTATGGAACCAGCAGACTGAACAATATTGTTATACTGATCGAGAACTTCATCTTTTGTACAACCGGAAAGCACAGAAGCGCCCAACAGTATCAAGCATAATGATAGAACTATTTTCTTCACAGGTATCACCTTCCTTTCCTGCGTACAGCACGCTTTCCTTTTCCCTTGGAATTTGCCTGTTTACGGGATTTTATTTCTTTTTTGTTACTGGACATCAGTAACAACAGCACCGCCCAGAGAACCATGATGCCAACCCCAATGACTGCCAGCAAAGGATTCGGGGCTGTGGTTGTTCCGGCATATCCACTCATGTCAAAGCCCACTAAAATCAGCGCAGCAGAAAACGGATAGATGCTGGCAAGGATACCGCCTTTGAAGAACAGCATGCTATATCCAAGGAAAAACGCCAGAATGGAACCTCCCAGATATGCCCCTCGGATCTGCCCAAAAATCAAGATCAGCGGCATACAGACCAAATAGGTCGTCAGAGCTGCCAACACGATCTGTGTACCTCCATGAAAAAACACTTCCACTGTCAGTCCCGATAATCCAACCGTCAATCCAGTAATCAAGGTAACGCCAACGCTGTATATTCCCAGCAGGACTGCAAAAATCCCGACCCAAAAGAGCTTAGCTCCCAGCATTTTCGGCATGGAAACAGGAATTGTCATGATGTTTTTCAGCGTATCATGGGTGGATTCTCTGTCAATCAGCCAGCTGCCAATCATCACCAGTGAAATCGGAAAAAACATCTGCGTATTGCCCCAGACAACATTCTCAAACAGAGTGGAAAAATCATAGTTTGGATTTCGGTACTCCGCCTCCACAATCAGCTGGCTCCCATATTGCACCAACGGACAGAGTGCAAGCGCCACCAGCCCCACCCAAAGTATTTGGCACCGGCGTAGCTTGAGCAATTCTGCTTTTAATAAATTCCACATAATTACACCCCCTTAGATTTCCTGGCGCCGGTAAACCAACGCAATCAGCGCAAGAAATACAACGGCTTCCCCAACAATCACACCGAACACCTGAACACCATTCAGAAAATACGGACTGATCCGTTCCAACAAGTCTGCCAATTCCGCACTGGTCTGGCTTTGGTCATAAAATTGGAAGGTCCAGCGGAAAGCCAGCGGTCCCGGAAACAGGGTTCCGATATTCAAACCAAAAGGCTGTGTGAGGAACGCATCGCTCATCGAAAGGATATAATTTGCAGTCGTATAGAAAAAGGTAATCACGACCGACACGATATAGTTTTTATTAAGAAGAACAACGAGCAGGATACATGGAAGTGCGCCTACCCACATAATCAGCCCTTCTTCTATCCCAACGCCAAACAAGGTCCAAAACCCAACCGGCTCCCAGCCCTGAAACAGCAAAACCGCAAGATTTACCAATCCTCCAACTGCCATAAAGCCAACGGCAAACAATAGCAAAACCAGCATCTTGGACAGCACCAACTTGGTTCTGTTTATCGGTATGGTAACAAGGTTTTTTAGTGTGTCATTGTCCAGCTCCTCAAACAGCAGATTGGAAGCCAGTATCACAAGGAGCGGCATCAAAAGCAAATAAGCACTGAGCTGGAACAGGCTGGACATCACTCCATTTACAGCATCCACATCAGTGTTTACATCTGCCAGAAAGAAAGCATAAGCCAATGGCATGAAAACAGAAAGCAGCAGAGAAATAAATACCAAGGGCTTCCGTTTTAATTTCAAAAATTCGCATTTGATTAGTTTAAGCAATTCCTTCGCCCCCTGTCACACGCTTGAAGTAATCTTCAAGACTTTCTTCACAAGTATGCGCCTCCGATACCTCCAATCCGTTTTCTACAAAGGCAGTTACAATTTTCCCCACAGGCAGATCAAGGTTGTGCAGGCGCAGATTGTGGTCGTCCTGTATGGAAAAATGGTTTTCATGGAAATTGCGTTCCAAAATTCTTGCCGCCTGTGCAGTATCAGAGAGTGTAAACCGGATATGCTTACTGCTTTTTTGCTCCAGTTCAGCAAGGCTTTCTTCTTCCAGCAATGCGCCGTGGTCGATAATTCCAATATCGTCAGCCAGCAAGGAAATCTCCGAAAGAATGTGACTGGAAATCAAAATGGTTTTTCCTCTTGCGTCGCAAAGCTCCCGAATAAAGGAGCGTACTTCTGCAATACCGATAGGATCGAGACCGTTGATCGGCTCATCCAAAATTAAAAGTTCTGGATCGTGCATAACGGCAAGGGCGATGGCAAGCCGCTGCTTCATACCAAGAGAATACTGTGAAAAGAGCTTTTTATCTTTGTAAGGCAGTCCTACCAGATCCAGAGCATCTTTGATGGCATGATTGTTTGGTACGCCCCGCAGGGTAGCAAAGATACGCAGGTTCTCTGTGCCGGTCAGATTGGGATAAAAGCCGGGAGACTCAATCAAGCTACCAATACGGGGCAGCAATTTCTTTTCATTCCCCTGCAAGGGTTTCCCCCAGATTTTGACCTCCCCGGAAGTCGGCTTCGTTAAGCCCAACAGCATTTTCATGGTAGTGGTTTTTCCGGCTCCGTTTCTGCCCAGCAGACCATAAATTCTCCCACGCTTCACATGGATATTTAAGTCAGCCACACTCTTTTGTGAGCCATATTGCTTCGTCAGATTTTTTGTTTCAATGATGTAATTTGTATCCATATTCAAAACCTCCTGTTCTGTAAGGTATTCTATCACGCCAACCTTGCATTAACCTTGCCGCAACCTTGCATTAACCTTGCAATTTGAAATCCGGCAAAAATGACAAAGGTTCCCGCCATAAAGACGGGAACCCGCTTAAATCTCCAAAGGAAAAAGCAACATAAATTCAGTTCCTTCTCCCGGAAAGCTTTCAACTGTTATGCTTCCACCCATCTTTTCTACAAGCTGATGGACAATAGAAAGACCAAGTCCGCTTCCTTTTTCGGAGCGTCCTTTATCACACTTATAAAGCCGTTCAAATATGTGTTTCAAATCGTCTTTCTCAATTCCTACTCCATTATCCGCCAGCAGCAGCTCCATGTTATTTTCCTTCTTTGACAGGACAATTTTGATTTTGTCTGCATGGCTGTGAGCGATTACATTTTGAATGAGATTGTTGACGATCCTCATATAGCTGTCCATATCCAATCTTACCCGGACAGGCTGTTCGGGAATATCAATGTCATAATCAACCTGTTTATCCTCAAAAATCGGTATCCAGTCAATCAGGATATTTCTTGTCAGCTCTGCGGCCTCAACGCTCTGGATTTCCAAAGCAAACTCATTGGAATTTAACTTGAACCAGTCAAAGAGCACATCAATATATTCTTTCAGATCATGGGCTTTCCGTCGGGCGGTTTCAATATAATCATCCCGGTCTTTTCCTGTGACCAGTCCTTTGTGTGCAGCGTCAAGATACCCAATCAGAGTGGTAAGGGGTGTCCGAACATCATGGGAAAGGCTCGTCATAAGCTGGCGGTTGGTTTCTTCTGTCTGCCGTACAGTTGAAAGTCTGCTTTCATAGGACACAACAATCTCATT
>NZ_QVGZ01000002.1:12274-271312 GCF_003603345.1 Faecalibacterium sp. AM43-5AT
ACACAACAATCTCATTGATTTCATAGGCAAGAGGTGCTGTCAATTCATTTGTTGCAGACAGAATACGCCGGTTGCCATTTCCGTTTTTCACATCAACCAGCACATCGGTCATTTCTGCGATTTGTTTTTTTACGCGCCGAACGAGAACGATGGAAGTCAGCACAGCCACAACAGCAATCACAATGGACAAGAAAACGATGATTTCCATATTGGCTATACCTCCTTATTAAAGCGGTAGCCAATCCCTTTGACCGTTTGGATATACTTTGGGCTTGAAGGATTGACTTCTAATTTTTTACGAAGCCGGCTGATAATCGCCATAATGTTACTGTCATCATAGAAATATTCTTCGCCCCAAACTTCCTCATAAATCTGCTGTTTTGTCAAAATTTTTCCTTGATGCTTTGCGCAGTACAGGAGCAGATCAAATTCCTTTGGTGGAAGTTCAAAAGTGCCATTTTCCGTCGTAACAGAACGATTTTCAAGGTCAATTTGCAATCCATCAAAATCCAGTTTTTGCACAGCTCCGGCTTGATGATTAAAGCGGGTGTAGCGGCGAATGAGGGACGCAATACGGGCAATCAGTTCGTCCATATCAAACGGTTTTGTCAGATAATCGTCCGCCCCGGCCCGTAAGCCCCGCACTTTAGAAATGCTGTCATTTTTGGATGTAAACATCAAAATCGGCAGGCTGTTCTCTTTGCGGATTTCTTCCAGCGTTTCAAAGCCATCCATACCGGGCATCATCACATCCAGCACCACAAGCTGATACTCCTGCTCTTTTAATTTCTGCAAGCCCTCTTTTCCGGTATTACAAAAATCGGCTTCTATATGTTCCGATTGTACGCTGCGTTTAATCAAAGCGCACAGTTCTCTGTCATCATCTATAATCAAAATTTTATTCATGGCGTAGTTCCTTTCCTTGTTTTGTCCGGCCATCAAGCGGCTTCTCCGCAGTTTTAGGGAGCAGCCAAACACCGGCCATTTTCACAGCGCCGGGGATACGCCCACCGGCACAATAATAATTTACCCTACGAGGTGTCACGCCCCATTTCTCGGCGGCCTCTTTCAATGTCATATAGTCCATTTCGCACCTCCACAGAGTACATTATAGTTCTCTTTCTCGAACAATGCAAGAAACGGAATGTGAATTATAAACTTCAACCAACCTGCATATAGCAACATTCCACAGGCAAAGTATGAATTATACAATGTAACTAGGTGATGTTATATGGCGAAAGTTGAAGATTGTCCCGGTTTTGAAACCTTCGGCGCAGATGTCAAAGCCGCACGAGAGGCAAAGCGTCTGGCACGAAAAACATTGGCAGAAATGGTTGGGATTGAATGGCGGTATCTTGCCAACATTGAGAATCAAGGTGCGATTCCGAGCCTGCCTGTGATGATCCAGTTGATTAAGGTCTGCGGACTTCCCGTGGAACGGTATTTTAACCCGGAGATCATGCGGGAAGAAAGCGAACAGCGGCAACGAGTCAGCCACAAGCTGAAGCTTTGCCCTGAAGAATACCTGCCGATTATCGAAGGTGCCATAGACGGGGCGCTCAAAATGGAACAGACTGCGAAGCAGAAGGAGGACGCATAATCGCGGCCTCCTTCTGGCGTTTCTATATCAAGTTTCCCGGCACTTTTCCCAAAGTTCCCGGCACCTCTGCTGGATTTCTCCGGTTTCTGTCACAGTCAGATCGCGGTCATTTCCGGTAATCTTATCTTCCAGAAAGTTGGCGTATGTATCCAGCAAGGCGTTTCGCAAATCCTCCGGAGTTTTCTGTATTTCGGCGCTGTACCAGTCATTCCGGTGAGGTTCCCATGCCATCAATGTATAACCGTGGCTGGTCTGCACCACCTCATACAGAGGATCATCATCCAGATATGCCTGAAACACTTCCAGAACCTTTTCAAAGGTCAGCATTTCCCACACCTCCCATTCAACTGCAAATCAGTTCCCTGATTAAAATTTCCTCAATCTGTGCCGTTAATGTGTTCATCAGTCCTACCCAGCGCATAGGATCACAGGCTTTCAGTTCCTCAGTGACACCCGCAGCCTCCATCATGTGAGGCAACATGGTGTCCACGCGCTCCTGCGCTGTCCAATCAATCTCTAACAGGTGCGGATACAGTTTCTCGCTCATCAGCAGTTGGTTGTAGAGAATGGGACGATGTTCCTTCAGGTAGGATTTTCGCATCCTGCCGTACTTGCCGATAGAAGTTTCCGGCTGTTCAGAAAGTTTTAGGTTGGGTATATCATAATCTCCACAACGAATGTAAGTCAACTTACTCATATTCATTCTCCTTTGCTCCGTGATGATTAGACTGCTGCGCTGGCTGCTATGCTGCCTTTGCGCGGTTCTTCTTTCGGTAGCTGTCCGACAGTAGAAAAAACACCTTTTTTCATATCCTCAGCCCGGATCAGGGCTTTCTTAGCGTCCATTTCCGCTTTTTTCTTCGCCTTGATTTTGTCCTCATACCGTTTCTGTGCGCCGCTGGCTTTCCGCTTCAAATAGTTCTGATGGAGCCTGTCCTTGCGTTCTTCTTTTTTCCGCAATTCTTCCTGTTCCTCTGGAGTTAAAGGAACCGGCTGTAAGGATGGCGGGATATAGCGTCCTAAAAAATTGAAGTAAATTTCAATTTCCTGCGTGGTATCCTGACTGCCTTTTCGGGAGCGTTCATGGACAAGGATTTTCTCTACAAACTCGTTGAGCATGGTATTTGTCAGCGTGTCAAAATTCTCGTACTTATCAATCAGGGCTATAAATTTCTCCGCTGATTTCTGGCTTTGCTCGTAGCCGGTCACAGCCTTTTCCAGCTCCGCAATTTCAATCTCAAGTGCGTCCTGCTCTTTGGCATACTGTGCATCAAGCGCCCTATATCGTGCATCCGGCAGCTTGCCGAGGGCATTGTCCTCATAGATTTTGCAAATCAGTTTTTCCAGTTCTCCGGCTCTCTTTTGAGCAGCGGCCA
Organism: Faecalibacterium sp. AM43-5AT; assembly: GCF_003603345.1. Lineage (NCBI taxonomy): Bacteria > Bacillati > Bacillota > Clostridia > Eubacteriales > Oscillospiraceae > Faecalibacterium > Faecalibacterium sp. AM43-5AT. The sequence continues at coordinate 15,251 of NZ_QVGZ01000002.1, forward strand.
GACGCCTGCGCTTTTTCGATATATCGGCACTCTGTTGAGCAACCTGCGTTTCCTGAACGGTGTGAATAAATTCCGTCCGGTCATTTCTGGAATATTCAGCGATAGCCCGGAGCGTGTCAGAAACCAATGTCAGAACAGCACTCTCATTGATACGGTGTTGTGTAGGGCATAGTGTCCCACACGGAACTTTGGTATAATTGGAACAGGTATATTGAGAAATCCGCCTGCCATTGTTGGTGCGGTGGACATACATCTTGCCGCCACAATCTGCACAATAGAGCAAGCCCGTGAGGGGAGCTGCTTCGCCCCAGCCGTTTGGATAACGCCGTACATTGCTGCGGATTTTCTGCACCAGATCAAAGGTCTGCTGGTCGATAATGGCTTCATGGGTATTCTCAAAGAGCGTCCACTCGTCCTCAGAAACATAGTGGCTTTTCTTGTCCTTAAAGTGCTTGCGGGTCTTGAAATTGATGGTGTGCCCCAAATACTCTCGTTTTTTCAAAATGTTCACGATGGTAGATGACCCCCATCCATAGGGGTCTTTGACCGGCTTTGAACGGTTCACACCCTCGTTGAAGCGGGCAAGGTGTACGACGGGAATTTCAATCCGATCTGCGGATAATTTGCAGGCAATCTGATAAGGCCCATATCCCTCCAGCGTGAGGGAGAAGATACGGCGTACCACTTCGGCGGCTTCCTCATCTACCAGCCAATGCTCCCGTTTTTCGTCCCATAAGTAGCCGTAAATCACAGTGCCGGTCAGGTGCTTGCCGCTCATACCTTTTGCCTTAAACACAGAACGGATTTTCCTGCTGGTATCACGGGCGTAAAATTCATTCATGATGTTGCGGAATGGGGTAAAATCGTCATCGCCTTTCAGACTGTCCACACCGTCGTTGATGGCGATCAGACGAACACCGCGTTGCCGCAAAACCTCCATGACCTGACCGACCTTCAGATAGTCGCGCCCCAACCGGCTCATGTCCTTGATGACGATTGCCTCTACACGCCCTGCCTCCACTTCCTCCATCATCGCCAAAAATCCGGGGCGGTCAAAACGGGTGCCTGAGATACCATCATCTGTAAAGTGCGTAGGGTTTGGCAGCCCATTCCGGCGGGCAAAATCCTCTAACATCTGTTTTTGGTTGGATATGGAATTGCTCTCGCCCTGTAACTCGTCGTCCCGGCTCAGGCGCTCGTACAGTGGGGTAATTTTTTCATTTCTCATGGCTGTACCTCCTGAAACAAAAATGCTCTAAGTGATTGCTTCACTAACCATGACAAAATCATGATTAAGAAGTCACTTAGAGCATATATCACCGGCAGCCAGCTTGTATTTCTTATACTGGCGGACTGCAAAATGCTCCGGCTTCTTTTGTTCCAGCTCCTCAAAAAGCTCATCTACGGCATTTTTGAAGGTTTCATCATCCTCGCGGGCTTCACTGGCATTGATAAATTCCAACAGTGTGGAGAAGTTCTGTTCTTCCTCCGGGGCTTCATAGTAGATATAGCCGATGAGTGCGCAGTAGAGCAGGCGTTCGGCCTTGACCCAGAAATCCTCACCGGACTTCTCGCCATCCCCCTTTGTATTGGCGATGATGGTATTGACCAGTTTCAGAATATCCTTCTCACTGCGGATGTAATGGAATGGATTGTATCGCATGGATTTTTTGAAGTTGATGGTGTTCAGGACTTTGATCTTATACCCGGCATCCGAGAGCATCTTTCCGCACTCGACAATAATTGTGCCTTTGGGATCGGTCAGGACATAGCTGACCTTTTGGGGCATCTGCATCAAGTTGGGCTTGACGTAAAATCGGGTCTTACCGCTGCCGCTGCCGCCGATCACAATGACGTTTTTATTGCGAGCGTACTTCGGATGCTTTGGTCTACCACTCATCATCAGCCGTTCGGTCTGTGTGAGGATGACGTTGTTCTCGAATACCGGGTCAATAAAAGGTTCGATGTCCTTCTGGTTGCCCCATCGGGCAGAGCCATATTCTTCGCCTTGCCGATACTTCTTCGCGTTCTTCCCTTTGAAGTAGATTACTGCTTTCAGCGCAGCTGCGCCGACCAGCCCCACCATCAGGTCGAACGGGTGAAAACTGGGTAAGACACTTTTGTAGGCCAGGCCAAAGTTCATAAAAAGAACCATCAGCCTGTCCACCACGGAATCGCCATTGCAATGGCGGTAGAGCCATGCAGCTTTCTCCACCATGTAAAAGGCGATGATGTACGGAAAATTCAGCAGGATCAGCTTTTTCATGTCTGCCGACTGCATCATCCTGCTGAACTCTGCAGCCATTTTTTTACCCCATGCCGTGCCGCCCGTCTGGTTGGACGGTGCTTTGCGCGGCAGACGGGCAGGTGTTTTCGGATTTTTCATCGTATCGGTTCCTGCTCCCTCTTCTTTTCTTTCTTGAGTTGACGGTGATTGGAAAGTTCCTCTTTTACCTTTTCCAGCTTCTGGCGCACCGATTCACGCTTCTGCTTTTTCAGCGTTTCACTGGTGTACTCCTTAAAGGCGGCGGTCATAACATCCACATCCTTGGCCTTGAAAAAGACAAGGTATTCTGTTTTTCCCTCCTGTTCCACCTTTTTCAGACTGTAATCAATGCCATACTTCCGGGCCACCCGGTCAAACGACTTGATATTATTGTCTGTGACAACGATGTTCGTGATCCGCGCGCCGCTCTTTTGCAGACTCTTGATGCTCTGCCGACCTGTTTTCCTACATTGGCTTTTTTCTCCTTTCCCCCGCTGCTTTTTCTTGTCCATTTCCGCCAGCAGCTTTATCAGGGCTGCTTTCAAAATCTGTGCAGTGATTTTTCCTCCTTTGATGCACAGCGAAATGGTTTTCTCGTTGACTTCTTCCTGCACGGATGCTCACCTCCCTTCTATTGCCGTTGCATCAGGGGCGGACTGCCCTGGCCGCAGGCGGCGCGGTATCGCCCAGCACCGAGCGGAACTTCTTTCTGCACTGGTGCAGCAGATAGCCGCACTCCCATTTGTGGCGGCAGTGCTTGCAGGGATGGCCGCTGTCCGTTCCCGGACGCTGGCGCATCATGCGTTCAAACGGATTATCGGTAAAATTCATAGGTTTAACCTCCCTGTTCAGCCAGCGGCAGCACCCCGTGCCGCTTCAACGTATGATAAAGGAACTTCCGACCTTTCTGCGTCCATGCCGTGTGCAGCTTTTCCACCTCGGAACCATCGCTGCGCTGGAGCCGGAACGTCAGGCTGGACGTATAGCCCTTACCGTGGTGTTCCGAATACAGCACCCACTGGCCGTTGGCCCGGTACTGGATGCCGTGCAGATGCAGCAGCCGATTGAATACCTTTGGTCCGCAGCCGTACTCTTTGGCGATCTGCGTAGTCGTCACCAGCGAATCCGAATCGCTCAGCTGCGCTTCGTAGCTGCTCCGGCGCGGCGGCTTCTTATGCAGCAGGCCCAGCAGCGCATCCCAGTCAAACGGCTGTGGATGGTACGCCGCACCGACTGCCGTATGGTGCAGCTTGCAGAGCTTCTTTGCCATGTCCTGCGTGATGCGGTAGTCTTTTACATACCTCTGGACCGTGCGCCCGCCCTCATCCTGCAGCCGGACACGGGGCATATACTCGTAGTCGCGGCCCTCGATGAAACCATACTGACACATACGCGGGAACCACTTGCGGAAATCGCTGCGAATGTGCATCTGGTCATACAGATCACGCGCCCACAGCGTAGAGGGCAGCGTGTCCATACTCATGAATACGATGTTCATGGGGTTGTCCTCCTAGTTCTTATCTACTCTGCCGCTCCACCCAAATTCATGCCGAACCTGTGCGGAATAATAGCTATCCACGGTCACAGGTGCGTTATAGAGTGTTGCCAGCAGGTATTGCTTGATGTTCCGAATCTGAGTGCTGTTTTCTTTTAAGCACTCCAATATGTACTGGATATGCGAGGAATCCAGCTTCATCAGGCGGCTTTTCACCACCTCCTTCGGCTTATCCTCCCCGCAAATGCGCAGGAACTTCTTTCTGCTGGTGACGGTTTCCACCAGCAGTTCCAGAATCTCATACAGGACTGCTTTATCTGCCGGATAGCCCTGTTCCAGAATTTTCAGTTCCAGAGCTTTCTTGAAATAGCGGCGGTACTGTTCTTCTTCCTGCAATTCAGCCGGATAGATAAGATCAGTTTTATTATTATCTGTCTTATTTATCTTCTCAGTATTACTTCCGTTTGATTTTAGAACTCCCGGAAGTTCGTTTTTCAAACCGCCGGAAGTATGATTTTCATACTTCCAGTAGTTCGATTGCGAAAGCCCCGCATAAAGGTCTTTCACATACAGCAGATTGGGTTTGCCAAGTCCTTGTCTGCGCCGCTCGATAAGCTGAAACTCCTGTTCCAGTTCATCCAGCAGTTTGACCGCCTTTTGTCTGGCACAATGAATAGAGTCCATGACTTCCTCTATCGTGCAGATAATGTAGGCGTTGCCGTGCTTGTCCTGCCAGCCGTTCTTGATGGAAAGGCTCATACGATCCAGCAGCACAGCATACAGCAGCTTGGCGTCCCCGGACATCTTCTGGAACAGATCAGCCTTGACCAGTGCTTTCGGCACACGGTAAAAGCTGTATCGGTCTGCTTCCAGACCTTTGAAATACGGGTACACCATGTAAATTCATCACCCCCTGTCGGATTGGATTTGCACTATTGGAAATAACAGTACATTCCTACGGTGGAACACGTTTCCTTGCTCCACCGCAGTGTATCTGCTGTTATTTGAGCTTTGCCATTCTGCCCCAGCCCGTTCCTGCCCCATATTTCAGCGGCGTTTTCTCTGGTAAGACGCGCAGGATGCACATTCAGTGCCAGAAGTATCTCTCTGGGATGGCTTATTCAGTTTTCAAAGAGCTTCGTAAGGTTCTCTTCTCTAACCCTTACACTAATATGAATTTGAAGGGGCCTTGGGGGATACAGTTCTTAAAGATTTTTTGAAAATACTTATTCTGCATTCATTTTCAACGAATTATCGAAGCATTCATCTTTATTCAATTTGATATTTTTCATTGAGATAAGCTGCAATGCAGCTTTCCAATGAACTACTGCCTGCAAATTCGGCCTCGATGGTATATTCACCGCACCGATTGATATAAGGAGAACCGCTTGCCACTTTTTCTGTTTGCCGGGTATTATTGCTCATCTGCTGTTTCCCTCTCATGTGAAATCTCCCAATGCCAATTCATAATGTGCTTCAAAATCAAATTTGCGACGAATCCGTTCAAGTGCCTGATTGACAGACCTTGTAACCGACCCGCGTGCAATTCCCATACCATCTGCAATTTCCTGATGGGTCTTGTCAAGAACATAATTCTGGTAGATCAGGTTACGCTGCTTTTCCGTTAGAACCGCCATCATTGCATGAAGTGCTTCCTTCTCAATATATTTATCCAGAACATTGATTTCAGAGTCTGCCATCTCTCCCCAATCTTCCGCCACGGCATGATATGACACACTCACTTTGGTCTGACCTACGCCCTCGCACTTCAGCTGTGATTCCTCCACTCTCTGTTCGCCCTCAAACAGTGCGCGAATATGCCACTCGCAGTTTTCAAAGTATTCTTCCTTAATCACTTCGCCCTTTCCTTTTGATGCACCGTAGGCATAGTCCCCACGGCAGTCATGGATATGGAACACAGTATTGCGCTTTCCAGCAGAAAACCAAACATAGCCGTTGTGATAGAGTGTCAGATGACTGCCATGCTCAAATTCTTTACGCAGAAAAATCCGACCTTCTTCCAAAAGCACCTTTGGAGAGGGTACGCGCTTGGTGTGTACAGGTGCGTTTACCAGTTCCTTGACCTTTTTCAATGTAAGCATTTTGTCCACCTTTCTGCCTTCCGGCTCTGGGTGAACTGAAAAAAAGCAGCAAAAATCATCTCAGATTCACCCGTTTTTTTTAACGGGAATCTAAGATTCCTCTTGCTGCTTTCTATTTTTTGAAGTCCCTATACTAACATGAATCCGTAGAGCCACCTGGGAATACAGATTTTCGAGAAAATAAAAAAGCCGGAACAGGATGAACTACTTGCAGGCGCACTACTGCGCTGCATTCGCTCATTCTGTCCCGGCCTATATCACATATTGCTACGGTATCGCTCTAACAAACAGATATTATATTGTAGACCCAAAAGAACGTCTGGTGGAGCTGGTCGGCTAACTACGTGCCGCCTAAGATTCCACCTCTGCGCTTTCAGTGTCCGATGAAGCTCCCTGCTTCAGGCTTCTTTCCGATGATTCTCTGCTGTGAAAAATTCGATACTCTTCACGGGAAGGCCGTGAATACACTCCACCAGAGATTCAGCAGAAATATAATCTTCACAGCCACCACGCTTGATCTGAAGCATATTCTTTCCATCAACGACACTGCGATTCCCGATCCGCAGCCCCTTTGGGGTGCGGATTTCATGTTCTCCGTTGCTCATCTTCTCACGGCCTCCTTTGTGTTGGTTTAAGTTTCTTCTTTTCTTCTATTCAATTTCACCTTTTGAACTTCCGCTCTTTTTTCACCTTTTTCATCTTGCATATTTGCGCTTTTTACGGTATAATAATCCAAAAGATGATAGAATATAGCATATATTATAAGCAAGTCATATCGCCGTGTCAAGAGGAAAATGTGAAAATTCATTGCATCTTTCAGCTCGAATATTTACAAATTCCGTTGCACATTGTTACAGCACGATAACTACGCCATAGAAAGGTTGCAAACATGAAATTTGGAGAGAAAGTTCGCGATCTACGAAAGAAACATTCTTTAACACAGGACGAATTGGCACAATGTCTGGGTATCAACAAACGAACGATCATCGGATGGGAACGTGATGGCCGCTATCCTCGCAGTATTGAAATGCTTGAAAAGATGGCCGATATATTCCATGTACCTTTGACCTATTTACAGCCGGATCAGTCTTTATTTATCGAACGTGCCGCCGAAGCCTACGGAAAAAAGGGCAAAATAGAAGCCCAGCATCTCGCATTTGAGCTTACTGAGCTATTTGCCAGCGGAGAGTTGACCCCGCAGGATATGGACGGCATCATGTATGAAATGCACAAAGCCTATTTTAAGTACCGAGAACAAAAACGAGAAAAGGAACGAATAATGAACCTGTAAACCACGGTTCCATTCACTATGCCATCCCCGGAAGGAGATTACATTATGGATTCTGCGTTTATTCACCAAGCTGCCAACGAACTTGTCCAAACTGCCGGAACTCGCAACATCAAACAGATCGCGCGCAGTTGCAGTCTGGACATCAGCGAAACATCTCGCATTAAAGATATGTTGGGTTTGCTTTCACTCTATTTTGATAAGCCACTGATCCTTATCAATCGCCAGCTGGACAAACAGACAAAGCAGATGGTGTGCGGCTATGCACTTGGACATTATCTGGAGCATCAGCTGCTTATGGACTTGCATACCCTGAACAAGTTTCTGACCATTAAGGATAAGCACATCCTTCTTTATGAGCATAACGCTTTCACATCCCACCTGATGCTGGACAGTGATGAAGTCTATCAAATGACGCGAAGCGGGCTGGACGCTGCGCAGATTGCCGCTGCTAAGGGAATCCACCTCAATCTGGTGCTGGTGAAGCTGCTGGAACTGCATCATCTGGGATATGATCTACGTCACTACCACGCCCAGCACCATGCGTTTATCAAAAAGCTCAACCTTCCGGCACATTTTCAGTTTGATGTTGCCGCCGGATGAACTTATGTTCTCATAATTCTAAAACCCGTAATGGACGGTGCGTTATGCCTGTCCATCACGGGTTTTTCGTGTTATTTCAGTTTTGCGAGGATTTCATCGGCACTCATGCCTTCGGCCAGCAGCTTTTTCAGAACGGACTCCGCTTCTGTCTTTTTTGCTTCTTCTGCAGCTTTGGCGTCTGCCTTTGCCTTCTTCGTTTCCAGCATTGCCACTTCTTTTTCGGCCTTCTTCAGAGCAGTCTTCTTCACTTTCAGGTCAGCCTTCAAAGTGTCAATGTTTGCGGTGATAGATGCGATTTCCGCTGTGAGCGCTCCCTTTGCGGACTGCTTTTCTGCAATCTGCGTTGCGAAATCAGCAGTCACAGTTTTGGGCTTATTCTTGCTACCTTTTGTTCTGGGCATAGGATACAAACCTCTTTCCAATTATAATAACTAAAGTATATCACTCTGCGGGTCTACGAGCAATATCTATCATACCATCAAATTGGCATTTTCCTTAACCTTATTCAGTACCATATCCGATAAAGCACCTTGGCTATTCAGATGGATTGCTAAAACAATATATTCTGTCAAAAACATATCTGTATACATTTTAAATGTATCTTTGTTTGCATTGATGCTGTTCATTCGAGCCGCAACATTACCATGGAAATTGTTGCAACGAGAAGCATAGAGAACACCAAAAAGAACGAACGACATATTTTGTTCATTTTGCGTTTACGGTTTAGTACCAGGGGTCTGGCACTTTTTTTGTCGGAGCCTTTCTTCAATAAACTTTGTTACAATTTTCTCATATCCTCCCGGGTCTTTTCTATAATTTTCTGTATGATCTGCCCCATGAACTATATATAACTGCTTTTCACCATTACAACTATCGTATAGTTTATAAGCCATAGATAAAGGTGCCTTCATATCTTCGTCACCGTGAATGATTAAAAGAGGAATATCGGTATGTGCTAAAGCCTTACACGCATCTGCGTCTGATAAATCAAAACTCCCCCAAATCTTTGTTCCTACATTAAGCATAGTAGGAACTAGATTTTTGGGTATGTATTTTGATATTTGCTTGTTATTATTCTGCTTTATCACGTCCAATGTAGATGTAAAACCACAGTCATCAATAATTCCATATACTGAATCAGGCAACTCCAAATCACTGCTCATCATCACAATTGATGCTCCCATTGAAACTCCCATAAGAAAAATAGGATTTTTATCTCCAAAGCGATTTTGTGCCCATTCTACCCAATCAAGACAATCATATTTTTCTAGCACTCCTAATGTTGAGAATTCCCCTTCACTATCTCCCTGTGCGCGTAAGTCACATAGTAGAAGATTCCAATTGTGTTTTTGTGTAATTCTATATATTGGCACGCCATCCAAATAACTGTGCCCCCACAATCCATGAAAAAACACAATTAAAGGCGCACCTTTTTCTCTTTCATAATAATGACCTATCAGTTTTGTATTATCAAATGCTTGTATCATAACAGTTTCATTTGATTGATTTTTTATTTTATATGCATCTATGAGAATTCTATATTCATCATCGTCTGCAGTACCTAAATCTGACCATGGAGTAGTTCTTCTTTCGCAGGTTCGCTGAAATACCAATCGGCTTCCAAATATAACTCCGACCATGCATATAGCAAATCCAACAACAACTGTTATGAAGTATACTTTTTTTCTCTTCACTTTTGATTTCATTCCTTTTACATAACATTATTGCTTCATTTTTCGTGTTCAAATAGTTATTTTCGTAACTCAAGTTGGTATTTCTGACAAATTTACAATTTATAAATACCTCCATCTATCACACAGCAATTTGAACTGTCCAAAATCTTTTTTACGTATATCCTCTATATTCCAGTTTAGACAGTCCATCCAGTAGGATCGGTGCTGCCTGTCGGTTTCCTGTAAAACCAACAATTCCACACATAGGTTTATCCCTCTCTTCTTTGTTTTACTTTCCCTCTATTATGCAAAACGGCTCTGGATTACTGCCCAGAGTCGTCCTTGACTTTACGCCTTATATCCCTTTTCGCAAATCACGTTGACCACTTCGTCAACATACTTCTGGCAGGTGTCGTGGTCAGGTGCTTCCACCATAACACGCACGACTGGCTCAGTGCCGGATTCACGAACCAGAATACGGCCAGTATCGCCCAGTGCCTCAGCAACTTTAGACACGGCTTCCTGCACGGCATGGTCATTCTGTGCAGCCTTCTTATCGGTCACACGGACATTCTCAAGCACCTGCGGATAAATCTTCAACGGTGCTGCCAGTTCGCTCATCGGCTTCTTCTTCGCCAGCATGACTTCCATCATCTTCAGACTGGTCAGAATGCCATCGCCAGTGCTTGCATACTTGGAGAAGATGATATGGCCGCTCTGCTCACCACCGATACGGCAGCCGTTCTTTGCCATGTACTCGTAGACATACTTATCGCCCACAGCGGTCTTGGCATAGCCGATGCCCTGTTCATCGAACGCTTTGTACAGACCAAAATTGGACATAACGGTCGTGACCACAGTGTTAGTCAGCAGCTTGCCGCGCTCCTTCATGTAGCAACCGTAAATGTAAAGGATATGGTCGCCAGTGATGACATTGCCTTTCTCATCCACGCACAAGCAGCGGTCGGCATCGCCATCGTATGCAAAACCGACATCCAAGCCCTTCTCCACAACAAACTTTTGGAGGCCCTCGATATGAGTGGAGCCAGCATTATTGTTGATGTTCAGACCATTCGGATGGTTATTGATGACGTAGGTATCTGCTCCGAGGGCATCGAACACAGACTTGGCGATGTTCCAGGAACTACCGTTGGCGCAGTCCAGACCAACCTTGACGCCCTTGAAAGAGTAGATACCCAGAGAGATCAGGTAGCCCATGTAACGGTTACGGCCAGAGATGTAATCCACAGTACAGCCGATATGCTCACGATGAGCAAAAGGCAGTTCTGGCCAGTCCTTATCGAACACATTGAGCTTGCCATCGATGTAATCCTCCACCAGCAGCAGAGTCTCCTCCGGCATTTTTTCACCGTAGCAATCGATCAGCTTGATGCCATTATCGTAGTACGGATTGTGGCTGGCGGAGATCATGATACCACAGTCAAAGTCATCCACACGGGCGATATACGCCACAGACGGAGTTGTAGTGACGTGGAGCAGATAGGCATCTGCACCGGAAGCAGTCAAGCCTGCGACCAGACTGTACTCGAACATATAGGAACTGCGGCGAGTGTCTTTGCCGATGACGATGCGGGCGGGCTCGTTGTTGCCGTTGCGCTCACGAAGAGCATTGTAGTACCAGCCGAGGAACCGGCCTACCTTGTAGGCGTGGTCGGCTGTCAAGGTAATTCCGGCTTCACCACGGAAGCCATCTGTTCCAAAATATTTTGACATTATTCTTTTCCTCAATTTTTAAGAGCTTGCATACGAATTAGATATGCTATTTTCCAAAGGGCTAATAGGTACATCTCTATTGCCTACAGAGAAATAGCATATTTGAGCAACATATCCATGCGCGTAAACACGGCCTATTTTTTATTATTTCTGCCCATAATAGGCATTCGGGCCATGCTTCCTCATATAATGCTTATCCAGCACATACTGAGCCATCGAGCTATCTGGATTAAGCAACAATGTTTTTAAATCCATTTCCGCTACCTTTTCCATGACAACTGCATTATATACAGCGTTCGCTGGACTTTTTCCCCATGCAAATGGCCCATGGTTTTTCACAACGATTCCGGGAACAGCCATAGGATCATAGTTACCGTTCTCAATGGTTTCTATAATCACCTTTCCTGTATTCGTTTCGTAGTCTTCCATTACTTCTTGTTTCGTAAGTTCTCTCGTGCATGGAATATCTCCATAGAAATAATCCGCATGTGTTGTCCCTAAAGCAGGAATTTTCATTCCTGCCTGTGCGAAAGCAACAGCATTAACTGAATGAGTATGGACAATACCATTTATAGAATTATATTTTCTATAAAGTTCCAAATGGGTTTTTGTATCAGAAGACGGATTCCATTTACCCTCTATACGTTCACCGCTTACAATATCAACAACAACCATGTCCTCAGGACTCATACCATCGTAGTCAACACCAGATGGCTTAATTACCATGTACTTTCTATCTTCAGATATGCCACTTACATTGCCCCACGTGTAGATTACCACGCCCTTAGCTACAAGATCTAGGTTTGCATCGCATACAGCTTTCTTCAATTTCTCCAACATATTTTATAATCCTCTCAAAATATTCAACGTATGACAAATTCCTTCCTCTACATCAAATGTTGGTTTCCAACCAAGCTTTTCAATCTTTGCTGAATTCAAGACCTGCTTCGGGATAGGGGATTGATTTGCTAAATCTACCGCATCAGGGATTTCAAAAACAACTCTACTATGTCCAGCGACAGCTATTTTTTTAGCCAACTCTGCAATAGTCAATTTAGAATGCGGGTTTGCCAAGTTATATGCCTCGCCGGAAATTCCTTGAATAAGCACACTCAATAGTGCCGCCGCACAGTCAGCCACATAGTTGTAGCTACGCATTTGTGTTCCTGCACTTTTCAGGATAATATTTTCTCCGTCAAGTGCATTGCGGAAAAACTGTGCATGAGCACGATTGTCTGTTTCCGTCATGTAAGGTCCATAAGTATGGCACGGGCGCACAATAACGCTTTCTACTCCGTATTGCTTCCAGTAACTACTGCAAAGATTTTCCGTCATTCGCTTACTGAGCGGATAGCATGAACGTGGAGACAAAACATCTAGATATCCTGAGTACAACTCATCAAAGGAATCTAGGGACACATCTCCTTGACCATAAACCTCACCTGACGACACATATAAAAGTCTTTTTCCTTCATGCAATCTTAGATATTCGAGTAATCTAAATGTGCTTTCTATATTTCCCATCGTTGTCCCAACAGGATTTCCATTAAATGCCGCAGGATGAGCATTCCCAGCCGCATGAATTATATAATCCACATGAACATTAAAGCCAATGGGAGCGTTCATATCATACTGTAAAAAATCCACATTCTTTTGAATGCCGAACTGGTGCCTCAGTTTTTCAGCATTTCGCCCGCCCAAATAAATAACGGTGTCGGCATTATTTTTCTGGCTATATCGAATCAGTGCATCAGCCACAAAAGAGCCAATTGTTCCTGTTGCTCCTGTCACCAGGATGCTTTTATTTCGCAGTGCCTCCATACCAACAACATGATCTAAGGCTCTATCTATATCTTCAAAATATAACTTACTCTGATGCAGATTCATCTCTTTCTCCTTTACTTTAGCCAATCGGATCTTTTTGCAATTAGAAGCGCTTTAAATATATCGATATCTTCTACTGTTGTCAGCTTAATGTTCTTTTCTGACCCCGCAGAAAAATACACCTGTTCTCCCATTTCAATCATCAGTGTGCAGGAGGCCACGGAATTTGTAATGCCCGCTTTCAATGCTCTTCTGTGCAAATCGCAAATTTTACCAATAGGAAATCCCTGAGGGGTCTGTGTTCTCTTCAAATTATCGCGTGGATAGCTTCCCGTCGAAACAACGCCGTCCTCAGTCTGCATCATTGCCTCTGCACAAGGGATGACCGTGATGGCATTACCATGTAGCTGAGTTACTCGAATACAATCCGAAATGATTTCTGCTGACACCATAGGGCGAATTGCATCATGGATTAGGACTATATCATCCGGAGAATGATGCTTTTCCAATTCAAAGACACCATTTCGAATAGAATCCTGACCATTCTTTCCACCCGGCACAACATACTTCAACTTTGTAATATTAAACTGGTTTGCATAAGCCCAAAGAACAGATTCCCAACCTTCAATGCAAACAACTGCAATCTCATCGATCTCCGGGTGATGCTGGAACGCTTCAAGCGTATACACAATAACCGGTCGCTCATTCACGGTAAGAAACTGTTTCGGGATATTCTGATGCATCCGTGCTCCAGAGCCACCAGCAATAAGTAAAGCAATATTCATTATTCTTTATCTCCTTTGATTTTATTCACTATTAACGCATCAGTTAATCACCTGATGCCCCACTTTTCCATTCAATAGTGTACTACATTTTCCACTATTGGACTTCCAATTCGGATTAGGAACTCTCCAATCCTCATTATAAATAGATGCTAAAATTTCCTCAGCATTATAAGGAACAGATACTTTTACTCCATCGGCCTCAATATACTTTGTTTTATCTACCCTCGGAAGTGTTACAAGATAAACACTATACTCTGAATTTGAAGAATACTTAACTCCATCCAATTTATCATACGAATACTGGATCATCTTATTTCCATCATAGAACTGACCAAAGAAATCTATTGTCAGCTTATCTACTTGATAAGTCTGCTCAGTAACAAGACCTTCAAATACGAATTCTCTTATTTTTCTAAAACCTGACTTTGCCATTACCTTTTGTAAATCACTCCATGAGAAATCTTCTGTAATGACCACTGCAAAATCAATATCTAAATCCCATTTGATGAGTTTTTTATCTCTTACAATTCCAAGTAATGTCCCAGCGTATGCATAGTACAGTCCACCAGACGTGTTCATTGTGTTTTCAACTAAGTTCAAATACTTAACACCATTATTTTGTATTTCTTCCTGTTGATGCTGCATTTTTCTTTCTATCTTTTTTTGTCCAACCAGTTTTTCATAGTTGTCGCCAATAAATGGAATCGCTTTTATTTTATGCCATATCTGTTTTAGTTTCCTCATAACTAACTCCCCCTTAGTGAATAAACACATGCTTTATTTTAAAGAAAATTCTTTTTAACTCTTTTACATTAATAACAATCAGGATTGCCATTATTGCAATTTCAATAGGGACAATAGACAAATAGCTTTCCACAAACGCCTGAACAAATAATAGCATCCACGTTACTATAATTATAAAATAATCTTTAATCCAAATATCTTTACCTACAGCCCTTTTTCTTACCGCATATATAATATACGAGCAAATCACTGTTGCAATTGTAGCTCCTTGAATCCCCATCAAATAAACCAAAATGATGTTCATTACAATATTTGTGGCAGCACCGATTATAGCGGACCACATCATCGCTTTTGAATCTTTCTTTGCTGCCAATATCGGTCCTAACAAACCAGAAGCACAATTAAGCACAGAACTTAGCAGTAGAAAAGGAACGTACTGCCAGGCAACATAAAATTCTTTTGCGTATAATATATGAGCCAATGGTTTTGACAGAATAATCAAAAATGAACATGCTGCACACATTAGCAAATTAATAGATGAGAATGTATTTCCATAAAATTTCGAGGTATCCTCTTCGCCATATTCCTTAACCGCAGATATCTGCCATGCCTGTGTAAATATTCCTTGTAGAGTATTTATAATCTGTGGAATTTTATATGACACGGACAGCAGTCCATTTGAGGCCACTCCTAACATAAAGGCAACTACATATTTATCAGCTGCGCTATTAATCCACCATCCAACAGCAGTTGCAATCAAAGGAACCGAGTACATTAGCATCTCATGTTGAGTTTTTTTATCAATTTCTGTTACATCAATGTACTCCCACACTTTAATACGAATTGCTAAATAAATAGCCGAAATCATCTGAGCCAGAATACTTGAGAAAAAGAATCCAATTAATCCCCACTTTAAAACCAATAAGAATAGAATATTGGTTATTATTGTCACAAAAGTCCCAACTACCCCTGCTATTCCCATGTCTTTAACACGTTCCAACCCTTTTGAAAATTGAATTAAGAGTTGGTTAACGGCATAGGAGGCATAATATAAGAATATGTATATTTCTAGGCCACTGATCCCGGGCAATAGATTTATACGCTTCAATAGCCACATACATATTCCAAAAAGAATCGCACTAATAGAAATAAACTTCATTCCTATTGTTGCAATCGTTTTTTTATTGACTGCACAATCCATAGAGAACCGCATTACCGCATCAACGATATTTAAAGTTAAGATTGGGAAAAGAAGTGTAGCCGTTGAAACTGCTAAATCATACGAACCGTATTCAGTAGTAGAAAGAACGCTTGTATATAAAGGTACAAGTAAAAATACCAGTATTTTTGACGAAAAGTTTGCTATCATCAAAACGCCAATATTTTTAAATAAGTATTTGAATTTATTCTCCATCGAAGTTCCTTTAAGTATCTATGCTCCTCTTAAAATCATCAAAGCTTTCATAAATAGGCTTAACATTCTTTAAATCGCTGATAATTTCTGAAATGTTATCTCCATCCACTTTGATTCCAGCATAGATTTGATCCTTTCCTTCAAATTTCCATAGCTGGTTATACCAATTCATATCATTTTCCGTTAGTTCTCTTTGCAAATATGACTTGGTCCGCTTATAATATATTTTCGCATAACTATCAAGTCGTTTTATCTGACGTTCATAATAATCATCCAACGTACAAACAACTTTAGCCGGATTTCCTGCAACAACTACATTGTCAGGAATATTTCCTGATACAACAGCACCTGCCCCGATAATAACATTATTTCCAATTTGACTTCCCATCAAAATAATGGACTTCATCCCAACAAAAACATTATCACCGACTTTTGTAACTCCAGCCTTTCTTGGCATACAATGATATTCCGGACGTAAAACTGCATAACTATAGTCATGTGCTAAGATAATAACTTCTGCTGTAATTCTACAATTCTTTCCAATTTCAATAAATGGAAGGCTAGTTTCATCAACAACAGTATTCATTGGATTATAGAAGATTGTTCCTTCTCCTATCTTTGCCCCCCCTCGACGAAGGAAGTTAACATAAGCCTCAGAACAGTACTTATTAGGGTAAATTAGTTTTTTTATTGCTTCCTTAATTTTCACAATAGACACTCCTATTTTTTTCTTTCAAATATTCGGTTATCGGTATCAATAACAAAGCCACTTGGCAAACAAAGTAACTTTCTGTATTATCTGTTAAATAGGTAATAAACAGATATAGAATCAACGCCATATATATTGTAGCGGCTTTTTTCCCATATTCATTCATAAATTTAACCGGAAAATAGATCAAATTAAGAGCATACCAAATCAAAGAACCAACAAATCCAAAATTGATATATATTTTAAGGATGTCATTATGAACGCCTCGCACCGCTGCCATATACATAACTTCGCTTCTATCCATATTTTCCACAACTTTTGCAACGCCTGCCATTCCCCATCCCATTTGTGTTGGTGAGAGTTTAGTTCTTCGGACAAAATATGCATAAATCAAATCTCGTCCCATATTGTTGATGCCATGTTCATTCAGTATTGCAAAGAATTCATTATTATATACTATAAACAAATATCCATAGCAGACCAAAACACCAACTATTCCAATTGTAAGCAATTTACGACGAGACAGTCCTTTTTTATGTACAAACAAGGAAAACAATCCCGCCGCCGCAATGCCTGCCATACCTATTCTTTTTGATCCCAAAATGAATGAAATAACAAGAAAGACTAATTTCCCTGTGTTATGTTTTTTTCTCTCGGCAAAAAACAAATAATATATAATGCACAGTCCTATGGCAAAAGTCAGTTCATGAACTTCAAAATAATTTGATGCACCCTCACTAAATGCAAAAGCGCCTAAAAAGCTCTCAACGATTCCAGCAACTCCTACATGAAAAATAGCACTTATAAAAATAAGAATTTCATCCACGATAAAAGTATTTGTAATACACTCTATCGCTTCATCTCCACACAGTTCCCATATTCCAATAACAACTGCATAAATGCAAAATCGATCCAAGAACGCTGCTAAAGATCTAGTCCAATATCTTATGCCATACATTGCCGGCACAGGACTTGTAAATACAGCAAAGCATTCTACCACTATCATCAACACTACAAGAGGCAAAAGAATTGTCAGAAGTCTTTTTACTTCATAATCGGAAACCTTTCTTGGGCGTGATAATGCATACGCCACTAGAAACAAAGCTGATATATATTTAGAGTAATACAACAATTGATATGCTGCTCCACCTGATATTCCAAACAATTTTGAACTTTGTCCAGAAAATAGGGTAAGTAAAAGCGTTATGGCACATAGCAAATGTGTTTTTTTAACTGTTAATCTACTTTTCATTTACGCTTAAACCCCTCTATGCTTTTAATCTAACCAACAGTTCGCAAACACTATATAATCGGGCCTTTAAAAACCAAATCAACAATCTTCGTGTAAATTTTTCTTTTTTGACTTCCACGCTATTTATTATTTTATGAAGTTGTTCATCCTTACATATAGCTTTGAACGCCGATTTCTTTTTATCATTACTCATATCCGCTTGAATAATCATTTTCATTGCAGCAATTGTATTAGAAATAAATGGACCCGAAAAGCGTTTTTTTACCTCATCATTATAATTTAGTTCATCACATGCATCTATGCAGGCATTATAGAATCTCTTTATTCTATTGAATCGATCTGCCTTATACGTATGTGTCAATGACGTACTATTCTCACAATAGTAATAGAATGCCTCTGGAATTATAGTAACTTTTTCTACATTTCTGTACAATCGCAACAATGAATATACATCCTCAGATATAATGTCCCGTTCCGAAGCAAATCTCCAGTTGCTTTCTAATATCAACTTCATAGAATACATACAAAAACATGCGCTTAACCATAAATTCGTACTCTTCCCTGTTGCAGGATTATCAGAAACCAAATCAGGTAAAAGCACTTCTTGAACCTCAGAGCTCACATAGCTTTCTTTATCTATTGTAGGTATATACGTTCTGACGATTTTTCCTTGTGCATTAACATCGTAGTGGCCAAACAAAACCATATCACTATTGTTTTTCTGTGCGGTATTATATGCCTTTTCTATTGTACTTGGATTAATATAATCGTCGCTATCAAAAAAGCAAATGTATTCTCCAGAAGCATTTTCTATTCCCGTATTACGGGCATATCCAAGTCCTGCATTAGCCTTATGGATAACTTTTATTCGGCCATCTTTCTTAGCCCACTCTTCGCATTTTTGAGGGCAATCATCCGGTGACCCATCATCTACAAGAAGGATTTCTAGGTTTCTGTATGTCTGATTTATAACGCTCTCAATGCATCTATCAAGATACTTTTCCACATTGTATATTGGTAAGACAATGCTTACTAATCCTGCTTTCATTTATATATTCCTCGCTACATCAATTCTTCATGTTCTTAATCACTTTTGCCGGACTCCCAACTGCCACACAATAATCTGGTACGTCTTTAGTAACCACCGAATTGGCTCCAACCACGCAATGTCTGCCAATCCTCACATTGCCTACAATCACTGCATTGATTCCAATGTAAGAACCTTCTCCAATGGATACTTTCTGTCCTCTTTGTACAATTCCTTGATCAATCACTGGAACATCTACGTCACGGTACTCATGATCACAATCGGTTATGTACACGTTTGGAGAAAGGAGTACTTTTTCTCCAATTTCCAAAGAATTAGCAATAGAGATTCGGCATCGTTCACCAATTTCGGAGCCTTTGCCAATTCTCACTGTACCCCCCCCGACCAGATTTGGGCATATGGACGTACCGTCACACAATCTTCCAAGGTAATATGGTGTTTTCCTTTTAGGCTGCAATGCTTACCAATATAAACGCTCTGCCCAGCGGTTATGCCAAAGATTTTTGCTCGCATCAATCCAAGGATTTCCTTGGCTTTACCTTTAAGTCTCATCCTTAAGATACCTTTCTAATTAATTTATTCGGGTACAAGAAAAACTCCATCCACTTTGTTTTCTTCATAATCCATGCAGCTATAATCGGACCTGCAAAGCTAATTCCAAGTCCCAGCACCACATGTGCCACAGCATTCGTAACGCCAACCTTCAGTAGAACAGATCGCAGCGGTGCGGCAAACAATGTATGCATCAGAAAAATCGGCATTGTGTACTTTGCAAGAAAGTCCATACCCCTACTGAACATTTCCTCAAAATCAGCCACCATCAGGATAACCGCCACACAAGCCAATAATCCCATTATGAAAGAGATCATACTGCCGCTAATTTCCGCCGTATATACCACAATGCTCAGAATTATAAACAGCAACCCGAATATCGTCCCTTGTGCTCTTTTGCCCTTCATCTGCACATTAAACGTGCAAATACCCATACCGAGCACAAACCAGATTTCGTTTGAGAGAACCGTCGATACAGCGTAAATGCTGTACCCCCCCCCAGTTAAAATCAAGACTTTTGCAGCCAGTGCAACTATCAATCCTACTGCAGATGCTTTCACATCGCTAAAAGTCGGCGTGACCAGAAAGATAAAAAACAATGCGTATAGATACCAATATGGAGCAGTCGGATGGAGGAACAGTGTATCACCGAGACCACCAATCTGGTCGTTAACACTACTTGAGAACACCTTTTTCAGCACCCACGTAGCAGTCGTAAAAGTGGCATAGGGTACGCCGAGTGCCAATGCTTTTTTTGCCACATTCTTGCACCAACTACCCACACTGTTTACCTTGCTGTACTTCTGATACAAGTATCCGCTACAAATAAAGAACAGCGGCACATGGAAGTAATAAATTGTCGTATTGAACCACTGGTATAAACCATTTTCAGGCAGAATATTTGACTTCGTCATGCTCTGGAAGAAATGGCCCAGTACAACCAATATACAGGCAATAACTTTTACATCATCGACCCATTTTTCTCTTGTTCTTGCCGCTGTCTTTTCACTCATTACTTCGTCTCCATCTGCTGTGCGATATCAGCATCCACGATTTCCTCGCCGGTCTTATGCTTCAGCTGTTCTTTGGAAGCCTCACTCAGACCGTTGTTGATCACACAATTCATATCGCAGGTGCTGCACTTGTCCAGTTCTTCCTTAGTGACCTTGCCATCACGGTAGTCACGGCAAATCTTCAGTTCGTACATGCTATACGGATGCTTGGTGAAGAAAGCCTTGAACTTGTGAACCAGAACCCAGGTAGCAGGTTTCCAGATGTACTTATGCATAGCAGGGCTGACAGAGCCAATCATCCAGCAGTCACGGTCGCAGCAACGAACCTTCTTGCGGACTTCCTCAGCCTGCGGACTGTTCCACAGTTCGTCCCAGCTCTGGGTATTCAGGTTGCCCATGACTTCTTTATCCTTGGTACCATTACAAGGCATAACATCGCCATACGGGTCGATGAAGAAGGTATCAAAACTCATGTCGCAAGGCAGCAGACGCTTCTGGCCGTAAATGTAGTTGATCAGACCGTGGTTAAAGTAGGCACGGAACCATTTTTTCGGGCTGTTGCTGCGGAGCAGTTCGTTGACCAGATTCTCGAAATTCTTTGCGACCATCGGACGGTCATGGATGATATTTTTTGCCTCAACAAAGTAGAAACTGTTATGCAGAGAAGCCGTGGCGAACTCCATACCCATCTCGTTGGAAATCTTGTACAGCGGAACCAGGTCAGGAGCATTCTTGTCCTGGACGGTCATACCAAAACCGACATCCTTCATGCCCATCTCACGCAGTTTCTTCAGCGTACCGTATCCACGCTGGTAGCCGTTCTGCAGGCCACGGATCTCGTTGTTGGTCTGCTCCAGACCTTCGATAGAGATACGAATACCAATCTGCGGAAACTCTTTGCACAGATCAACGATACGATCCGTAAAGAAACCATTCGTAGAAATAACGATACGGTCAGATTTCTTATACAGTTCACGCACAATATCCTTCAGGTCAGAGCGGATGAACGGCTCACCGCCGGTGATGTTCGTAAAATACATCTTCGGCAGTTTTTTGATGGTTTCGATGCTGATTTCCTCTTCCGGTTTGGAAGGTGCTTTATAACGGTTACACATAGAGCAACGGGCATTGCAGCGATAAGTGACGATGACCGTACCATTTAACTTCTTTTCTTCAGACATGATTAACTCTCCTAACTCTCTCTTTTAAGAATGTTTCGATTTTATTTAAGAACCACTTGGCACACACCGAGAACACAACCGAGCCACAAATAACTGCAACTGCTGTGAAGATATATGCCAGCAGACCATTTCCAAACAGATGAACAAGGTGTAACTTTTCAAGCACACGATAAATTACCATGTGGCACAGGTAAATCTCGAAGCAGATACCGCCAAGGAACTTGGCGACTGGATTGACCAGTACCCCCCCCGATTGCATCCGATGGTATAGACCAGTGCGGCCACGCAGAAGAACAACATTGTAAGTGTAGAACTACCTATTGCAAAATAAACAACTGTAGCAATCAGCAAAAATATTCCGGCGATAACTTTGTACTTCGATGCAAGCTCGGACAACTCCTTTCGATAGAGGAAGATCAGTCCACCAGCAATGAAATAAACTGCACAATACAGAATGTTTGTCCTTGCACTGAAATTCACTAGCACTCTATCTGCAATGTGGCTTTCATCAAAGAAATATGTGCTGCATACGAAGTTGTAGATTACAGCACAGGCAAGTGCCAACCACGCGCGTTTCTTGTTTTCCAGCAGGAAGCAAAAAAACGGAAACAACAGATAAAATACGAAAATCACTGCCAACGTCCAACTTACACCGATAACCGATATGTTCATATTCGGCAAAAGACCCTGACAAAGTGTCAGGTTTGCAAAGACCTCATACAATGCACTTTTACTGGGTGACATTACAAAGTCCAGCGCACAAAGCAATGCGAAGTACGGCCAAATTTTACTGTATCTTTTGGCGTAGAACTCTCCCACACTGATTTTCTGATCCTTGAATTTCTGGTAATAGCCACAGCACATACCAAAGCCACTGACCATCATAAAAAGGAAAACGAGGTTTGTGAAAGACGGAATAAGCTGCTCAAACACAAATCCTCCTATCCCATATTCTCCATTTGTGAGGATGTGCATCAGCGCAATGCCGATAATGGCATACGCCTTCAAGCCATCTACTCCTTCATACCTTTCTTTCATTCCGCAAGCATCCCCCACAGTGTTTCGGTATACTTTTCCTCAGAGCACTCATTCTCAAGGAAATCCTTAAACTTTGCTGCACAGATATCTGCATCGTTTGTATGCAGAAGATAATACTGAATTTTGTCCACCCAGTCCTCTACGGTATTCTTACATAAGGCTCCGCATCCATCTGACAAATATCCTTCTGTCGTAACCGTATCGGATGTTATAATCATTTTATTATTTGCAGCCGCCTGAAAATAGACGGTCAATCCTGCCGGTGCTTCTGTATCCAGTGGCATGGCAATAAGTTGTGACTCGCACAAAAACTCCATAAATTCGCTTTCCGGGATATCCGTTTTAACGCAGACATTATCCCCCATAGCGCCTAAGAACTGTTCTTTCAGAGCACTCGGCATAACACAATTAAACGTCACCTTTAGAAGCTTTTTCGCAACTTCAAATAGCAGTTTCCAATCCCGGCCATTTCTACCACCACAAAAAACCGTATTTACCTTGGTTTCTACTCGCTTATTCAAAGTATAATTTTGATGATAGACATCATGCAAAAGCGTAAAATTCACTTTTGTATTCAAAATCTCATTAATATAGCGGCCGTACTCCACAGTCGTAACTGTTGCCGCAAAAGAATTTGAACACAACGCCTTTTTATAAAGATACTTTGCCACCTTGTTTTTCGTTGTATTTTTATCTTTCAACAAAATATTGATTGCTATAACTTTAATTTTCTTGTTGGTCAGTTTACTCAACCACCAACACAACACTCCCATAAAGTCATACCAGCATACAATGGTGTCACCTGATTTTGTACGTTTTACGGTTGTACTGCACACTGAGAGCATTTGCTTGATAGAAGTGCAGCGCCACTCGGGATAAATTTCCTTGTACTCTTTTTCAAATGCCGCAGTCAAAAACGACATATCTTCCAATTTCTTGGGTTTATCATATAAAACATAAATCATGCTTCACCTCTATAAACCTTCATAATTTTCTCGTAATACTCATCGATTGTATCGAAGCTGATGTCTTTGCAGTTCTTGCTATACTGCTCACACAGCTTCTTATCACCCCAGAGCTTCTGGACCTTCCTTTTCAGGTCTTCGGCATTGCCGCTCTCAAACAGTTCACCAGTTTTACCGACCTGAATCAGTTCCGGGATACCACCTATCTCAGAGCCTAGCACCGGCGTGCCGTACATTTGGGATTCCATCACGGAGAACGGACAGTTCTCATACCACTCAGACGGATAGATAGAGAACCGTGCCTCACGGATGAGTTTTTCCAGTGCCTCACCCCTCTGGAATTCTACATTCTTGATGTTGCTTACACCATTGATGGTATCTTCCAGCGGTCCAGTACCGGCAAAGACGAACTGCACATCCGGCAACTCCTTGCAGACCTTGATGAGTGTGCCAATGCCTTTCTCCTCGGAGAAGCGGCCAAAGTACAGCGCATAGTCCATTTGCTGATACTTACAAAGGGTTACCCCCCCAGATAAATCGGGACGAGTTTGTCGCAGTAAGCCTCAAGGTCGTCTCGTTCAAGGTTCAGACACGCCTTTGCATAGTTATCCGTCTCTTCCGGATTGTTCCAAAGTTCCCTGATAATCGAGGCCAGCTGCTTGGAATCTCGGCTTGTGAACAACCGTCCATCCACACCATCTGTGATCAACTCAGGAATACCACCAATATTTGCGCCGATGACAGGCGTGCCGCGCTGCTGACTCTCCATAACGGAGAACGGACAGTTTTCATAGACTTCCGAAGGACAGATAGAGAACTTTGCTTCTCGAATCAATTTGTCCAGTGCGCCACCCGTCTGGAAACCTACATTCTTAACATTTTTCAGCTGATTGACCTTGTTTTCCAGTGGGCCGGAACCAGCAAAAATAAACTGAATATCCGGCAACAGGTTGCAAGTCTCAACCAGTGTGTTGATTCCCTTCTCCTCGGAGAAACGGCCGAAATAGAGGACGTAGTCTTTCTTCTCAACGTCTTTAGGTTCTACCTTCTCCACGAAGTTGTGCATTGCAATCGTCTTGGTTGCAAACAGCGGATTGGTGTCCATCTTAGTTTTCAGGAACTCCGAGCAACAGATGATTTTGTCAATGTACTTGTATGCTCCGTTCCACTTCCAGAACTCTGCCTCCATCATGCCAACGATAGATTTTGCAGTAGAATCGTGAACACATTTTCCCTTTACACAATTCATGAAATGACCGCCGAGGCACTTCTCACAGTTCTCATGTGTGATAGGGTTCTTTAATTGATGGTTCGGGCAGACCAACTGGTAGTCATGTGCCGTGAAGATGATCTTACAATCTCTTCCGGTCTCCTTGCGCCACTTCACGATTTCCAGAATGATGGAAGGTGTCAGCTGGTAGTTGAAGTTGTTCAGGTGACAGACATCCGGCTTGAAGTCGTCCAGCACTTTCCGCAGCTGTACTCTTGCTTCCTTGCTGTAAATCGTCTTGATCGGGTAGGTCAGCTTGCTCAGTTTGCTGCCGCCGTGGAAGTCCATACCAGATGTATAAGCATTGACCCGGTTGCCCACGCAGCGGCCTTCATGCTCCATACCGAAGTACTGAACCTCATGTCCGTGCTGCTCTAGCGCCTCACCCAGCTTAAATATGTAGGTTTCTGATCCACCGTTTGGATATAAAAATTTATTTATTATCAATACTCTCATCTATTATTTCTCCTGTACAGTTTCATCGTTTCCTTTACAACTTCATCCCAGTTATATTTCTCGCAGATAAAATCAGCTGCCTGATTCTTCATTTTCATAACCATTTCTGGATGGTCACAGGCATCTTGCAATTTTTCTCGCAAGTCCTCCACATCTGACTTTTTGAAAATCAATGCCTTATCTTCCACAACCTCTGCGCACTCCGGAATATCCGAAACCAAACAGCAGTTGCCGTAGCTCATTGCTTCCAGTAGACTTAGCGGCATTCCTTCCAAATCAGACGGCAGAGTATAGATATAGGCGTTACTGTACAGTTCATCCAGCATTGCTCCCTGCACAAACCCGGTAAAGAGAATCCGATCGTCGCCCTTCGCCAGGTCTTTCAATTCCTCCATAAAGGAATCCGTATCGCTGGAGCCACCTGCGATGACCAGTTTTTTATCTGTCTTGACATTCTTGAAGGCCTCAACCAGATATCGAATGCCCTTCTCCGGCACCAGACGACCGAGGAACAATATGTAGGAATCCTTTTCCAATCCAAAATGATCCTTGATCAGATTTGCTTCCCGAACCTCTGGCCGATTGACACCATTAGGGATAAAATGCGTCTCCCTCCCGTACGTATCCATGAAGTACTTCTGAACGCCTTTGCTTAGAACGATGATTTCGTCCGCATATTTCACGGCGTTTTTTTCGCCGCCACGAATGAACTTGGATGCAACGCTTCCGCGCCACTTCTCGCGATCCCAGTCCAAACCGTGGATAGTGTTGACTACACGCTTGCCAAAAAGTTTTGGTATCCAGCAGAAAAAGGCAGGACCTTCTGCATGGATATGCACCACATCGTATCTTCCAAATGCACTATAAAGTGCTGCGAAAAAGGAAGAGCTTACCGCCGCAAGTCCCTTTTTCTCAATGGTCGGAACAACCTTTTGACGGATACCATCATATTCAATTGTTTTGTCATACTCTGCACCGCTCACATGATGACCTGCTCTATTGTAGCAAGTTATATCACAGCCATTCTGTGCCATTCGGGTGCATAGTTCTTTTACAACAATCTCTATCCCGCCTTCACGAGAAAGACGTTTTTGTCCGAAAACCGCAAGTCTGATTTTTCCTTCCATTACTTCTCTCCAACCGCTATTTCATGCTTTTATCTTTGCCTTATGCACAATCCAAGTAGTTCTTATCCTCAAATTGTCATGCTCGTTCTTTCACTATTCACCTTGCATCCTTTATTGCACGACAACAAGCCTGTATACAGATTGCAGTAGCAATCTATACGCAGGCTCGCCTTCGTACCTCCTTATTCTGTTTTCTGCTCTATCAGCTTTCGCTGTGGTGGGTTAAGTATAGAGCGCAACCAGAAGCCATTAGCACCTGAAATCACGCTTGCTGTAACGCACCATGACAGGCAGAAACAGGTTGAGGTGAAAAGGTCAAGCCGCGTAAACCCGCATGAAATCAGCCTTTTCTCTGGTTGCCCATATTATTTCACACTCCCCATAGCCAAAGCTCGGATTGTTGTAGTGGCTGCCGATACGAGGATCAAGGCAAACACCGTCAATGATCTGCTGGGTGTTCAGACCCTTACTTTCTGCATAGGTATCCAGTTCATTGAAGTAAGCAACACGCAGAGCCAGATAGGTATTTGCGAACAGCTTGACCGCCTCGGCCTCAGTGAAGCCCATGAACAGCGTGTCAATGTTCTCTTTGATTGCACCTTCCTGCAACAGACCGGCAAACTCATGAGCAGCTTCTACCAGACGCTCATCGTTCAGGTCAGTTCCAACGATAATGCGGGAAGGATACAGGTTATCGTAGAGGGCCTTGGATTCACGCAGGAATTCCGGGCTGAAAATGATATTTTTGCTGTTGAACTTTTCTCTTACACTTGCCGTATAGCCCACAGGAATCGTAGACTTGATAACCATGATAGCGTTCGGGTTATACTCCATGACCAGCTTGATCACAGCCTCGACGGCAGATGTGTCAAAGTGTTGGGTGTGGCTATCGTAATTTGTGGGGGCCGCAATCACAACAAAATCCGCATTCGAGTATGCAGCCTTTGCATCGAGGGTTGCAGTCAGATCCAGATCCTTTTCTGCCAGATATTTTTCAATATAGTCATCCTGAATCGGAGACTTCCGGTTATTAATCATCTCGACCTTCTCCGGGATAATATCCACAGCGGTCACATGATGATGCTGGGAAAGCAGGGTCGCAATCGACAAACCAACATAGCCTGTACCCGCAACAGCAATCTTATAATTTTCCACCTTTTTCTCCTCCTACGCTTTTAAAATCTATTCGTTAAAACGTTTTTCTCATCTATTTTCACATCAAACCAATATATTTCCAGACAACACAAAGAGCGGATAGGCTCGTACACCTGTCCGCTGGCTGTCACCCCACCCTCATGGTCGAGATTTCTTCCTGCGCGGCATTTCTGCCGCTCAAAAAGATCAGTCGTTCATTCTTCGGGTAAGAAAATATGAACTTTGGGTTGCGGAGCCTTTCATTCTCTGCCGCACCCTTGTCCCTATTATGACAGCCGCGTATTATATCTCCATCCCCTCTCCGCTGAATGGTCGGAACATATTTCTGGCAGATTCCAGCGTATTCAATTTTACTGGCATCATCATATTCCGCACCGCTCACATGATGTCCCGATCTGTTGTAACATGTCACCTGACAGCCCTGCTGCGCCATCCGTGTGCACAGCTCTTTTACCACGATCTCCACGCCGCCCTCTCTCGACCACCTTTTGTGGCCAAAAACAGCAAGCCTCAATTTCTCTTTCATTTTCCCTTTCCCGTCGCTTTCCCCATTTAGGGATCTCATCCCCATACCGTGCCAAACTCCGGCCCGGTTTCCTTTACATCACAAAAAGCCCGGACGCATTTACGCCCAGGTTTTTGACTGATTTACGCCGCAATTCATTGACATTTTATTTCCAGAATCATCAATATCAATTTCGTAAATGTATTTATCGACACTAAAAACATTTTACCATTTTTTCCTTTGGGATACAATACTTTTCAGCTGTATCATTGCCTGCTTCATGGCTAAGATTTCCGTACTTTATTCCGTCTTTTTGTTGCAACATATTCATTTTGGAAAGAAACTCGTTCCATTGCTTTTTTCAGCAAAAAAACACCCTTCCCCTCACGGAAACCCGCAAAAGGAAGGGTGTTGAACTCAATATCCTGTTGTCATGCCAATCACAGCATGTTCGTACCGGCAAAGCCGGTATCAACTGTTATTCAGCACGGCACCTCAAGCGCTTTTGAGCGTAGAGCTATGATTAGCAGTTCTCAGCGAAGTACTTAATGGTACGGACCATCTGAGAGGTGTAGGAGTTCTCGTTGTCGTACCAAGACACGACCTGAACCTGATAGGTGTCGTCGTCGATCTTAGCGACCATGGTCTGGGTAGCATCGAACAGAGAGCCGTAACGCATGCCGATGACATCGGAAGAAACGATCTGATCCTCGTTGTAGCCGAAGGACTCAGAAGTAGCAGCCTTCATAGCAGCATTGATGGACTCCTTGGTGACATCCTTGCCCTTGACGACAGCAACCAGAATGGTGGTAGAGCCGGTGGGAACAGGCACACGCTGAGCAGAACCGATCAGCTTGCCGTTCAGCTCGGGGATGACCAGGCCGATAGCCTTAGCAGCGCCGGTGGTGTTGGGAACGATGTTCTGTGCGCCAGCACGAGCACGGCGCAGATCGCCCTTGCGCTGAGGACCATCCAGGATCATCTGGTCGCCGGTGTAAGCATGAACAGTGGTCATGATACCGGAGACGATGGGGTAGGTCTTGTTCAGGGTGTTAGCCATGGGAGCCAGGCAGTTGGTGGTGCAGGAAGCAGCAGAAATGACCTGATCCTCAGCGGTCAGGGTCTTCTCGTTGACGGAGAAGACAATGGTCTTCAGATCGTTGCCTGCGGGAGCAGAGATAACGACCTTCTTTGCGCCAGCCTGAATGTGAGCCATGCTCTTCTCCTTGCTGGTGTAGAAGCCGGTGCACTCCAGAACAACATCAACGTTCAGTTCGCCCCAGGGAGCGTCCTTTGCGTCCTTAACAGCGTAGATCTTGATCTCCTTGCCGTCAACAATGATGGAGTCCTCGGTAGCCTCGACGGTGTGCTTGCCCTCGCCGATCTTGCCGCAGAAAGAACCCTGAGCAGTATCGTACTTCAGCAGGTGAGCCAGCATCTTGGGGCTGGTCAGGTCGTTGATTGCGACGACCTCGTAACCCTCAGCATCAAACATCTGACGGAAAGCCAGACGACCAATACGACCGAAACCATTGATAGCAACTCTAACAGCCATGTTAATAGTACCTCCTAATTATTTTACCCATAATCGGATAAATCACGGTATCTTTATTTTAGACCAAAACGCAGAAAGTTTCAAGTATCTGCCAAAAAATTAACAAGACATTCACTGCATTTTTTGCTTTTGTACGATTTTAATTCCTTTCATTCCCTGCTTTTCGGCAATTGCGCCAACAGAGTGCCAACATTTTTGTCAGCTCTCCCCGTTCAAGCAGGCTGCAGCGCACGCTCCGCCAATGCCGCCCACGCAGCAAAGGCCCAGTCCGGCAAAGATCTCCGGCCAGACAGCCGGTGTGGCCCAGCTCAGGCCGCTCATCAAAACCAGTACGTAGGGCAGCTGCCAGCACAGGCAAAGTGCAAATGCGGCAAGCCCGGCTGCGCACAGTGTTTTGCCATTGCCCGGCTGCGGGACATGCAGCGCCCGGGCCAGCGCTGCCAAAAACACCAGTGCCGCAAGCGCCTGCCACACCGCCGCTGTAGGGGTCACGCGGTGCCAGCTGGAGCTGTTCTCCATAAAGCGCAGCAGCACGTTCCAGTAGAACAGCAGACTGCCCGCCACGGCCAGATACAGCCCGCCAAAGGGCTTTTTCCACTCGTTGGGGCTGAGCCAGCAGCGGCCTATGGTGCTGAGCCACGCGGAGCACAGGCATTCCAGAATGCACCGCACAAAGCCGCCCAGACCGGAAGCTGCGCCCAGCGCGATCTGTGCACCCGCTGCGGCCAGAAAACATACTGCACCGACAAAAGCCAGAATACCGGCCAGCGGCCTGCGGCTACGCACCGCTTCCGAGCGGGAAGGCTGTGTACGGCCCACAAGCACTGCAGCCAGCACCACGATACCCAGTGCCAGATAGCGCCACCACACCGAGCCGACCACGCACAAACCGGTGACGGCATCGGTGCCAAAGGCAAGGTCTGCCGCGCGCAGCACGCCCAGCAGAATGCTCAGGATAAAAACGAACAAAACAGAAGGATTCATCAGCGTTCCTCAATCGGCTTATATTTCTGGCGCACGCCCAGATACTTGTAAGCGGGACGAATGATACGGTTGGCGAATACCACCTCTTCCACGCGGTGTGCACACCAGCCGGGCACACGGGCAATGGCGAACAGCGGGGTGTAAATATCCTCAGAGATGCCCAGCATGTTGTAGATCAGGCCGCTGAACAGGTCCACGTTGGCGCACACCGGCTTGGTGCTGCCCTTTTCCTCGGCAAAGATGCCGGGGGCCAGCCGTTCGATGCTGCACAGCATATTATACTCTTCCTCAAAGCCTTTGTCGTAGGCCAGATGGCGGGCGCGCTGCTTCAGGATCACCTCACGAGGGTCGCTGATGGTGTACACCGCGTGGCCCATGCCGTAGATCAGGCCGGAGCCATCGCCCGCCTGCTTGCGCAGGATGCGGCGCAGATACTCGCGCACCTCATCGTCGTCCTCGGGGTTTTCCACATGCTTGAGGATATCCTTCAGCTGACGGTTCACCATCAGGTTGGCACCGCCGTGCTTGGGGCCCTTCAGTGCACCGATGGCCGCCGCGATTGCGGAGTAGGTATCGGTGCCGGAGGAGGACAGCACACGGGTGGTAAAGGTGGAGCAGTTGCCGCCGCCGTGGTCGGCGTGCACCAGCAGGCACATATCCAGCAGCTTTGCTTCCTCGTGGGTGAACTTCTGGTCCGGACGGTAGGTGCTGAGGATGTGCTCTGCCGTGCTCTGGCCGGGCTTGGGCAGGTGGAAGAACATGCTCTGCTTATCGTAGTAGCGGCGTTTCATCTGGTAAGCGTTCACCATCATGGTGGGCATGCTGGCGATCAGATTGATGCTCTGGCTCAGGATGTTCTCCAGACTCAGATCCTCGGCGTGCTCATCGTAAGAGTAAAGGCCCAGCACGCAGCGCTGCAGCTTATTCATGATATTGGGCGAGGGGGCGTTCATGGTGTCCATGAAGCCTTCCGGCAGGGCGCGGTGCTCTGCCAGGATCTCACAGAAATCGTCCAGCTGCTCCCGGTTGGGCAGACTGCCGAACAGCAGCAGCCAGATCACCTCTTCAAACACAAAGCGGTCATTGCGGTAGGCCTCGTCCACGATCTCGTTGATGTTCACACCGCGGTAGATCAGCTTGCCGGGAGTGGGGATCACATGGCCTTCCTGATCCTTTTTATAACCCACAACGTCGCAGACGTTGGTCAGGCCGGCCAGCACACCAGTGCCATCCGGGTTGCGCAGGCCGCGCTTGACCCCCAGACGTTCGCTCGTCTCCGGATCGATGTAGTTGTTGGCAACATATTCCTCACACAAAGTCCGCATTGTGTTCGGGTCCAGCGTTGCCACCTCCGAATGTGCAAAATTCATAAGGGGAATTCTCCTTTCATCCTATTTATATACTTTCCCGCCCACCCTCAATGATGGGTATAATTCTATATTATCGCTTTTGACGAGTAAATTCAAGCATCAACTGCACCGTTCAGCGCACAAAAAGCCGGTTTGATGCTTTTTGCGCTTGCACCACAAAAGGCTTTTTCCCTGTTTCGCATCTTTTTTCAGGGTATATCCGGTATTCTGATTAAAAAAACACCGCTGTCGGAGGGTTTGGGACTATGAAAAAGTTTTTTCTGCCAATCTTTGCGGTCCTGCTGGTGCTGGGCAGCATTCTGCCGCTGGCTGCCTACCGGATCACACGCGCCGTGCTCAGTGGGGCAGAGCCCGCATCTTCTGCCGTATCTTCGCCTGCAGCATCTGCGCAGCCGCCAGGTGCCGTGCCTTCTGCGGATGCCGAGACCTTTCTGGTGGAGGATCAGGCCACCGGACAGGTGTTGGAGCTTTCCCGTCAGGAATACGTTCTGGGTGCTGTCGCCGCCGAGATGCCGGTGAGCTGGCCGGACGAAGCGCTCAAGGCACAGGCCGTTGCCGCCCACAGCTATGCGCTCTACTGCCGGGACCACACCACCCTGCAAAGCGGCGCCTGGCTCACTGCCGACCCAGCCCGGCGGCAGGGCTGCCTGACCGAGCCGGTGCTGCGCAGCTACTGGGGCACCGCCTACGAGCAGAATTACGCCCGCCTCTCCGCCCTTGTGGACGAGGTCTTGGATGAGATACTTTATTACGAGAATGTTCCTGCCTGCGCTAGCTACTTTGCCATTTCCAATGGGCAGACCGAGGCCAGCGAAAATGTATGGGGTTCCGCCCTGCCCTACCTCATTTCAGTGGACAGCAGCACCGACCGTTCCGCTGACAACTACGAATACACCGTCACCTTTTCCGCAGAGCAGGTGCAGCAGGCCCTTGCAGGCCTTGGCATTTCTGCCGATCTCGTCGCGCCGGAGGTCTGGTTCGGCCCGGCAGAGCTGACCAGCGCCGGATACACAAAAACCGTCACGGTCTGCGGGCAGACCGTTTCCGGCACGACCCTGCGCCGGGCGCTGGGCCTGCGCAGCACATGCTTTACGGTACAGTACCAGAGCGGGAATTTCAGCTTTGTCACCCGGGGTTACGGCCACGGTGTGGGCCTGAGCCAGTGGGGCACAAAGGCCATGGCGGAGCAGGGCAAAAGCTATGCCGATATTCTGGCACACTACTACCCCGGCACGCAGCTGCAAGGATGAAAAAGCGGCCCGCACCGCAAAGGCACAGACCGCTTTTCTATTCACTCTTTTTCTTATACCCGCACCATATCCGGGGTGATCTCGGCCAGAGAATGCGCACCGCACATCTGCATGGTGTCAGCCAGCTCACCGGCCAGCTTATCAATGTAGCACTTCACACCTTCCTCGCCGCCGCCATACACAGCCGTGACGAACGGGCGGCAGATCAGCACGCCGTCTGCACCCAGTGCCAGTGCTTTGAACATATCCACACCGGTGCGGATGCCGCCGTCCACCAGGATCTTCACGCCGGTGCCCTTGAGGGCTGCTGCGATCTCCGGTAGCACCTCGGCAGTGGCCGGGCACTGATCCAGCACGCGGCCGCCGTGGTTGGACACCACGATAGCAGCCGCACCGGCTTCCTTTGCCTTCAGTGCGCCTTTAACGGTCATAACGCCCTTGACGATGAAGGGGCGCTCGGCCAGCTTGACGATCTCGGCAAGCTCTGCCACGCTCTTGCTGCCTGCGGGCGGAGTCATGTTCTTCAGGAAGGGCAGACCGGCTGCATCCACATCCATTGCTACGGCAAAGCAGCCGCTGGCCTTGGCCTCGGCCATCTTTTCCTTAATGGTATCAATGTTCCAGGGCTTGATGGTGGGCACGCCGCAACCGTTTGCTGCGCCAATGGCCTTGGTGGCCATCTCCATAACGGTGGGGTTGGTGCCGTCGCCGGTAAAGGCAGCGATGCCGTTCTCTGCACAGGCGCGCACCAGCACATCATTATAGGTCATATCGGTATAGGCTTCGGAGTAGTGCAGGTTCACAGCACCCACCGGGCCTGCAAAGAACGGGTACTTGAAGCTCTTGCCAAACAGCTCAATATGGGTGTCCGGGGTGCCGCCCTCGCACAGGGTGTCCATGTTCACGCGGATCTCGGCCCACTTATTATAATTGCGGATGGCCGTATCGCCCACGCCCTTGGCACCGGGGCCGGGGATCTGGTTTTTGCAGGCCACGCCGTTGCACACCGGGCAGGCCTTGCAGTATTTTCCGATGCACTCACGCGCATTCGCCAGCACTTCAGGATAAGTCATAATAAAATATCCTCCTTTTATTCCTTTTCTGCAGGGCAAACTCTCTCCGCAGCACTCTCTGCCCCCATCATAGCCCGGTTTTCAGTCGTCGTCAAGGGTTTTGCACGGTTTTCAGTGCAAAGTTCGGAGGCCAGAAACGCAGGCACGTGCTTTTTGAAAAAATACAATTTTTTTCAAAAAAATCCTTGACAAAAGTGCTTCTTTCAGGTATTATAGTGGAGCGCTGAGGGCCACGGCCCAAAACGCAGAACCGAATATGGAAAGATGGCTGAGTTGGTCTAAGGCGCACGACTGGAAATCGTGTAACGTGTCAAAAGCGTTCTGGGGTTCGAATCCCCATCTTTCCGCCAGAAATCCGAAACCTTACGGTTTCGGATTTTTTGTTTTTTTCAGCGCTTCTCTGTTCCTCCTTGACTTTTGTCCGCCGTTCCGCTATGCTGAATAAAACATCTGAGGGAGGATTTTTTATGGCATCTTCCAAACGGAAAAAGCACGGCGCGGGCTATGTGGTCCTGATCGCAGTGCTCATTCTTGTACTGCTTGCAGCCGTGGCCGCTGCAACCGGGTACAGTCTGGTAGCCCGCCGGGTGAAAGCGCTGCAGGCAGGCGCGGCCTTTACCTTTGATTATGAGATCACATCCACAGCCGATTCCCCTGCCCTTTACACCATCCTGCAAAAGACAGGCTCCACCAAGGGCACCGTCAACGGCCTGTATGCGCCGGACGCACTGCAGCTGAGCATCTCGGCCCCGGATGCCGTTATCCCGGCAGGCCCGCTCACTCGGGTGTATATCAGCAGCAGCGAGACCTTATACGATGTCGGGCAGCTGTACAAAAATATCCGCTCTTCCATCACCGACAGCTACCCGTTGGCGAGCCTTCTGCTGCCGGACTGGAGCCTTGGCAGTTATATCTCGCAGGCCCAGCTGGCAAGCCTGCTGGGTGTGGACGCCACAGCCACCAGCCTGCAGGACATGACCGAGTTTGAGCTGCCGCAGAAAAAACTGCAGCGCGTACAGCCGGAAAACGCAAAGGACGGCTACCTTTATTTTCAGCTGGATACCGGTGATGCCAGCGCCAATGCACCGGTACTTGTTATCGGGCTGGAAAAGAGCAGGTTCTTTGCGGATGCCATCCCGGTGCACATCCTGCTCACCATCCCGGAACACGGGGTCAGCATCCAGCTCACTGGCACCGTGAGTGCCCAGACCGTGGTGCTCACTGCGCCCACATCCCGCATGAAGGACGAAGACATCCAGACACTGGTGCAGATCCGCGATACCATCCAGAGCGTGCTGCAGTTCGTGCAGACCGCTGCCAACAGCGTACAGAACGCGGGCTGATCTTTCCGCAAACATCAAAAGCCAGAAACGGCAGCAGTCGTTTCTGGCTTTTGTTCTGTCATTTTACCGGTCGAGGATGCGGCCATCGGTGGAGAAGGTGACTACATTCCACGGGATGAACTTGCCGCTGTTCTTCAGAGCAGTGATGGCAGCGTGCTCCAGCCCGCCGCAGCAGGGCACCTCCATGCGCAGCACGGTCACGCTCTTGATATCATTGCTGCGGATGATCTCGGTCAGCTTTTCGCTGTAATCCACAGCATCCAGCTTCGGGCAGCCGATGATGGTCACATGGCCCCTCATGAACTCCTCGTGGATATTGGCGTAGGCATAGGCGGTGCAGTCGGCGGCGATCAGCAGCTTGGCACCGTCAAAGTAGGGCGCGTTCACCGGCACCAGCTTGATCTGGCAAGGCCACTGTGCCAGCTGGGACTGCATGGGCACTGCGGCTGCGGCAGGTGCGGTCTGCTCACGGTGGAACTGTTTCATCATGCTGCCCGGGCAGCCATGGAACGCCGGTGCAGCGGGCTGCGCCTGCTGCTGGGCGGCAGCGGCCTTTTTCTGCTTGTTTTCCAGCACAGCCTGCTCGTCATAAGCGGCGGCTTCGCGCTCGGTAAAGGTGATGGCACCGGTGGGGCATCCGGGCAGGCAGTCGCCAAAGCCGTCGCAGTAGTCGTCCCGCATCAGCTTAGCCTTGCCGTTCACAAGGCCGATGGCACCCTCATGGCAGGCGGTGACGCAGGCACCGCAGCCGTTGCATTTTTCTTCGTCTATATGAATGATTTTGCGGATCATGGAAAAATCCTCCTTGCTTTGATGTTCTGAGTATACTATAATCAGACCGTGCTTTCGGTTGTTATAACCACAGAAAGAGGATTTTTATGAAAAAGATCGCGTCGCCCCTGTTTCAGGATCTTTCAGAAGCCGAGCTGGATACCCTTGCCGCTGCCGGGCACCTGCGCACCCGGCAGTTTGCAAAGCACGAGGTCATCTTCCGCGCCGGAAGCTGCGTGCGGGAGATCGGCATTGTGCTGCGTGGTTCCGTGCACATTGAAAATCTGGATCTCTGGGGCACCAAAAGCATCCTGAGCAGCGCAGGTGCCGGGCAGGCCTTTGCCGAGACCTACGCCTTTTGCGGCGAGGCCTTGATGGTGGATGCTGTTGCGGCCGAACATTGCGAAATACTGTTCCTGCACACTGCCGCCTTTACCGATGCGCGGATCGAGCCAGCGCTGCAGGACAAGCTGCTGCGCCGCCTGCTGGCGGTGTCCATGCGCAAGAACCTCAGCCTTTCGCAGCGCATCTTCTGCACAACGCCCAAGACTGTGCGCGGACGGCTGCTGACCTATTTTTCCGCACAGGTAGCACGCTGCGGCAGGATGGCGTTCGAGGTGCCCTTCAACCGCCAGCAGATGGCCGACTACCTCAATCTGGACCGCAGCGCCCTCTCCAAAGAGCTGTGCAAAATGCGGGACGAAGGTTTGCTTGAATTTGATAAAAACCGCTTTGTTTTAAAGCAGCTTCCAGAATAACCAAAAGCGCCCGCCGGGCAGGGCTGGACCTCCGGCGGGCGCTTTCATTTTAACAGGTCAATAGAACGAGATCAGACCGTCTCCTTCTTCTTGCGGGGTGCGCACTTGCGCTTGGGTTTCTCCGCAGCGGGCTTTTCCTCTGCAGATACTTCTGCCTTTGCAGGCTCTGCTTTTTCGGCAGCCTTGGCGGCGGTCTTACGGGCAGGCTTTGCGGGCTTTTCTGCCGGTGCTGCGGTCTCTGTCTTCCCCTCTTCTGCAGCTTCTGCCTTGGCGGCAGCCGCCTTTTTGGTGGTGCGGGGCTTGCGGGCCGCAGTCTTCTTGGCCGGTGCCTTTTCTGCAGCGGGTGCAGCTTCAGCGGCAGCCTCCACAGCAGGCGCCTCGGCCTTTTTTGCGGCACGCTTTGCGCGCTCCTTCACCTCGGCAATGGTCCACAGCTGGTCATCTGCGCCGGACACCTCCTGCCAGATCTGCAGCACGGTGCCAACCGCAGCGCCCATGCCAACGGTGTCCACGCACTTGCCGCCGGCCCAGGAAGAGCGCAGGCGCACAGTTCCTTCCGGGGTGGGCTGAACGGTCCACATCTGAGAGGTACCGCCCACATCCTCCCACAGGTGCAGCCAGGTGCCGTTGGCGGTGCCGGTCATGGTCAGGTCCAGCAGCTTGCCGGATGCGCGGTTGCGGATGCGGTAAACGCCGTCACCCACGCGGATAAAGCTCCACTCCTGCTCAGGCTTATGCTCGTACTTGCCCAGACGGACGGTACCGGCTTCCTTGGTGCCCTCCACGGCCTGAATGACGTTGCCGGTGTGCGCGGCAATGGTGTAAAAGTGATCGGCTTCGATCACGGTCTGTGCAACAGTTTTCATGGTTTGTTCCTCCTATGGATCGCAGCCGCCCGGCTCTGCCTGCGGCTGCCGCTTGTATTTTGTATGCAGCCTGTACAGATGCACAGGCTCTTTTGTTTCCCTCATGGTAAATGATACCACATATCGTGATTTTCTACAAGCAATTCGACCAGCCTTTAGCAAAACAGACAAAAACAGTCAAGCTTTCCGTCCGTTTTTCTCCCGCTCCATGGGCATTTCAGGCACCATTCTGTGCCGGTTCGGCTCTCGACTTTTTGCCGCAGCTGCGTTATACTATGGAACGTGCATCCCGTGCACACATTTAAATTATCCGCCGCTCTGCTGCTGGGCGGCTTTTCTTGACCTATTCCTTATGATAAAAGGAGGTTTTTTCATGTCAGCAGACGAGCTCAACATTCAGCAATACAAAAAAATGACCGAGACACCCATTCCAAAGCTGATCCTCGGTCTTGCCGCCCCTACCATTTTAAGTATGCTCATCACCAGCATCTACAACTTGGCCGATACCTTTTTTGTGGGCCAGATCTCCACCAGCGCTTCCGGTGCGGTGGGCATTGTTTCCAGCCTGATGGCCATTATTCAGGCGCTTGGCTTTACACTGGGCCACGGCTCCGGCACCATCATCAGCCGCAGCCTTGGCAGCCGGAACACCGATGCCGCCACCCGCTTTGCTTCCACCAGCTTTTTTACTGCTCTGGCCGCTGGCGTGGTGCTGGCCGTTGTGGGCCTTGCCACTCTGCCCAGCTTCATGATGCTGCTGGGCAGCACCGAGACCATTCTGCCCCACGCCTGCGCTTATGCACGGCCCATCCTCATTGCAGCCCCGCTTATGATCTCCAGCCTTGTGATGAACAACATCCTGCGCTATGAGGGCAAGGCGAACTTTGCCATGATCGGCCTTGTGACCGGCGGCGTGCTGAACATTGTGCTGGATCCCATCTTGATGTTCGGCTTGGGCCTTGGCACCGCCGGTGCAGGCATTGCTACGGCTCTCAGCCAAAGCATCAGCTTCTGCATCCTGCTGTCCATGTTCCTGCGGGGCAAAACCGTCAGTCAGTTCCGTATTACTGCCGTCACCCGTGAAGCGTGGGAGTTCGGCATGATCCTGGTGGGCGGCGCGCCCAGCTTTGGCCGTCAGGGCCTGCAGAGCATCGGCGGCATGCTGCTGAACATTGCCGCCCGCAGCTATGGCGATGCCGCTGTGGCCGGCATGAGCATCGTTTCCCGCATTTTCATGTTCATCATCTCGGTAGCCATTGGCGTTGGGCAGGGCCTGCAGCCGGTGGCCGCGTTCAACTACGGTGCGCGCAAATTCCGCCGGGTACAAAAAGCTGCAGTTTTTACCATGGGTGCAGCCTTTTGTATGCTGGTGGTGCTGGTGAGCCTGTGCTGGGTCAACAGTGATGCCCTCATCCGCCTGTTCCGCGACGACCCGGAGGTTACCGCCGTGGCTCTGCCCGCCTTCCACTATCAGTGCCTTGCCATTCTGCTGCAGCCGGTCATTGTGGTGGCAAACATGACCTTCCAGAGCGTGGGCAAAGCCGGGCGCGCCACCTTTCTGGCCTGTTGCCGTCAGGGCGTGTTCTTCATTCCGCTCATCCTCATTCTGCCCCGCACTTTCGGCCTTGTGGGCGTAGAGATCTGCCAGCCCATTGCGGATGCGCTCACCTTTATTGTTTCCCTGCCGTTCCTGCTGGCCTTCCTCAAGCAGCTGGACCGGATGGACGATGCTGAAAAAGCCAAAGCACAGTCCTGAACGTCTGTCATAAAACTGTAATCAACAGCCGCGTTTTCCTGCAATGGAATGCGCGGCTGTTTCGTATTATAATTGAACTGGAAAACCTTTCCGGCTTTCTTTTAAACTTTGTTCCTTTCCATACTGTAAGGAGTGATCTTTATGAAGCGTAACGTTTGCCGCATAGGCAGCGCTGCTGTATGCGCTGCCCTGTGCCTTACCCTTGGCTGCAGCTGCAGCGTACTGCCGCCCGCTTCCGGCAAGCCTGCTGCTCCTGCTTCCTCAGTGCCCACCGATGCACATGGGGATCCGCTTTACGACAGCTCCCGGCTGGACGACGGAAAGCTGCGGATTCTTTACGGTTACGACAATTCCGGCAGTGCCTGCACCGTTCTGTGCGGCAGCAAGGTGCTGTACCAGTCCTTCCGCAGCGAGAACGTGAACCTTTTGCAGGACATCGTGACCGGTGAGACCAACTACTGGTTCCGCACCTGGGCCGACCCGGACGCTTATTGCGGACGGCGCAGCGGACTGTTTGACAAAAACGGCAATGAAGTCATGACTTTTGAAGGGGAGCAGAACGCCTCCATGCAGAACGGTCTGCTGGTGCTGCAGGAAGCCCACGCCGTAAACGGCAGCTACGAAAACGGCTACGACGATTACGGCACCTGTCAGGTGATCGACCTTTCCACCGGCGAGAGCCTGCCGGTGCCGGATGGCGCATACCGCTGCATCGTGTGCGGGGACAGGCTGGTGTTCACCTGCTATGCCCGCCCAGCAGACCTTGCCGAGGACGCATGGGACGATGAACCCGCCCTGCACAGCTGGGTCATTATACAGACGAAGGACGGTACACAGACTTACGGCGCAGATGCCACTACTGCCATAAGCCTTTCCTATGCACCGGACGTTCTGAACGACTGGGTAGAGCTGGACACCTGCCACGCCAGCGGCGAGCCAACGGACGAAACGCTCTATAACCCCGCCACCGGCGAAAGCTTTACCGGCTTCCGACAGGTATGCGGCAGCGACACCGCCTGCTGCGAGACCAGCGATGGCCGCTACGAGCTGCGGGATCTCACCACCGTGGACCGCACCCTTATTGGCACCTTCGACGACCAGCCCAGCTATTATTTCCCGGGCTATGTGGTCACATGGCGCACGAGCGGCGGCTTCGGCTATGATCTGCACGACCTTGTTACCGGTGAGGTGACACCGCTGTACGCTTCCAGCGTCATGAGCGACACCATCGCCCTTTACTATGAGGACGGACGGTTGAAGGTGTTCGACACCGAAACCGGCGATTTGATCACTGATACCACCGTGGAGCCAGTGGAGGGCCAGCAAAGCGTGATGATGGATAACAAGGGTGACGGCTACGTCTGGCTGGAGCTGCGGGATAACGATAACTTTGAGACCACCGCCACCCGCGTGTACGGCCCCGAGGGCCTTGTCTCCGACCTGACCCATCTGCAGGACAAGTATTATGCCCTGAACTATCTCATCACCACACCGGAGGGCAGGCCGCTGTACTGTGGCAACGCCAATGCGCCCAGCAGCAACGGCTCAATGTGTGACGTGCTGGATGAAAACGGCAACATTGTGTTCTATGGCCTTGGCAGCTGCTACAGCTACTACGACAACAGCCTGAACCAGCTGCCAGAACACGTGTTCGTTGCAAAACGCGGCTTTTACTACGGCTGGATGGATACGAACGGCAAATGGCTTTACTGCCAAAGCATCTTCTCTTCCATAAACGCCGACGATGAAATGGGCTACTGAGCCATACTTTGGAGGAACGCCTTATGAAAAATGCTAAAATTTCCCGCCGCAGCTTTCTGCTTGGCCTTGCCGCCTGCTCTGCCGCAGGCATTCTCACTGCCTGCAAGGGGGATGACACCCCCGCCAGCAGCGCTTCCACCTTGCCGGAAGCCCCCGCCTCTTCCGTGAGCGAGCTTGAACCCATCGGGCTGTTTACCGTGGAAGATTTTCCCAAGCTGGATGGCAGCACTGCCTGCATCCCGCTGATGGCCCAGATGATGGCCGATACCACCGGCATCGATCTGGAAGTAGCCCAGAGCGGCATTTCGGTCAGCACCACGGCCTATGCGTGGGAAAACTTCGGCCTGTACCCGGATGAGGAATACACTGCCAGGATGCTGGTGGTCTACGAAGCGCCGGACTACGTAAAGGAAGAGCTGAAAGAAGCAAACGCCCAGCTGGAACAGAAACCCATTGGCCGGGACGCACTGGTGTTCATCGTGAACGAGAACAATCCGGTCAAGAGCCTGACCCGGCAGCAGCTGAAGGACATCTATGCCGGTAAGATCACCAACTGGAAGGAAGTGGGCGGCGAGGATCTTGCCATCGTGCCCTTCCAGCGGGGCGAAGACTCCGGTAGCCAGACCCTGTTCCGCAAGCTGCTCATTCAGGGCGGCGAACTGATGGACCCGCCCACCGAGCTGGCTCCCGCTGCCATGGGTGAGCTGGTGGACAGCATCGCCGCCTACAACAACAGCGCCAATGCCATCGGCTTCTCGGTCTACTACTACATCGACCAGATGTACTCCCAGCCCGGCCTGCGTCTGCTGGCCGTGGACGGCGTGACCCCTTCCAACGACACCATCGCCAGCGAAAGCTACCCGCTGTGCAACGAGTTCTATGCCGTTCTCCATGCGGACGCTGCCGCCGACAGCCCGGAACGCCAGCTTTACGACTGGCTGGATACCGCCGCCGGACAGGACTGCATCAAAAAATCCGGCTATGTAGCGGTGGCACCCGCCACAGGAACCACGGTGGATTGATCCTGCTGAATTGACACCTTTCTGCGTTTCTGCTACAATAAAGAAAAACTTCTGTCAAAAGTTTTGCAGCAGTTTACCGAAAGGAAGACCATTGTATGGAACACCCTGCAGAGCACTCTTCTACCGTAAACCATGTGGAAAGCCACTGGCGCACCCAGCTGCGCAACCGCATCATTCAGGCATCCAGCCTGCTGGAGATCCTGCTGTCCGGCCTTGTACTCATTGGTCTGCTGTTCAGCGCCGTGCCTCTCATCAAATGGATGCCAGGCCTTTTGTTCTACGGCAACGAGGTGGAGATCCGCAGCTTTCTGGAACGCAGCCTTGATATCGTGATCGGCATTGAGTTCATCAAAATGCTGGCCAAGCACAGCCCCGGCAGCAGTCTGGAGGTTTTGCTGTATGCCATTGCCCGCCATCTGGTAGTGGGCCACGACTCCGCACTGGAAAACCTGCTCAGCGTGGGAGCCATCGCCCTGATCTTTATTGTGCGCAAGTTCTTCTTTGTGCCAGCCTTTGGTGCCCACCTGCCGGACGGCCATCCGGCACCGGATCTTTCTCCAAAGCAGAGCGGCATCCCGGCAGAGGAGTTTATCTCCCGTCTGAAAGACCGCGCCAAGGCCGAGGCGGCCGAGGCCATTCCTTCCGAAGAAGAGACTTTTGACGAGTACGATTTTGAGCAGGCCGCCCCGGAACCAAAATAACATAAACAAATATGCCCCGCAGCACTGCCGGAAAACCAGCAGGCTGCGGGGCATTTTATAATGCTTTTATTTTTTATTGTGCTTTCCGAAGCGGTACTCTTTGCCCTCGCGGATGCGCTGGATATTGGCGCGGTGCATATAGATCACCATGCCGGACATAAAGCCGGAGCCAATGGCGCACACCAGCATATCACCGGCGGCATAGCCCTGCAGGGAACCGTAAATGATGGTCAGCACCGGGTAGAGTGCTGCCATGGCCACG
Organism: Faecalibacterium sp. AM43-5AT; assembly: GCF_003603345.1. Taxonomy (NCBI): domain Bacteria; kingdom Bacillati; phylum Bacillota; class Clostridia; order Eubacteriales; family Oscillospiraceae; genus Faecalibacterium; species Faecalibacterium sp. AM43-5AT. The sequence continues at coordinate 58,922 of NZ_QVGZ01000002.1, forward strand.
CTGCCCAGCGACACCATGCCGGTGGGGATCAGGCACACCAGAAAGATAATGGCCAGAAACGGCAGCAGCACCGGCTGGATGGCCAGAATGGCACCAGCTGCCACCAGCACGCCCTTGCCGCCTTTGAACCCGAAGTACAGCGGGTACAGATGGCCCAGCACTGCAAAGATAGCGGCCAGATAGACACCCAGATACGGCGAAACGCCGGTATCGGCGGGCAGCATGTGGAACAGCCACCGGCCGATGCACACGGCCAGCACGCCCTTGAGCACATCGCCTGTCGCGGTCATGGCGGCAGCTTTCTTGCCAAAGGTGCGCAGCATGTTGGTCATGCCGGCCGCACCGCTGCCATGATTGCGCACATCGTCATGATATACGAATTTGCTGACGAGGATGCCGGTATCCACACTGCCCAGCAGGTACGCCTGCAGGATGGTGGCTGCGGCGATCAGGATCGCTTTCATCATAGAAACGGATGCCTCCTTTGCGGGCGCTTACACGTCCTTTGCGCCCACTTCGCCGGAGCCGCGCTCGCGGATCACCAGACGGATGGGGGTGTGTTCCAGACCAAAGTTCTCGCGGATCTGGTTGATCAGATACCGCTGGTAGCTGAAATGGAACAGCTGCTTCGAATTCACAAAGGCCACGAACGTGGGCGGGCGGGTGGATGCCTGAGTCAGATAGAAGATCTTCAGGCGGCGGCCCTTGTCGCTGGGCGGCTGCATCCGGGCTGTGGCGCGGGCCAGCATCTCGTTCAGCACGCCGGTGGGCACGCGGGCACCGTTCTGGCTGTCCACATCGCGGATCAGCTGCATGAGCTTGTTCACGTTGTAGCCGGTCTGAGCCGAGATGAAGATGATAGGAGCATAGCCCATAAAGCTGAAGCACTCGGCATAATCGCGGCGCTGCAGCTCCATGGTGTTGGTCTCCTTGCCTTCCACCGCGTCCCACTTGTTGACGACGATGATGCACGCCTTGCCCTGATCGTGGGCATAACCGGCCACCTTGCTGTCCTGCTCGGTAAAGCCGACGGTGGCATCCACAAGGATCAGCGCCACGCGGCTGCGCTCCACAGCGGCCAGTGCGCGCACTACCATATAACGCTCCAGACCGTCGGTGATGTTGCTGCGCTTGCGCAGACCGGCGGTATCGGTAAAGATGAACTTGCCGTAAGCGTTGTCCACCGGGGTGTCAATGGCATCACGGGTGGTGCCCGCCTCGTTTGCCACGATCATGCGGTTCTCGCCCAGAATGCGGTTGGTCAGGCTGGACTTGCCCACATTCGGGCGGCCGATGATGGCAACCGGGATGCGGTCCTCTTCCACCACCGTCTCGCTGAAGTCCAGATGGGCGCACACAGCGTCCAGCAGGTCGCCGGTGCCGTGGCCGTGCACGGACGAAATGGGCATCACCTCGTCAAAGCCGAGGTTGTAGAACTCGTACATCTCCATGGGGGCATCGCCCACCTTGTCGCACTTGTTCACGGCCAGAATGATGGGCTTGTGGCTGCGGCGCAGCATGTGGGCCACATCCTCGTCCGCGGCGGTCAGGCCGTCGCGCACGTCCACCACCATGATGATGCAGTCTGCAGTGTCAATGGCGATCTGGGCCTGCTCTCGCATGTGGGCCAGAATGCCCTCGGTAGCCTTGGGCTCAATACCGCCGGTGTCCACCAGCAGGAAGTCATGGCCGTTCCACTCGCAGTTGGCAAAAATGCGGTCACGGGTAATGCCCGGCGTGTCCTCCACAATGGCAAGGCGCTGACCGCACAGCTTGTTGAACAGGGTGGATTTGCCCACGTTAGGGCGGCCCACCACTGCTACGATCGGTTTGCTCATAGGGGTTCCTCCTTTCTATAACAAAAGGTTTTATGCTCTTCTTCTCCTTGCAATGTGCAGGCCGCTGCGCAGCAGGGCGCGGGCTTCGTCGCCGCCAGAGGTCGGCAGCACCTCCACCTTCACGCCAAGGCGCTGGGCCAGCTGGTCGGTGGTGATGTCGTCCAGAAAGGTGTCTTTTTCCTCCCGCAGCATCACGGCGGGCACGCCCAGCGTGCCGCTGGTCAGCTTGCCCTCGCACTGAGCAATGATATCGGTCGCCGTTACAAGCCCGGCCACACCCACATTGCCGCCGAAGAATTTGTTCTTGATGGTGTGCACCGTCACCTCGACCATGGGGTACTGGCGGTGCAGCTCAGCCATCATCTGGTGGATGAGCGGCGAAGCCATTTCGCCTGTGACCACGTCCATCTTTTTGGTGCCATAGATGCGGTGGGGCTTTTCCAGCTCCGCCAGAAATTCCGAGGCATACAGGCGCATCATGCCCACGCCGTTTTCCAGCTGGTCGAAGTCCTCGTAGAACTCTTCCGGCGGGATGGGCCTGCCTGCCTTGAGGTACCATTCATCACTGGGATAAATGATGCGCTTGCCGTGGCGGCGCTTGCACTCATCGCCGAATTCTTCCATGATGTCGATGACCTCGGCACTTGTTTTTGCATCATACGGTGTCTGCTTGAACAGCTTCTCGCGGTAGTCCGTCACACCGCAGGGCACCGCAGCGATGCTCTGCACCATAGGGGTCAGCTCCAAAAGGTCGGAGAGGGTACGGCGCAGCTCGTCGCCGTCGTTGATGCCGCGGCACAGCACCAGCTGACAGTTGACGGCGATGCCGCCCTCCACCAGACGGGGCAGATACTTGAGCACCTCGCCGCCGCGCTTGTTGGCCAGCATCCGCACACGGAGCTGCGGGTTCGTGGTGTGCACTGAAATGTTGATGGGCGAAATGTGCATCTTGATGATGCGGTCGATCTCGTGGTCCTGCATGTTCGTCATGGTGATATAGTTGCCGAACAAAAAGGAAAGTCGCTCGTCATCGTCCTTGAAGTAAAGGCTCTCGCGCATACCGGGGGGCAGCTGGTCGATGAAGCAGAACATGCAGTGGTTGGAGCAGGAGTGTTTCTGATCGCCCAGATAGGTCTGGAAATCGCAGCCAAAGGAGCCGTGCTCCGTGCGCTGCACGTCCCACTCGCGGATGCCGTCTGCCACCCTTGCTTTCAGGTGAAAGCTTTTGCTGTCGGTGTAGAAATCGTAGTCCAGGCTGTCGTTCAGCTCGTTCTCATCCACGCTCAAAAGCTCGTCACCCGGGCCAAGGCCCAGCGCTTCCGCTTCGCTGCCGGGTTCCACCCGTGCGATCTTCATTGCCACCGCATCCACCTCCTTTCAGACAGAACAAGAAGGGGAAGGCATGCGCCCTCCCCTTCTGTACATAACACCATTATGCCACCAATTACGCGCAAATTAGGCCTTCTTGATGACTTCCTCGCCCTTGTAGTAACCGCAGTTGCCACATGCCTGGTGGGGGAGCTTCAGAGAGCCGCAGTTGCTGCACTTGACCAGTGCGGGGGCCTCCAGCTTCCAAACATTGCTGCGACGCTTGTCGCGGCGGGCCTTGGAAAGATGTCTCTTAGGTACTGCCATATTTTTGCACCTCCTTGATGGGTTTATCAGTTCAGCAGTGATTTAAGGATTGCGAGCCTTGTGTCTACGGGAGCTTCGGCATGCTCTGCCGGCTGGCAGGTGCACTCCGCCTTCTTTTTGCCGCACACGGGGCAAAGCCCGGCGCAGTCGGCACTGCAAAGCAGCACCGTGGGAATCTGGAACATAAACTCCTGATTGAGCCATTCATCTACATCCAGATGTCCTTTTTCGTCCAGCGGAAGGTCAAAATCCGGGTCATCCAGATCCCGTTCCTTTACCGTCCACTCCGTATCGACCGTCTCCTCCCGAATGACCGGGTCCAGACAGCGGGCGCACTCTCCGTGCACCGATGCGTTTGCCCGCAGTGTCATCCGGACCTCGTCGCCGTCCGTCTCCGCTTCAAAAACAACGGTGACCGGCTGCGGGATCCTTGCCCCGGCATAATCATGTGCAGATAAATCACACTGAAACTCTGCATGATAGGGTTGTCTGCCGGTGGCGATAAACTTTCTCAGGTCAAATTGCATAGTACACCTCTAAAAGGCTGCTTTGTTAGTATAGCGCCAACGCAGCCCTTTGTCAACACCAAAACAGGCAGAAAACCGAAAAAATTTAAATTTCCCGGTTCTCTGCCTGTTCAAAGTGGTTCAGATCCCGATTTTCCGGAATTACAGGTACTTCTTCACATCGTGGGGCAGTGCAGCCTCGTCAGCGCTGACGGTAACGGTCACCTTCACGCTGTCGCCTGCAATGGCTGCCATCTCGTCCAGCACAACGCCCAGACGGTTGATGTCGTGATCCAGCACCTTCAGGATGCCGTCGATGTACAGGTCGGTGATATCGTAGTTGCTTGCCATCAGGCCGGCAACAAAGCCGTACAGCATTTCGCCGCCGGAGATCTTGTACTCGTCCAGGTCGATCAGACGTGCAGCAGGAGCGATGTCGTAGGTGAGCTTCATGCCCTTTTCAACGACGACCACGTTGCCCTTGGAGGTCTTGACCGCATCATTGATCTGGTCGATCATAGCCTTGGTCTTGCCGGAGCCCTTGGTACCAACAATCAGTTTAATCATAGTTCAGTCCTCCTGTATTTTCCACGCCTTGCGGCGGGAGATCATTTTTATTTACTTCTTTATTTACTTCAGCTTTGCTTCCAGCTCGGCGGTCAGGCCTTCGTAGCCCGGCTTGCCCAGCAGAGCAAACATATTCTTTTTATAGCTCTCAACGCCCGGCTGGTTGAAGGGATTAACGCTGAGCAGATAACCGCTGCAGGCACATGCACGCCAGAAGAAGTAGATCAGGTAGCCCACATTGTAAGCGGTCAGGTCGTCCACCTCGATCAGCACTTCGGGCACGCCGCCGTCGGTGTGGGCGAGGATGGTACCCTCCATGGCCTTGCGGTTGACAACGCTCATGTTCTGGTTTGCCAGGAAGTTCAGGCCGTCAAAATTGCCTTCCAGCGGGTCGATGAACAGATCCTGTGCAGGCTTCTTCACGTCCACGATGGTCTCGAACATGGTGCGGGAGCCTTCCTGAATGAACTGACCCATGGAGTGCAGATCGGTGGAGAAGATGCAGCTTGCAGGGAACAGGCCCTTGTTGTCCTTGCCCTCGCTCTCGCCGAACAGCTGCTTGTACCACTCGTTCATCAGGGCGAAGTCCGGCTCGTAGCACTCCAGAATTTCAACGCTCTTGCCCTTGCGGTACAGGATGTTGCGGATGGCAGCATACTTGTAAGCGTCGTTGTCCTTGCTCAGAACGGAGAAGCGCTCCATGGAATCGGCAGCGCCCTTCATCAGGTCGTCGATGCTGATACCGGCAGCAGCAATGGGCAGCAGGCCCACAGCGCTCAGCACGGAGTAGCGGCCGCCCACGTCGTCGGGGACCACGAAGGTGGGCCAGCCCTGTGCGTCGGCCAGCTGCTTCAGGGTGCCCTTGGCACGGTCGGTGGTGGCGTAGATGCGCTTGTTGGCTTCTTCCACGCCCATCTCCTTTTCCAGCAGTTCACGCAGCACGCGGAATGCCAGAGAAGTCTCGGTGGTAGTGCCGGACTTGGAAATGACGTTGATGGAGAAGCGCTTGCCCTTGCACAGGCTGATGATGTTGTTCAGGTAGGTGGGGCTGATGCTGTTGCCGCAGAAGTAGATCTTGGGGCCATTTTCCAGCTCGTTGTGGAACTGGCCCTTGACGGCCTCGATGACAGCGCGTGCGCCCAGATAGCTGCCGCCAATGCCGGCCACCACCAGCACATCGGAATCCTCGCGGATCTTTGCGGCGGCTTCCTTGATGCGGGCGAACTCTTCCTTATCATAATCACGGGGCAGATACATCCAGCCGAGGAAATCATTGCCCGGGCCGGACTTTGCTTCCAGCTGGTTATGGGCAGCTTCCACCTGCGGATAGATGGCTGCATATTCCTCTTCGCTGATAAAGCTGGAGAGGTGTTTTGTGTTCAGTGCGACACTCATTTTATTATAACCTCCAAACGATTTGCCGGGCCCTTGCCCTGCGAGGAAATATCTTGGTATAAGTGTACCGTTCCCTCCGGGCAAAGTCAAGGTCAAAATCCTTGGATTTCATACAATTTTAATAGTGTTTTTTTGTTTCTTCATCCAGAATTGTTCACACAGACAGTTCCACGCAGCTTACCGCAGCGCGCTTTTGTACGCTGAAGCGTGCATTCAGCTTTCGCAGCCAGTCAAAGCGTCCCACAACAGGCCGAATGCGGTGCCAAAGTCCATTTTTTCAGCATCGGCAGCGGCGCGCACCTCGTACTCGCCCAGCTGGGTCTCCCCGCTCAGGATGCGCACCGTGCCAACGGTCTGGCCCAGCTGCACCGGTGCTTCCAGCTCCTGCGGCAGATCCAGCTGCGCGGTGAGGGCGGCGGCGTTTTCCTTGGGCATCAGCAGCGTTTCGGGCAGAGCGGTGTAGTCCAGCGGTACGCTTTCCTCTGCACTGCCCTTTATTTTTATAAGAAGAGGCCGGTCCTCCATGGCGGGCAGCGGCACGGCAGCGTAGGCCGCAAAGCCGTAGTCCAGCAGGGTGGTGGCCGCTGTGAACCGCTCCGAGCTGGAGAGCGACCCCAGCACCACGGCGATCAGGTCCAGCCCGTCGCGGGTGGCGCTGGCGCTGATGCACACGCCCGCGCCGCTGGTGGTGCCGGTTTTCAGGCCGGTGATGCCGTTGTAGCGCTTGAGCAGCTTGTTGGTGTTCACCAGCTGGGTGGCACCGCCGCGCAGGGTATCCGTCCAGATGCCGGTATAGTGCAGCACCTCCGGGCAGGTGTTCAAAATCTCGCGGCTCATGATGGCAACATCGTGGGCGGTGGAAAGATGCCCTTCGGTGTCCAGCCCGCAGGCATTGTGGAAGGTGGTGTTCACCATGCCCAGCTCTGCGGCGCGGGCGTTCATCATCTGCACAAAGCCCGGCTCGCTGCCGCCCACCAGCTCTGCCACAGCCACAGCGGCATCATTGGCAGAGGACACACAAATGGCTTTGATCATCTCGTCCAGCGTGAACTGCTCCCCCGGCTCCAGCCAGATCTGACTGCCGCCCATGTGGTAGGCGTGTTCACTTACCGGCACCAGCGTGTCCATGGCAATGCGGCCGTCGTGCACGGCTTCAAAGGTGAGCAGCAGGGTCATCACCTTGGTAATGGATGCAATGGGCATCTGCTGGTCGGCGTTCTTTTCATATAATATAGTGCCCGTCTGCTGGTCGATCAGGCAGGCGGCGCGGCAGGGCAGCTCCAAGGCAGGCTGTGCCGCCGCGGGCTGCACCGGCTGGGTCTGGTCTGCAGCCGCCTGCACCGCCGGGTTTTGCTGCCGCAGCCCATTGCCCTGCGCCGTGCCAAAGGCCAGCGCAAACAGCCAGAAGCACACCACCCCTGCACACAAAAGCGCCAAGTTTTTCCGCTCCATTTCGGTCCCTCCCTGCGCAATGTCTCTTGCTGAGAGAGTATGCAGGGGCCTTTTTGTTTAGAATATCCTGCGCCCGCACCGCAGCCCGCATTTTTTATTTTGTCTTTTTCTACAAAAGGGCTTGACTTTTGCCCACCCTATCGTGTAAATTGGAGATGGCCCAAAAAGGCCGTATTGCTTCATTTGTGGAATTATTTTTTTAGGAGGATACTATTATGAATATTTCTCGTCGTTCTTTCCTGAAGCTCGCTGGTCTGACTACCGTTGCTGCTGCAAGTGCTTCCATGTTCACCGGCTGCGGCAGCCTGAAGCCCGTTACCATCGTTTACATCTATGAGGGCACTGACGCCGGCATCAAGACCAAGGTCGAAAACCTGAACAAGGACAAGACCAAGACCACGTACATCCCGTTCATGTCCAGCACCGACTACGCAAAGGGCTTTGTTAGCAGCTACCTGAAGGGCACCGGTCTGGTCGTTGATACCGACGAGGGCAAGACCACTTACAAGGTTGCCACCGAGGGCGAAAACAAGGGCAAGCTGGTCGTTTACGTCAAGGCTGCATCCTGATTACCCAGAAGTTCCATACGAGAGACGGGCGTTTGCCCGTCTCTTTTTGTTTTGCCCGCTTTCCAGCAAAAAAGTGCCTGCTGCTGTGTATCCGCTCTTGCGCCGCACCGCCGCTGTGATATATAATAAAGAGCAATGCAAACACCACCCCGTTTTTTGTCGAAAGGATATCCCCTCATGCGAGTTTGTTTTTATACCCTTGGCTGTAAGGTCAACCTGAATGAGACCGGCGCGTTGGAACAGATGTTCCGCGCCAACGGCTTTACCATTGCGCAGGAGAACGAGCCTGCGGATGTTTTTATTGTGAACAGCTGCACCGTGACCAACTTTGGCGACCAGAAAAGCCGCAAGTGGCTGCGCCGCAAAAAGCGCGAGAACCCCGGCGCGGTCACGGTGCTTACCGGCTGCTACCCGCAGGCTTTCCCGGAGGAAGCCGCCCAGTTCACCGAGGCCGACCTTGTATGCGGCAACGGCGACCGCAAGGCCATTTTAGATAACGTTCTCAAGCTGCTGGACGGCCACGAGCGCATTGTGGCCATCACGCCCCACCAGCGCGGCGAAAAGTTTGAAGAGCTGCCCGTGGAGCGGTTCGAGACCCACACCCGCGCCTTTATCAAGGTAGAGGACGGCTGCAACCGTCAGTGCGCCTACTGCGTCATCCCCCGGGCCCGCGGCCCGGTGCGCAGCCGCGACGAAGCCAGCATCCTTGCCGAACTGCGCCAGCTGGCGGCTTCCGGCTACCGCGAGGTGGTGCTCAGTGCCATCTCCCTGCCCAGCTATGGTCTGGACACCGGCACCAACCTTGTGGAGCTGGTGGAGCACTGCGCTCAGGTGGAGGGCATCCAGCGCATCCGTCTGGGCAGTCTGGACCCGGATATGCTCACGCCGGAGTTCATCACCCGCCTTGCCGCTGTGGAAAAGCTCTGCCCGCAGTTCCACCTGAGCCTGCAGAGCGGCTGCACTGCCACCCTGCGCCGGATGCGCCGCGTTTACACTGCCGAGCAGTATGCACAGGTGGTGGACCAGCTGCGCGCCGCCTACGGGGAGCGCCCGGTCAGCTTTACCACCGACTGCATCTGTGGCTTCCCCGGCGAGACGCAGGCCGATTTTGAAGAGAGCTGCGAATTCCTCAAGAAAATCGGCTTTCTCAAGGTACATGTGTTCCCCTACTCCCGCCGCAGCGGCACCCCGGCCTACGATTTTCCGGAGCAGGTGCACGAGCGGGAAAAGCAGGAGCGCAGCCGCGTGATGAACGCCATTGCTGAGGAGGTACGCCGCGAAGTGCTGGCCGCCTATGTTGGCACCGAGGATGATGTGCTGCTGGAGACCCCGCTTTCCGGCACGCTGTTCACTGGCTACACCCGGCTGTACATTCCGGTGGTGGTGTCCGCCCCCGGCCACGAAAGCGGGCAGATCGTGCATGTACGCTTGGGCGAGTACGACGGCGAGCGTGTGCGTGCAGCACTTTGCTGAGTTTCTGCGCAAAAAACTGTTGATTCTGTACACGAGGACGAATACAACAAATTTTTAACAAATTTTGCGTTTTATCCCTTTTCATCCGGCACGCTTTATGCTAAAATGAAAGTGGATCACCCCGGGCACAGCGCTGTTTGCAGCAGTGCGTTACCAATGTGCCCTGTAACGCGCCCGCCCTGCGCGGCAGAACGCTGTCGGCAGCCGGGTGCAGCCCGTTTGTTTTTAGCAAAGCAAGGAGAGAATTGGAATGAGTTTCAGAGGAATCAATACCACGGTCATCCAGATCCGCCGTCAGGTGTTCACCGAGGTGGCACGCATGGCTTACGCCAACGTGAAGGGTGAACAGGCCAACCACCTGATGCGCAAGATCCCCTACACCATCATCCCCGGCGAGGAAGGCAAGCTGCGCAAGGACATCTTCCTGGAGCGCGCCATCGTTGAGGAGCGTGTGCGTCTGGCCATGGGCCTGCCCACCCGCCGCATGGACGAGCACAACAGCGTCGTCTCCGGTCTGGAGGATGCTTCCATCGCCGATAAGTATTATGATCCCCCGCTGGTGAACGTGATCAAGTTTGCCTGCAACCGCTGCCCGGAAAAGCTGGTCAAGGTCTCCGACCTGTGTCAGGGCTGCCTTGCCCACCCCTGTATGGAAGTGTGCCCCAAGAAGGCCATCACATGGGAGAGCGGCCGTTCCATCATCGATCAGGACAAGTGCATCAAGTGCGGCCGCTGCGTCGGCGTGTGCCCCTACAACGCCATCGTCAAGACCGAGCGTCCCTGCGCTGCAGCCTGCGGCATGGGTGCCATCCACTCCGATGAGCTGGGCCGTGCCGAGATCGATTACAGCAAGTGCGTTTCCTGCGGCCAGTGTCTGGTCAACTGTCCCTTCGGTGCCATTGCCGACAAGGGCCAGATCTATCAGCTGATCCAGGGCTTCAACCGCGGCGACCGCATCTACGCGCTGGTGGCTCCCGCCTTCATCAACCAGTTCCCGGGTCTGGCTTCCACCGGCAAGCTCAAGGCCGCCCTGAAGGCCGTCGGCTTCTACGATGTGGTGGAGGTTGCCATTGGTGCCGACCTGTGCACCGTGGACGAAGCACACGACTTCCTGGAGGAAGTGCCCGAGAAGCTCAGCTTCATGGCAACTTCCTGCTGCCCGGCATGGAGCATGATGGCAAAGACCGCTTTCCCGGATCTGGCCAAGAATATCTCCATGACCATGACCCCCATGGTGTTCACCGCCCGCATGATGAAGCAGAAGGACCCCGAGGCCCGTATGTGCTTCATTGGACCCTGCGCCGCAAAGAAGCTGGAAGCTTCCCGCCGCACCGTCCGCTCCGATGTGGACTTCGTGCTCACCTTTGAAGAGCTGGCCGGTATCATCGAGGCCAAGGATGTGGACACCAGCCTGCTGGAAGTGGACGAGGCCGAAGCTCTGCACGCTGCATCCGCAGCAGGCCGCGGCTTTGCACAGTCCGGCGGCGTTGCCAAGGCTGTTGCCGATAAGATCAAGGAATGGCACCCGGATATGGATGTCAAGATCGCATCCGCACAGGGCCTTGCCGAGTGCAAGAAGCTGCTCATGCTGGCCAAGGCCGGCAAGTACAACGGCTACCTGCTGGAAGGCATGGGCTGCCCGGGCGGCTGCATCGGCGGCGCAGGCACCATTGCCGACCCCGCACGCACGGCCATCCAGCTGAACAAGTACGTCAAGGAAGCTCCCTTCGCCGACCCGGAGCAGAGCCCCTTTATGAGCGAGATCCATGTTCTGAAGGACGACCCCGACTTTGAACTTTAAGCGCTGATTTTTCAAGAACCGCTTCTCCTGCCGGAGGGGCGGTTCTTCGTCATCTTCGCCCACCATATTTTATCAATGTGCAACATTTCTGTGAAAGCTTCACGAAGCGGATTGACAATTTTGCACAGCCATGCTATTTTAGCATTGACAAACTGGTATTACCGCAATTGTTCAACGCCGCCTCTGCGGCAGGAAAGGCAGATCATTCATGACGAATATTTATAAGCGCGTAAGCGCCGCCCTGCTCTCGGTGCTGCTGCTGTGCATGTTCACCTTTGGTGCAAGCGCTGCTTCCAGCCTGAACGTAGGCATTAAATTCTGGAAAGAAAAATCCGATAAGGAATCCATGGCCAACACCGGCATCGATGCCAGCCGTGATGTCACCCTCACCCGCCAGTCCAACGGCACCTACACGCTCACCCTGCCCATCCAGCAGGTAAGCAAAATGGGTGTCACCGGCTATCTGTCCGGCCTGACCATTGGTGATGTGACCTACACCGGCACCATCTCCGGCGATGTTGCCAAGGGCACCGGCGTGCTCACCATCAAGAACATGCCCGCCTCGGTGCTGACCGGCAGCGATGTGAACAAGGCACTCACCGTTACCTGCAACATTCAGATGGATCTGAGCGTGCTGGGCGAGATCAACACCACGGCCCGCATGTGCATCTGGAACAAGTAAGCTTTTTCAAGCAAAGAACGGCGTTCCTCACCGGAACGCCGTTCTTTGCTTTTATCACTCCATGTGCTTTTCCACAAAGTCGCCAACCATTTTGTCCAGCTGCAGCACAGCGTTCTCGGCACCCTTCATCACCTTGCGGGTGGTGCGGCGCAGCTGGCGCTGGTTCTGGGTGGCGGCCATCACGCCCACGGCACCCAGTGCCGCCCCCGCGGCCATGCCAAGCAGCATTCCGGAAGAACTGGTTGATTCATGTTTCATAGTAAAACTCCTTTCGGTGAAAAAGATCCGGTCTCCGGTGTTATTATTTCCTGTAAACTATCTGGTATCCGCTTTTTTTATGCAGAAGTTTGTGGTATACTGTTCTACGATGTTTTAATGGGCGGGTGTGCCCGGCTAAAAAGCGCACTGCTCATTCCGCATACTGGTAAGGAGGTTCCTTATTTGATACACCCTGTTGAACCCAAAAAAGTCCTTTGCATCCACGATCTTTCCGGCATGGGCCGCTGCAGCCTTGCAGTGATCCTGCCGGTGCTGTCGGTCATGGGCGTGCAGCCGGTGGCCCTGCCCACGGTGGTGCTTTCCACCCACACAGGCGGGCTTGGCACACCTGCACGACTGGACGGCTGCGCCTACGGCGAACAGGCGCTGGAGCATTACCATGCGCTTGGCGTGGAATTTGACTGCATCTATACCGGCTATCTGGGCGGTGAGGATCAGGTGGCACTGGCCGAAAAAGCCTTTGCCCTCTGGCCCGCAGCCAAAAAGATCGTTGACCCGGTCATGGGCGACAACGGCAAGGCTTACTCCACCGTAACGCCTGCTTTGATCGATCGCATCCGTGCACTGTGCGGTGCTGCCGATCTGATCCTGCCCAACTACACTGAGGCACAGATCCTGCTGCAGCGCCAGCCGCAGACCGAGCTGCTCACCGATGAAGCCGCACAGGCTCTGGCTGACGAGCTGACCGCTCTGGCCCCCGGGGCTGTCGTCACCGGCCTGCCGCTGGGCAAATACATCGGCTGTGCAGGCAGCGGAAAAGACCGCTTCCTCATCAAAAAGCTGCACATCAGCCGCAGCTTTCCCGGCACCGGCGACCTGTACGGTGCGGTGCTCATCGGCTCGCTGCTGCAGGGCAACGCCCTGAGTGCCGCCGCCGACAACGCTGCCGAGTTCGTGGCGCTTTCCATCCAGAACACGCCCGCCGCGCAGGATACCCGCTACGGGGTCTGGTTCGAGCCGCTTCTGCCGCGCCTGTGCCCGGCAAGCTCGGCAGAATAAGGGGAGGTACACCGATGAACGAAAAGCCAACCTTGAACATCGTTCTGGTGGAGCCGCGCATCCCGCAGAACACCGGCAATGTGGCCCGCACCTGTGCCTGCACTGCCTGTCGGCTGCATCTGGTAGGCCCCATGGGCTTTGCCATCGATGATAAAAAGCTCAAGCATGCTGGTCTGGATTACTGGCACTACCTCGACATCAGCTATTACGACAGTCTGGACGAGTTCTTTGCCAAAAACAGCGGCCCCTATTACTATTTTACCACCAAGGCACCGCAGCGCTACACCGATGTGAGCTACCCGGACGGTGCATACCTCGTGTTCGGACGCGAGGATGCTGGCCTGCCCGAAGCCTTGCTTGCCGCCAATCAGGAGCACTGCATCCGAATGCCCATGCGCGACACCTGCCGCAGCCTGAACCTTTCCAACAGCGTGGCCGTGGGCGTGTATGAAGTGCTGCGCCAGTGGGACTTTCCGGAGCTTTTGGACCACGGACACTTACGAGACTACGAATGGAAATGAGGGATATTATGAGCAAGATTGCGATCCTGACCGATTCCTCCTGCGATATCCCGCAGGAGATGGCCGAAAAATACGGCATCGACATCATGAGCTTCCACATCCTGCTGGACGATGTGGACTACGTGGAGCGTGAAAGCTGCACCAACACCGAATTTTACGATAAGATGCGTGCCGCTAAGGGCGTGCCCTCCACTGCCGCCATCACCCCCATCCAGTTCTGCGAAAAATACTGCCAGTACGTGGACGAGGGCTATACGGATGTCATTCATGTACCCATCAACAAATCCGGCTCTTCCACCTACAATAACGCCCTCATGGCACAGGGGATGCTGCGGGAAGAGCGCCCGGAGCACCACTTGAAGATCCATCTGCTGGACCCCCACACCTATTCCATGGTGTTCGGCTGGTATCTGTGCGAAATGGCCCGCAAGCTGAAGAACGGCGCAGAGATCAGCCATGTGATCCGGGAGTTTGAAAAGCAGATGGACTGCATGGAGATCGTTCTGGGCCCCTACAGCCTGAAGCAGATGAAAAAGAGCGGACGCATCTCTGCCGCTGCTGCTGTTATGGGCGAACTGATGGGCATTCGTCCCATCATCACCCTGATCGACGGCAAGACCAAGGTGGAGGCCAAGGTACGCGGCGATGACAAGGTGGTGCCCGCCATGGTGGAGCTGTGCAAACAGCGCAGCGAAGGCGTGGAGAACTTTGATTATATGATCGGCCACACCAACATCCCGCAGACCGCCGATCTGGAAAAGGCCTGCCGCAAGGCCTTTGGCAAACCGCCGCTGCTGGTGTTTGAGCTGGGCGGTGTCGTTTCCGCAAACACCGGCCCCGACACGGTGGCTCTGGTATACACCGGACACCCCAGAGGGTAACACACGATTTTAATAGCCTCCGCTTTCGCTCTGGCTATTTCAGCGGTAATTCTATTTTTATTTTGAGGTTCCGAAAAGCCTGCGGGCTTTTCGGAACCTCTTTTTCACCGGAAGGGTCCAAACCAAAAACTGCATCTGTACCTGATTCTGCGAAAATTCGTTGCAATCTGCCAAAAATTATGCTATACTGCCTTTTGCTGTGCTTTTTGTGCGGCATCCTTTCAGAGCAACTTAGGATTTTAGGCTCCCCGGCGTGTCTCGAACCATGCCGGGCCAAACCCACAGGGGCTGGCGGCCCTGTGCGGTCAAAATCATCCCGCTGGAGTATTATCATGAATCAGAATCCTTCTGTCCGTAAACTGGTGCGCTGCGGCGTGGTCGCAGCCATTTATGTTGTTCTCTGCATGGCTCTGCAGCCGCTCTCCTATGGTGCGGTACAGGTGCGTGTGGCTGAGGCGCTCTGCCTGCTGCCGGTGTTCGGTGCCGAGTACATTGCCGGTGTGGTACTGGGCTGCTTTTTGGCAAACCTGCTGGGCTCCACCATCGTGGATGTCATCTTTGGCACCCTTGCCACCCTGCTGGCCTGCCTTGTCACCTACAAGCTGCGGAACATCCGCATCAAGGGTCTGGCTATGGCGGCTTCCCTGCCGCCGGTGCTGTTCAATGCCGTGATCATCGGCATTGAGATCGCCGTCATGTTCCCGGACCCCACCTCCAGCGCTCCCATCTGGCTGGCCTGCATCACCAACGGCATCTCCGTAGGTATCGGCGAGCTCATCAGCTGCACCGTTCTGGGTGTGCTGCTGGTGAAGATCATCGAGAGCAGCAAGGCCCTGCGCAAAATTTTTGCAGCTTAATGACCGCAAGGAGGTTTCCATGCAGGCAAACGGAATGATCTTCTGGGACTGGAACGGCACTTTGATGGATGATGTTGATTTCACCCACAGCTGTCTCAACTGGATGCTGGAGACCCACGGTTATCCGCAGCGGTACGATCTTGCCGCTTACCGGGAAATTTTCGGTTTTCCCATTGAGGAATACTACACCCGCGCCGGTTTCGACTTTGCAAAGCACCCTTATGCAGAGCTGGCCGAGCGCTTTATGGAACATTATAACGCAGGTGTGGATGCCTGTCCCCCCTCTGCACACGCTGCCGAAACGCTGGCCGAACTTTCGCGCCAGGGCTGGCGGCAGAGCGTGCTTTCCGCCTCCCGCCGGGACTACCTGATCGAGCAGGTAGCCGCACGGGGCCTGCAGGGCTATTTTACCGAGTTGCTCGGCCTTGCAGACATCTATGGCGTAAGCAAAGTGCAGGTGGGCAAACAGTGGCTTGCACAAAGCGGCATCGCCCCTGCTGCCTGCGTGATGGTGGGCGACACCCAGCACGATGCCGAAGTTGCAAAGGCCCTTGGCACAAAATGCGTGCTCTACACCGGCGGCCACCAGTCCCGCGCGCGGCTCGAGGCTGTGTGCCCGAATGTCATCGACGATCTGGCACAGCTGCCGCAGCTGCTGGAAACCTTATAATGTACATCTGACCACTTCTGATTTGCAAAAATCAGAGGTGGTTTTTGTTTTAGCTGGCTCGCCCTCTCAGTCTCGCATTCGCTCGCCAGCTCCCCAAAGGGGGAGCCTTTGGCGAAACCGGAAACTTTGCGTGAATTGCCAAGGCCTCCCACTTTGGGGGAGGTGGATGCGACCAGCGGGAGCAGACGGAGAGGGCAAGGCTGTTCGCCTCCACCACATATCTTTTCCTTTTATGAACCCCTTTCCAGCGCAAATTTACAGAAAATTCATTCAAAAGCCGGCTAAAATAACCTTGCAGGTTTGACGCGTCTGCCGCTTTGGTGTATCATATATGTGTGTATTTATGTCTATCTCCGGGAAGCATTTTCCCGAATTTGATCTATGAGGTGTTACCAATGTCCCTTGTTGAAAAACTCTTTGGCAGCTTCTCGGACCGGGAGCTGAAAAAGATCAACCCCATTGCCAAGCAGGTGCTGGCTCTGGAAGAAAAATATGCCGCCATGCCGGATGCCGACCTGCAGGCACAGACCGCTGTGTTCAAGCAGCAGCTGGCCGACGGCAAGACCACCGATGATATCCTGCCCGATGCCTTTGCCGTCTGCCGCGAAGCCGCATGGCGCGTGCTGGGCATGAAGCACTTCCCTGTGCAGGTCATCGGCGGCATTGCCCTGCACCGCGGTGATATTTCCGAGATGCAGACCGGTGAAGGCAAGACTCTTGTGGCTACCCTGCCCGCCTACCTGAATGCCCTCACCGGTGAGGGCGTGCATGTTGTCACCGTCAACGATTACCTTGCCAAGCGCGACAGCGAGTGGATGGGCAAGCTCTACCGCTGGCTGGGCCTTTCTGTCGGCCTGATCGCACAGGGCATGGACGGCGATGCACGCCGCGCCGCCTATGCTGCCGACATCACCTACGGTACCAACAACGAGTTCGGCTTCGACTACCTGCGCGACAACATGGTGACCTATAAGGCCAACATGGTGCAGCGCGGCCACGCCTATGCCATCGTCGATGAAGTGGACTCCATCCTGATCGATGAAGCCCGCACGCCCCTGATCATTTCCGGCCGCGGCGAGGATTCCTCCAGCCTGTACACACAGGTGGACCGCTTTGTGCGCACCCTGCGCAAGAGCGTGGTGGTAGAGCTGGAGGATAAGGTTTCTACCGACGAGCAGACCGACGGTGATTACGTCGTGGACGAAAAGCACAAGACCTGTACCCTGACTGCCAGCGGCATCAAGAAAGCGGAAGCCTACTTCAAGGTCGAGAACCTTGCCGCCGCCGAGAACATGACCCTTGCCCATCACATCGATCAGGCCATCAAGGCTTACGGCGTGATGCAGCGGGACATCGATTACGTGGTCAAGGATGGTCAGGTCATCATCGTGGACGAGTTCACCGGCCGTCTGATGATCGGCCGCCGCTACAACGAAGGCCTGCATCAGGCCATCGAAGCCAAGGAGGGCGTGAAGATCGCCGCCGAGAGCAAAACGCTGGCTACCATCACCTTCCAGAACTACTTCCGCATGTACAAAAAGCTGTCCGGTATGACCGGTACCGCCAAGACAGAAGCCACCGAGTTCACCGAGATCTACGGCCTGAACATCGTTACGGTGCCCACCAACCGCCCCCGTCAGCGCATCGATTATCCGGATGCCATCTACAAGACGGTCAACGGCAAATACAATGCCGTTATCCAGCAGGTGCTGGAATGCCACCAGAAGGGCCAGCCCGTGCTGGTGGGTACGGTCAGCGTGGAAAAGAGCGAAACCCTTGCCAAGATGCTGCAGAAATACACCCGCGACTTCAACGTGCTGAACGCAAAGAACCACGAGCGTGAAGCCGAGATCGTGGCGCAGGCCGGCAAAAAGGGTGCCATTACCATTGCCACCAACATGGCAGGCCGTGGTACCGATATCATGCTGGGCGGCAACGCCGAGTTCATGGCCAAGGCCCAGATGCGCAAGGAACACTTCTGCGAAAACCTGCTGAACCCGGAAAAGCCCGAGGATGCCGACCCGGCCGCAGTGGAAATGCTGCTGACCGAAGCCAACGGCCACGGCGATACCGAGGATGCCAACATCCTTGCTGCCCGCAAGCGCTTCGATGAGCTGTACGCCCAGTGCAAGCCCCAGATCGATGCCGAAGCTGAGCAGGTGCGCGCTGCAGGCGGCCTGTTCATCATCGGCACCGAACGCCACGAGAGCCGCCGCATCGACAACCAGCTGCGCGGCCGTGCCGGCCGTCAGGGCGACCCGGGTGCTTCCCGCTTCTACCTGAGCCTGGAAGATGACCTGATGCGCCTGTTCGGCGGTGACCGCGTCTCCAGCCTGATGGATACCCTCAAGATCGATGAGGACACTCCCATCGAGAACCGCATGATCACCAACACGCTGGAAAGCGCCCAGAAAAAGCTGGAAGGCCGCAACTTCGAGATCCGCAAGAACGTGCTGAAGTACGACGACGTGATGAACCAGCAGCGCGAGATCATCTATGGTCAGCGCCGCAAGGTGCTGGATGGCGAGGATATCAGCACCGAAATGCACAAGATGCTGCGCGAGAACATCGATTCCAGCTGCGACCAGTTCCTGGCCGGTGATGTGAAGGACGATTGGGACTTTGGTGCCCTGCGCCGCCACTATCTGGGCTGGCTGACCACCGAGGAAGACCTCCACTACACCGTGGCCGACTTTGACGATATCTCCCGCAAGGGCATTGCCGACCAGCTCTATGACCGCGGCATGAAGATCCTCGCCGACAAGGAGCAGCGCTACGGTGCTCCCATCATGCGTGAGCTGGAGCGCATCTGCCTGCTCAAGTGCGTGGACCGCATGTGGATGGACCACATCGACAACATGGACCAGCTGCGTCAGGGCATTGCGCTGCGCGGCTACGGCCAGAAGGACCCCGTTGTGGAGTACCGCATCGAGGGCTTTGACATGTTCGACCAGATGGTGGATTCCATCCGTGAGTCCAGTGTGAAGATGCTGCTGACCATCGAGATCCGTCAGGCCGGTGCTGCCCCCAAGCGTGAGCAGGTGGCAAAGCCCACCGGCGAAGGCTTTGTGCCCGGCAACGGTGCACCCGGTGCCAAGGGTGCACCCCACGGCCAGCCTGTGCGTGTCATCAAAATTGGCCGCAACGACCCCTGCCCCTGCGGCAGCGGCCTGAAGTGGAAAAAGTGCACCTGCGCCAAGTACCACCCGGAAGGCACATCGACGAACGAAAACTAAGTAAAAAACCTCTCAGGCTCTGCCATAAGGCAGGGTCTGGGAGGTTTTTGATAAAATAGAGGGAGTTGATTTTGGAATGATCACACCAGAAAAACTGCTCGAATCCGCAAAGGAGCTGGAAACCCAGCTGCGCACATGGCGGCGCACCCTGCACCGCCACCCGGAGGTAGGCTTTGACCTGCCCGAGACAAAAGCGCTGGTCAAAAAAGCCCTGACTGAGATGGGCTATGCCCCGCAGGACTGCGGCAAATGCGGCGTGCTGGCGCTGGCGGGCGGCAAGCGCCCCGGCAAGACCATCCTGCTGCGCGGTGACATGGATGCTTTGCCCATTCAGGAGGAATCCGGCGAAGAGTTTGCTTCCGAGGTGCCGGGCAAGATGCACGGCTGCGGTCACGATATGCACACCGCCATGATGCTGGGTGCGGCAAAGCTGCTCAAAGAACACGAGGACGAGATCGAGGGCACCATCAAGCTGGAATTCCAGCCTGCAGAGGAGATTTTTCAGGGTTCGCTGGACATGCTGAAAAACGGCCTGCTGGAAAACCCGAAGGTGGATGCCGCGGTCATGTTCCATGTTCTGGCCGGGATGCCCCTGCCCGTGGGCACCGTGCTGGTGCCGGGCGGCGGCATCACCATGGCAAGCTGTGAGCAGTACCACATCACCGTACACGGCAAGGGCGGCCATGGCTCCATGCCCAACGCCTGCATCGACCCCATCACCGCAGCGGCCCACATCCACATTGCCCTGCAGGAGATCAACAGCCGTGAGCTGGACCCCGCCAAGTTTGGCGTGTTCACCACGGGCCGGTTTGAAGCTGGCAAGGCATCCAACGTCATCCCGGATTCTGCCGATATGTGGGGCACTATCCGCACGGTGGACCCCGAAGGTGCCGTGAGCGAGCAGATCCACCAGCGCATGACCGAGATCGCGCAGGGCGTGGCGGCAGCCTATCGCTGCACTGCTGATGTGGAGTTCAGCGACCACTGCCCCTGCATGGTGGTGGATACGCCTCTTGCCAAGAATGCCCTGACCTATATGACTGAACTGCTGGGCCGTGGTGCCATGGATATGACCATCCTCACCGGCGGCAAGCCCGGCGGCGGCAGCGAGGACTTTGCCTTTGTCAGCCACGAAGTGCCCACCGTGGGCATGTTCCTCTCTGCCGGCAACGCCAAGGAGGGCTATGTTTACGGCCAGCACCACCCCAAGGTACGCTTTGACGACAGTGTGCTGTACACGGGTTCTGCGGCCTATGCCTATATGGCTCTGCGGTGGCTGAGCGACCACAAGGCATAACCATTCGGAAAATTTATCATTTATTTGAACCTCCGAAAAATCTGCGGATTTTCCGGAGGTTCTTTTTCACGGATGGGTTCGGAGCAGCACGCTGCATCTCTTAAAAATCGCCTTTATAAACAAAAAAATCCCGGAAGCTTCACACCCTCCGGGGTCTTTTTTATATCAGCTTTGCCCCCGCATGCGGCAGGCTGTCGGCCCCAAGGCTTTGCAGCTGCTGCGGCAGGGCGGCGAGGTCGCCGCCGGTGTAATACCACGCAGCGGCAAACGCGGCCAGTGCCAGAATCAGCAGAAAAATCAGGGCATTCCGCACCCTGTGCCGTTTGCGCGGCGCTGCTGTCGGTGCATCCGGCTCCGGCTTGTCCGGCAGGCGCTGCGCCGTCAGGGCATCTGCCGGGATGGCCCTGCCATACTTCTGCCAGATCGTTCCCGCCGCCTGCGGCAGGCCGGAAGCCGCCCGGCGGATCATATCCAGCAGCCACAAAGCAGGCGTATCTGCATTGGCCACCGTGCGCACCCAGCAGCCTTTCCGGCTGCCCAGAAACAGCACCGTGTCCTCGGCGCGCTCCAGACACCCGGCTGCAAAGTCTGCACCCACAAGGCGCTGCGCTGCCCGCACACGGGTAAGCTTTGCCGGCACCGGCCCGCCCTTGACCCGGCAGACCTTTGCGCTCAGCTTTTCCCGCACCTTTGCGTCGGCATAGCTCATGGCTCCAAAATCAAACACTTTTTCTGCACCGGCCACCGTTTCCATCCGGGCTTCCAGCAGAGTGCCTGCATCCGCATCACAGCATACCAGCAGCCTGTGGTGCGTTTCCAGCGCCTGCACCGCTGCATGAACAAGGGTCATCTCCCCTTCTCCGTACAGCTCTGCCGCAAAGCGGTCTGCCAGCGTTTTCCGCGCCTTGCTCAATGCCGCGGGCGTTTCTGTCTGCAGCGCAGCCAGTGTTTCTGCACCGCGGCTGCGGCACTGGGCAGCAAGTCCTGTCTGCTGCACTGCCTGTTGTACTGCCCACAGCGGTGCGCCAAACAACCGCAGCACACAGGTGGTCTGCGTTTTTTCTTCGTGTATCAACTGCTTCACCCCCGCGGCCCGGGGCCGCTCGTATTAACCCTTGAGGAAGGTGCTGTCCAGTGCCGTCAGAGCCGCATCGTCATGCCGGGCGCTTTTTGCCAGTGCCTGTGTATCTGCAGGAACTTTGCCCTGAGCCAGACGCAGCGCCAGTTCCAGTGCCGCCTGTGCCGCGCGGGCACGCACCAGCGCACGGTCGGGGCGGGAGACGAAGAGCTTTTTCACATAAACAGTCTCACCGCAGGCCGCACCCAGATACACCGTGCCCACCGGGCGGACGGCATCGCCGCCGTTGGGGCCTGCCAGACCGGTGACGCTGACAGCGATATCGGCCCCGGCAGCTTCGGCTGCACCCAGTGCCATCTGTGCTGCCACCGGTGCGGACACCACATTGTACTTTGCGATCGCCGCCGGGTCTACGCCGATCATCTTTGCCTTGGCCTGCTCCCAGTAGGTAACAAAGCCGAAGCCGAACACCTCACTTGCACCGGACACATTGGTCAGCCGCTGGGCGATCATGCCGCCTGTGCAGCTTTCTGCCGTGGCAATGGTGAGTCCCTTTTTCTTCAGGGTGTGCACCAGAGTCTCTTCCAGACCGGTCACATCCTCATCATACACCGCATCACCCAGCAGATCATAGAACTTTGTGGCGTATGCGCGGCACATTTTTTCGGCTGAACTGTCGGTTTCTGCCCGGGCAGTAATGCGGATCTCGCACTCGCCGGTCTTGCAGTAGATGGCGGCGGTGGGATTTGCGTTTTCCAGCAGATGCCGCACACGGTATTCGATATCGCTTTCGCCGCCCAGCACCCGCAGCGTGATAGAATGCAGGGTGCAGTTCTGGCGGGCCAGCAGCAGCGGGCGCACGCTCTCCTCCCACATGGCTTTCATTTCGTGAGGCACGCCGGGCATCAGCACGGCGCAATGGCCATCCTGCTCGAACCATGCCCCGGGGGCAGTGCCGTGGTTATTGATGATCTTGTGGCCGTTCACCGGCACCATGGCCTGCTTGCGGTTGTTGGGGGTAGTCTTGCGCCCAGTGCGAGTGAAGAAATCCACGATCTTCTGCCATTCTTCCGGGTCAAAAGCCAGCGTATCACCGTAACATCCAGCAACCGTCTCCTTGGTCAGGTCGTCTGCGGTGGGGCCAAGGCCTCCGGTGAACACCAGCAGATCGCACCGCTGCTTTGCTTCGTTGACGAAATCCGCCAAACGGCCGTGGTTGTCGCCAATGGTGCTCTCGCGCTGGACGGTGATGCCCAGAGCCGCCAGTTCCCGGCTGAGGTACTGGGCGTTAGTGTTCAAAATGTTGCCGAGCAGCAGCTCGGTGCCCACACTGATGATCTCTGCTGTCATGGCTGACTTACCCCTCAAATTCGACCTGATCGGTGATACGGATGCGGATGCGCTCGGCGCTCTCTGCTGCTTCGGCTTCCAGCGCGGCAAGGCCGGGCATGGCGGCTTCGGCTTCCAGAATTTCGGCCAGCTCCGGGCGGATCTTCGGGTGCGGCGGGGTGAAGATGGTGCAGCAGTCCTCGTAGGGCAGGATGCTGGTCTCAAAGGTGTTGATGTGGCGTGCCGTCTCCACGATCTCGGTCTTGTCCATGCCGATGAGCGGGCGCAGGATGGGCAGATCCTGCGCAGCGTCAGTGCACTGCAGGGCCTTGACGGTCTGGCTGGCTACCTGAGCCAGACTCTCGCCGGTAACAAGGGCTTCGCAGCCCTGCTTCTTGGCAATAACGTTGGCAATGCGCATCATGCTGCGGCGCATCAGCACCGTGAACAGCACATCTGGAGCATTATCCCGGATGTACTCCTGCGGCTTTGTGTAGGGCACGACGAACAGATTGGAGCTGCCCGTATAGATGCTGGTGAGCTGCGCCAGAGCTTTTACCTTGAGCTTTGCGCGCTCCGAAGTGTACGGCGGAGACGCAAAGTGGATGTGGTCCAGTGCCAGACCGCGCTTTGCCATGCGGTAAGCTGCCACGGGACTGTCGATGCCGCCAGACAGCATGTTCAATGCACGGCCGCTGGTGCCCACGGGCAGACCGCCCTCACCGGGTATTTTCGGGCCGTGAATATACGCGCCGTAATCACGAATTTCTACGATCACCTTGAAATCCGGGTTATGCACATCCACCTTGAGGTAGTTGTGTTTGCCCAGCAGATAGGCACCCAGCTCCCGCATCAATTCAGGGCTGGTCATGGGGTAGGTCTTGTCGGAGCGGCGGGCTTCCACCTTGAAGGTGCGGATGCCGTGCAGACTGGCACCGAGGTAATCCTCAGCGGTCTGGCAGATGGTGTCAAAGTCCTTGTCGCAGACCACGGCGCGGCTGAGCGCCGCAAGGCCGAACACCTTGCTCACCCGGTCAAAGGCGAGGTCCATATCCACGTCCTCTTCCTCAGGCTCCATGTAAAAGGTGGACTGGGTGCAGTAGACCTTGAACTTGCCCACGGTCTTGAGCCGGTAGCGCAGAATTTTCATCATCGCCGACTCAAACTGGTTGCGGTTGAGGCCTTTCAGGGACATTTCACCCTGATAGCCCATAATGATTTCATGCATAAATGTTGTATCTCCTGATCGTAGGATTTGTTTTTTTCACTTTCTGATCTTCTGCAGATGCTTCATACCGTCCTCAAAGCGGTTGAGGAAAGCATCCACATCCTCCGGGGTGTTGTCGCCGCAGAAGGACACGCGGATGGCCGTGTCGATGGCAAGCGGGTCTTTGCCCATGGCTGCCAGCGTATGGCTGGGCTGGCCGCGGCCGCAGGCACTTGCCGAGGAAACATACACCTGTGCTTCGGCCAGCCATGCCAGCATGGTCTCGCTCTTGATGCAGTTCTCGCTGAAGTTCAGCACCTCGGGCACCGCGTTCTCCGGGCTGTTGAGCTCTACCTCCGGGAAAGCTTTCAGGCCGTCCCGCAGACGCTGGTTCAGGGCCTTCATAGCGGTGTCACGGCTCTTCATGGTCTTGGCAAGACGGGTGGCGGCTGCGGCAAGACCCATGGCGTAGGGCAGGTTTTCGGTGCCCGGGCGCAGGCCGCGCTCCTGCTCACCGCCGAGGTACGGTGGCCGGAACGCCTGCACCAGACGGTCAGAAAGATACAGCGCGCCAATGCCCTTGGGAGCGTGGATCTTGTGGCCGCTCACCGACAGGGTGTCGATGTTGTCCAGCTTGATGGGCACACGCATCCATGCCTGCACCGCATCCACATGGACGATGGTGCGGCTGTTGCGGCGCTTGACCTCGGCGGCAAGGCGTTCCACATCGTTGCGGGTGCCCACCTCGTTGTTCACCATCATGCAGGCCACGAGGATGGTGTTCTTGTCCACATGCTCCAGCATTTCGTTGATATCCAATGTGCCGTCCGGGCGGGGCTTGACCACCGTGACGTTGTAGCCCTGCTTCGCCAGCTCTTCCAGCGGGCGCTGGACGCTGGGGTGCTCAAAGCCGGACACCACGATGCCCTTGCCGAAAGTGCGGGTGCGCACCGCGCCCAGCAGAGCCAGATTGTTGCTCTCACTGCCGCAGGAGGTAAAGTACAACTCCTTTGATTTGCAGCCCAGTGTGCGGGCCACAGCGGCACGGGCGGCGTTCAGCGCTTCCTCGCTGCGGGCACCGGGGCCGTACAGGCTGGACGGGTTTGCCCAGTGTTCCCGCATGGCCTTGTCGATTACATCCGCCACCTCGGGAGCAACCATCGTGGTGGCGGCGTTATCCAGATAATGCAATTCAGGGTTTTGCAGCATAAAAGGGATTCCTGCTTTCTAAATTTTCATAGTAAACCATGATAAGTATACCACAACAGGCTGTAGAACGCAAAATATTTGACGCTGTTTTTCCTTGACAAACACCCCGGCATTGTGCTATCTTTACTGCATAGAGACCGTATCTCTGCTGACGGAACCTTGTGGAGCACCACAGTGCAGGGATGGCGGGAGAGTCAATGCCGACCGTCTGGGCAGCCTTGCGCAATTGCTGCGCAAAGCTGCCCTTTTTTTCATTCCTTTCCGTCATCGCTGCGCAACTCCATTTCTCCCGCCGGGCGAGATTTCCGCTGTGAAAAGCTCCCCCTTCGGGGGATCTGGCTGTGAACGAAGTGAACAGACTGAGAGGGTTTGTCAAGGAGGATGTCTGATGAAAACCGATATCGAGATCGCACAGGAAGCCAAAATGAGACCCATCACCGAGATCGCCGCCCAGCTGGGCCTTTCCGATGAGCACGTGATCCCCTATGGCCGCTACAAGGCCAAGATCGATCACCGCCTGATCCACGATGCCAAAAAGCAGGGCAAGCTGATCCTTGTCACTGCCATCAGCCCCACCCCGGCGGGCGAGGGCAAGACCACCACCAGCGTGGGTCTGGCCGATGCCATGAACGCTCTGGGCAAAAAGACCATGCTCTGCCTGCGTGAGCCGTCCCTCGGCCCCGTGTTCGGCATCAAGGGCGGCGCAGCCGGCGGCGGCTACGCACAGGTGGTGCCCATGGAGGATATCAACCTGCACTTTACCGGCGACCTGCACGCCATCGGCACAGCCAACAACCTGCTGGCTGCCATGATCGATAACAGCATCCAGCAGGGCAACCCGCTGAACATCGACCCCCGCCGCATCACATGGAAGCGCTGCATGGACATGAACGACCGCCAGCTGCGGTTCATCGTGGACGGTCTGGGCGGCAAGGTGAACGGCACCCCCCGCGAGGACGGCTTTGATATCACCGTTGCCAGCGAGGTGATGGCAATTTTCTGCCTTGCCACCAGCATTTCCGATCTGAAGGAGCGTCTTTCCAAGATCGTATGCGCCTACACCTACGACGGCAAGCCCGTCACTGCCGGTGAGATCGGTGCTGCCGGTGCCATGACCGCCCTGCTGAAGGACGCGCTGGACCCGAACCTTGTGCAGACGCTGGAAAACAACCCCGCCATCATCCACGGCGGTCCCTTTGCCAACATCGCCCACGGCTGCAACAGCGTGCTGGCTACCAAGCTGAGCCTTTCTCTGGCCAACTACACCATCACTGAAGCAGGCTTTGGTGCCGATCTGGGCGCAGAGAAGTTTTTGGATATCAAGTGCCGCTACGCCGGTATCGCTCCCTCTGCCTGCGTGCTGGTGGCCACTGTGCGTGCCCTCAAGAGCCACGGCGGCGTGGCAAAGGCCGACCTGAGCCAGCCCAACCTCGAAGCCGTCAAGGCCGGTGCATCCAACCTCATCCGCCACATCGACAACCTGAAAAATGGCTTCGGCCTGCCGGTGGTGGTCGCCATCAATGCCTTCCCCACCGATACCGCCGAAGAGCAGGCCTATGTGGAGCAGGTGTGCGCCGAGCAGGGTGTTCCCTGCGTGCTGAGCGAGGTATTCGCCAAGGGCGGCGAGGGCGGCAAAGCTCTGGCCGAGAAGGTGCTGGAGGTGCTGGAGGATCGTCCCATCCAGTACACCTACCCGCTGGAAATGCCCCTGAAGGACAAGATCAACGCCATCGCCACCAAAATTTACCGGGCCGACGGTGTGAACTACAGCGCCGCCGCCAGCAAGACACTGGCCGAGCTGACTGAGATGGGTTACGGGAACCTGCCCGTGTGCATCGCCAAAACCCAGTACAGCTTCAGCGACAATGCCAAGCTCACCGGTGCCCCCACCGGCTTTACCATGGAGGTGCGCGAGGTGCGCCTTGCTGCCGGTGCAGGCTTTGTGGTGGTCATCTGCGGTAATATCATGACCATGCCAGGCCTGCCCAAAAAGCCCGCCGCTGTTGGCATCGATGTGGATGCCGACGGCAAGATCACCGGCCTGTTCTAAGTTTCAAGTAAAAAATAAGAGGTTCGCTCAGTGAACGAACCTCTTATTTTTTATCCTTCTGTGTGGTTGCACAGATAATCCGTCCATGCGGCATACCCGGCGGGTCTCAGATGGTAGCCGTCCGGCTGGGCGTAGCTTTCGATCAGGTCGCCGTTTTCATCTGCCAGCACTTCCCACAGGTTGAGAAAATAGCAGTTCTTTTCCAGCGCAATGGCTGCCAGCTCATTGTTGATCTGGCACAGGCGGTCGCGGTTCAAGCCCTCATGGCCGGACTTCTGGCATACTTCCGGCCGCACCGGCGTGATGGACTGCACATAGATCTTTGCATTTGGCAGTGTCTGGCTCAGCATGTCCAGCATCAGCCGGTAATAGGTCAGAAAGCTGCTATAATCGGTATCGCGGCCTAGCACGTTGGTGCCCAACAGAACATAAATAGCTCTGGGCTGCTGGGCGGTCAACGCTTCCAGCGGCACCTCAGCCACGCCGTCGGCGCGCTTGCAGGTGGTGCCGTTGACGATCACGTTCGGCCCAACACCCTTGTACGCACAGAACATGGCGTTCTGCATTCCTTCTTCGTACAGCTGCATGCCCTGCGTCAGGCTGTCGCCCACAAAGCTCACGTCATTGAACCATTCCTTGCCCACAGCCGTGCTGCTCTTTGGCAGCGCCGCCATACGGAAATCCAGCGCAGTGGCCGCGCTGTCTGCAAGCGTCTGCACCGTGAGCTGCCGCGCCACCGCGTAGGAGGCCGTGTTCCAAGTATTATCCTGTGTTACCTCCTGCAGGATGGTGTTCTGCCCAACGCCGGAGGGCCGCTGTTCCCGGTGCAGGCTCTTCCACAACATCCCGATGGCTCCCACCAGCAAAAGCAGCAGCAGCAGAGCTGCCGCCATGAACCGCCTGCGCCAGCGTTTGCGCAGCACGCGCCGCCGGTATTCCTGATAGTCTGCCATGCTGTCTCCCTCACTTTTCTGCCCGGGCTATGCTGCGGGCTTTCTCGTTCTTAGTATACCATATCTGTGCATTCCGGCAAGACCCGTTTTCTGCCAGAGTGCCTAAAATTGCAGATTCTTTTGCACGCAGGCATGCCATTGTGTGCAAAAAGCCCGCCTTCTATCGGGTCAAAAGCTTGCATCCTGTACCATAGATGTGTTATACTGAACTGAACTACTATTGATAGGGAGGCTTTCACGATGGCATTTACTCCAAAACTGACTTATAAAGGCAAGCCCCTCGTCCGCAAGGACAATGAGCTGTACTACGGCAATATGACCGACCCATATGTGCTCTATCTGCAGATCATGACCACCAAGCCTGTGGGCGACCAGCAGGTTGCAGACAAGGTCCACCTGATGCTGCTCTCTACCGACACCGCCAAGGCTCCGCAGGAGCGCGTGATGCGTCAGACCACCAAGATCGGCCTGTACAACGCTTTGGACATCGGCAGCATCTGGCTGCAGAAGGCAAACGCACAGTAAACAAAAAAGACCGCTGCACCGGAGTGCAGCGGTCTTTTTTGTTTACTCTTCGGTCACTTCAAAGTCGAGGGGTTTGCCGCAGTTCGGGCACTTGGGTGCGCCGTCCAGCAGTTCGTCTTCCTCAAACACAGCGGTGGTGCCACAGTCCGGGCAGGTCACTTCGTACTGCACGGGGCCATCCTCGGCATCCTCTTCGCCGTCCCCTTCCAGAGCGACCTCAAAGGTCACGCCGCAGTGCGCACAGTTGGCTTCGCCTGCATCCAGATCATCCTCGCTGACGTAAACGGTCTCGCCGCAGTTGGGGCAGGCCACTTCATAGAACGGCTCGCTGGCGATGTCATCATCCTTGGCATCGTCGTCGCCATCGGTGTCCTCATCCTCAGCGTCCTCGCTTTCGCCGTCTTCGTCCTCCTCGTACAGATCTGCTTCCAGATCTTCCAGCTCATCGCTCAGGTCGTTGATCTGGTCGTAGGCACGGGAAAGATCTTCGTCCACACTCTCGATGACCTCAGCCATTTCACCCAGCAGTGCGCTCATGGCCTTGATGATCTTGCCCTCTTTGGTGGTATCATCAATGCCCAGACCATCGACCAGACCCTGCAGATAAGCTGCCTTTTTGTTCAGTTCCATACGAATGCCCTCCTTAAAATGAGAAAAATCGGAGTTTTAAAAAACCGGGCAGACGGTTGCCCGCAGCCCGGTTTGGCGTTAAAGGGATCAGACGCGCTCCATATACTCGCCGGTGCGGGTATCGATGCGGATGTGGTCGCCCTCGTTGATGAACAGAGGCACACGAATCTCAGCACCGGTCTCGACGGTAGCGGGCTTCAGGGTGTTGGTGGCAGTGTTGCCCTTGACACCCGGCTCGGTCTGGGTAACTTCCAGCTCGATGAAGTTGGGGATCTCGACGCTGAACACCTTGCCCTTGTAGCTCAGCAGCTTGCACAGCTCGTTCTCCTTGCAGAACTTGAAGTTATCGGGCACATCGGCTGCGTTGACGGGGATGTCATCGTAGGTCTCGTTGTCCATGAAGTGGTACAGATCGCCATCCTCGTAGCTATAGGTCACGTCCTTGCGCTCGATGAAAGCCTGCGGGAACTTTGCGGTCGGGTTGTAGCTGGTCTCAACCACAGAGCCGGTAATCACGTTCTTGGTCTTGGTACGGACAAAGGCAGCGCCCTTGCCGGGCTTCACGTGCTGGAACTCAACGACCTGAAGAACCTGGCCGTCCTGCTCAAAGGTCACGCCATTGCGAAACTCGCCTGCAGAAATCATAGGAATTCCTCCATTAGTTTAATCTCAAATGCTTAACGCATATCTCTATTTATTTTACCCAATCCGTTTGCATTTGGCAAGGGGTTTCGGCAAAAAAGACGATAAAAACACAAAATTTTTTACGTTTTGCACGCTGCATGGTACATCTGCTGCATAGCCCCGGCATCCTCAGCCTGCGTGCCTGCGCTCTCGCAGATGATGACCGGCTGCAGCTTCCGCTCAGCCAGCAGTTCCATCAGCGGCTGCGGCTCCGGGCCGAACTGGGTCTCGGCAAAGGTCCAATGGCGCTTTTCGCCGCCCGCCGAATACTCGATGCGGGAAAAATGCACATGGAACCGTTCTGCCCGTTGGTCCCCCAGCTTTTCTGCCATGCGGTCAAGGATGGCAGCGTAGTCCTCTTTCGAGCGGATGCCGCCCAGAGTGCGGGCATTCAGGTGGCCGAAGTCGATGCAGGGCGTAATGCGCTTATCCACGCTGCACAGCGCCAGCACCTCGTCCAGTGTGCCCAGCTGGCCGATCTTACCCATGGTTTCCGGGCAGAGAGTCATATCGGCAAAGCCTGCTTCGTCCAGCGCTTTCACGGCACGGCGCATGGTATCCAGCGCTTTTTCAAGGGCCGCTTCCCGGCTCTGCTTGCCGCAGCTGCCGGAGTGGAAGATGATGCGTCTGCCGCCCAGCGCTTTGCACACCGCCGCACTTTGCAGCAGATACTGGATGCTGTTGAGCCGCTTTTCCTCTTCCAGACTGGACATACTGATATAATACGGTGCATGCACGCTGAACAGGATATCCTTTGGCCCGGCCAGTGCGGCCATTTTTGCAGCCTTGTCCAGCCCCAGACGCACGCCGCGCCCGCACTGGTACTCGAAGGCGTTCAGTCCCATCTTTGCGGTGTACTCCGGCACATCCAAGCTGCTTTTGTAGCCTTGGGCGGCAAAGCTGTCGCTGGTGCCTGCGGTGCCGAACCGGATCTTCCAATCGCTCACAGGGTCTTGCCTCCCCGGTCATAGTATTTCTGCCAGTGTTTTTTCTCCCACTTACGCTTGAGAATGACCTGCGCACCGAGGTCCGGGCCGCGGGGCACCACCATCAGGCCCGGAATGCCGTACAGCGCTGCCGCCATGCGGTCGGCATAGAGCTGGTCGCCCACCATCGCCATCTGACGACGCTTCACGCCCATGCGGTGCTGCGCCGCCATCAGAGCAAAGGGCAGCGGCTTTGCGGAACGGTACAGGTACGCAAGGCCCAGCTTCTGGGCAAAGGGCCGCACCCGCTTTTCCGCACCGTTGGATACGATGGTGAGCCTGACACCTGCCTTGCGCATAGTGCCCAGCCACACGGCCACTTCTTCCGGCAGCTCCTGACTGCGGTCGGCGGTGAGGGTGTTATCGATATCCAGCACCAGCGCAGTGATGCCTTTTTCCGCCAGCCATTCCGGCGTGATGTGGGTGACATCCTTGAAAACGTATTCGGGGGTGATGAGCATAGTATTTCTCCCTGCAATGAAAATAGGGGAGCCTGCAATACAGGCTCCCCTACATCGGCGTTAGCAACGCGTATGAAATCTAAAGCAACAGCGACTTCAAGTGATCAATTACTTGAACTTGCGCTTGCGGGCTGCTTCGGACTTCTTCTTGCGCTTGACAGACGGCTTCTCGTAAGCCTCGCGCTTACGGACCTCTGCGAGCACACCGCTGCGAGCGGTGCTGCGCTTGAAGCGACGCAGTGCGCTTTCCAGCGACTCGCCCTCTTTAACACGAATTTCCGACATCTTATTCCCTCCCTTGGACCGTGAGGCAGGAATTTCGTTGTTACATGGTAACTAACAGTAGACAGTATAGCGCATTTTCTCCGGTTCGTCAACCTTTTTTTGAAAGTTTTTTGCGCAAAATCTTTGAAAAGATTTTGAATAAACGTTCCCGGGTGTTTTATGCGCCAGTCCGCCTCTGCGGGTAGTTGTATATCCAGCCTTTCGGCAGGGTATCGGTTGGTTTAGCCCTTGACAGCCAGATTGACCAGACGGCCCTTGACGTAGATCTCCTTGACCAGCTGCTTGCCTTCCAGAGCGGCAGCAACAGCGGGGTCAGCCTTGGCGGCAGCAATGGCGGCAGCAGCGTCAATGTCGGCAGCCACCTTCAGGCGGGCCTTCACCTTGCCGTTCACCTGCACAGCGATCTCCACTGTGCTTTCCACGCACTTGGCCTCTTCGTACTTGGGCCAGGGGTAGTAAGCCAGCTGCTCGTCGTGGCTGTGGCCCAGCTTCTCCCACAGCTCTTCGGTCATGTGGGGAGCAAACGGGTTCAGCAGCTGAACAACGGTCTCCAGCTCGGCCTTGGTCGCGCCGCCGTTGTCGTACAGGGCGTTCACCAGCGTCATGAGCTGGGCAATGGCGGTGTTCATCTTCAGGGTCTCGATGTCAGCGCCCACCTTCTTGATGGTCTGGTGCATCAGGGTCTCGACCTGCGGGCGATAGCCCTCGCCCTCCACCAGCTTGTCGGACAGTGCCCACACGCGGTCCAGGAAGCGGTTGCAGCCTGCGATGGCAGAGGTCTGCCACGGTGCAGCCTGCTCAAAGTCGCCCATGAACATCTCGTACAGACGCATGGTGTCGGCACCGTACTGGTCCACCACCTCGTCCGGGTTGATGACGTTGCCCAGAGACTTGGACATCTTCACGATGGGGTGGCGTGCCATTTCGCCGTACTTTTCTTCCAGAGCCTTTTCAGCGGCCTTCTGGCTGCCGTACTCCTTCAGCAGCTTTTCCTGCTCCTCAGCGGGCAGGTTGACAAAGCTGTGGGGGTTCAGGCCCAGGATCATGCCGTGAGCGGTGCGCTTCTGGTAGGGTTCCGGAGAAGGCACAGCGCCGATATCATACAGGAACTTATGCCAGAAACGGCTGTACAGCAGATGCAGGGTGGTGTGCTCCATGCCGCCGTTGTACCAGTCCACCGGAGACCAGTATTCCAGAGCTTCCTTGGAAGCAATGGCATCCTTGCAGTGGGGGTCCATGTAGCGCAGGAAGTACCAGGAAGAACCGGCCCACTGGGGCATGGTGTCAGTCTCGCGGATAGCGGGGCCGCCGCAGCAGGGGCAGGTAGTCTTGACCCAGTCCTTGTGGCGGGCCAGCGGAGATTCTCCGTCCGGACCCGGCTCAAAATCGGTGATGTCCGGCAGGGTCAGAGGTAGGCTGCTCTCGGGCAGAGGCTGCCAGCCGCACTTTTCACACTTGACCATGGGGATGGGCTCGCCCCAGTAACGCTGACGGCTGAACACCCAGTCGCGCAGCTTGTAGTTGACCTTATCGCAGCCCTTGCCGTTTGCCTCCAGCCAGTCGATCATCTTTTTCTTTGCATCGGTGACGGACAGGCCGTTCAGGAAGCCGGAGTTGACCAGCGTGCCGGTGGCCACATCGGTGAAGGCGGCTTCGTCCAGATTGGACGGGGTATTGCCCTTGACCACCTCGATGATGGGCAGGCCGAACTTCTTGGCAAACTCCCAGTCGCGGGTATCGTGGGCGGGCACAGCCATGATGGCACCGGTGCCGTAGGTGGACAGAACGTAGTCGGAGATGAAAATGGGGATTTCGGTATCGTTGACCGGGTTGATGCCCATGACGCCTTCCAGCTTGACACCGGTCTTTTCCTTGTTCAGCTCGCTGCGCTCAAAGTCGCTTTTGCGGGCTGCCTCGGCCTGATAGGCCTTGACGGCATCGGCATTCTTGAGGATGCCCTTGTCCAGCCATTCCTTGACCACGGCATGCTCCGGGGAGACGACCATGTAGGTGGCACCAAACAGGGTGTCACAGCGGGTGGTGTACACGGTCAGGGTATCGCCTGCGGTGGTGCCGAAGTTGACCTCTGCGCCGTGGCTGCGGCCAATCCAGTTCTTCTGCTGGGTGGCAACGCGCTCAATGTAATCCAGACCGTCCAGACCATCGATCAGCTTATCGGCATAAGCGGTGATCTTGAGCATCCACTGGCTCTTGACGCGGTGAACGACCTCGCTGCCGCAGCGCTCGCACACGCCGTTGACAACTTCCTCGTTGGCCAGCACACACTTACAGCCGGTGCACCAGTTGACGTTCATCTCCTTCTTGTAAGCCAGACCATGCTTATACAGCTGCAGGAAGATCCACTGGGTCCACTTATAATACTCCGGATCGGTGGTGTTGATCTCGCGGTCCCAGTCAAAGGAGAAGCCCAGAGCCTTCAGCTGGCTGCGGAAGTGATCCACATTGTTCTTGGTGACAATGGCCGGGTGGATGTGGTTCTTCATGGCAAAGTTCTCAGTGGGCAGGCCAAAAGCGTCCCAGCCCATGGGATACAGCACATTGTAGCCGTTCTGACGGCGCTTGCGGCTGACCACGTCCAGCGCGGTGTAGCTGCGGGGATGGCCTACATGCAGGCCGGCACCCGACGGATACGGGAACTCGACCAGTGCATAGAACTTGGGTTTTTTGTGGTCGATCTCGACATGGAAGGTCTTTTCGTCCTCCCACACCTTCTGCCACTTGGCTTCAACAGCCTTGTAATCGTACTTCATGTTTGTAATCAGCTCCAGACTTTACTTTTGCATATACCGTAATTGGAATGATTTATGCTACAGGCTGCCTGCCGCAAAAGGCAGGGCCGTTCTGCCTTATTCGACAGTGCTATCCGGGGTAAGGTACTCGGAGATATCAATGGGTTCGCCGTCGGCCCACAGGTGCTCCAGATCGTAGTAGGTGCGGGTGTTGGGCACGAATACGTGCACGATGACGTTGGAATAATCCAGCAGCACCCAGTTCTTGGAATCGTAGCCCTCCGTGCTGTAGGGCTCCAGACCCTTCTGGGAAAGCTCGTACTCCACCTCGTCGGCCAGAGATGCCACCTGCGTGGTGGAAGTGCCGGAGGCAATGACAAAGTAATCGGTGAGCACGGTCAGGCTTTCCACCTTGAGCACGCGCACATCGTGGGCCTTTTTCTTATCCAGGATCTTTGCGATCTCAATGGCAAGCGCCTTGCTGTCGTTGAAGTTCTCCATATGTTTTTCCTTTCTGTCAGTTTCAGTTTGCGGAGCCTGCGGCCTGACCGTCGGTGGTAACAGCGCCATCAAGGTCTGTATCGCCGCTCAGGATGGCATCGTCCGACTCCTTATCGATGCGGCCCATATACTGCACGTTGGCATCGGTGGATGCACTGCCGTGGGGCCACTCGTCGGTGACAAGGTTCATTTCGCTCACATCAATGGGGCCGGTGTAGGTGCAGAAATACTGGTTGAGCAGGTTTGCAATGGAACCCGCATCCGGCACCACGCAGGAGTAACCGGCAAAGGTGTCGGTCTTGCCCACGTTGGGCACGCCCATGAACACCGGTGTCTGCGCCAGAATGATGTTGGAGCTGTCGAGCTTGAGGAAAGACACCACCAGCTTTGCAATGGTGGAAATGTCCATATCCGTCTTGATATAGTTCTTGAACACCAGCGGCAGCTGGTTCAGGATATCGGTGACACCCATGGCGCGGGCACGCTTGAACAGGCCGGCATAGAAATAGCGCTGCATGTTCAGGCGGTCGATATCGGAATTGGCGTAGCCGTCGCCGTGGCGGCAGCGCACAAAGAACTCTGCCGATGCACCGTTCAGATTGCGGTAGCCCTTGAGCAGTTTGCTGCCGCCGTAGGACATATCGTGGGGGATATACACCTCAATGCCGCCAAAGTTATCCACCATATCCACCAGTGCCTGCATGTCCACCGTCACATAGTAATCGATGGGCAGCCGGAACTGATCGTAGATGACATCGGCCAGAGCGGCGATGCTGCCGCCATTGGAGATCGCCACCGAGTTGATCTGATAATTCGTGGCGGCGTAGGTCTTGCCATTGGACAGGGTGATTTTTTTGTTTTTGGTGGTGACAAGGCTGTTGCGGGGGATCTGCAGCATCCGCAGTGCACCGTTCTTGATGTCGAACTGCACGTACAGGATCATATCGGTCATGCCATCATTGGAAGTGGGGTCGTTGGAATAACTGCGTCCCTCTTCATAGTCGATGCCGCAGACCAGAATGTTCACCACATCGCCCTTGTATTCCTCGGCTGTCTTGACCTCTTCCTCAATGGTAGGGGTGCTGTCGTCCGGGCGGATGCTGTCCTCCACCTTGTTTACAAGGCTGACTCCGTACACCACCACACCGGAGATCACCGCGATGATGGCCATGACCACTGCAAAAGGCAGCCAGAGGGGCATTTTCTTTTTCTTTTTGCGGCGGCGCGGCGGCTCCTGCCCTGCTCCCTGTGCCGGGCGGCGCGGCGGCTCATTGTGTGCACCGCCTGTGCTCTGCTTTGCATCCGTGCTGGACGCAGCGTGGCGCGGTGCGGCTGCTGCCGGATCCGGCCGGTTCAGAGAACGCGAAGTATTGATATGGCGTGGCGTCTGGCTCATGCTTTTTTGTATCCTCCAGATTTTCGCGGTCCTGCAAAAAAATGTTCCTGCAGACCTGTCATGCCCTTAAGTATAGCATTATCCGACGAAATCTGCAATCCGTTTTCTGTTTCCGCTTGTTTCAGAGCAGCTGTGCTCTCACCGTTCATTCTTCCCGCTGCGGGCCAGGATATCCTCATAGGCCGCCTTGGACATCGGGTCCAGAGGTTTTCCCTGCGAGAGCACGAAATCGTTGGTCTGCTTCAGCGCGGCCAGCATGGCGGCATCCAGATTCTTTTTTTCCAGCTTGCGCAGCTTTTCCACTCCGGGCCAGTCCCGCTCCGCGCTGGTCATATCGGCCAGATACAAAATTTTGTCAAGCCGGGTCATGCCGGGTTTGCCCGCCGTGTGGCAGGCAATAGCGCTAAGCACCGCTTCGTCGGTCACACCCCACTGGGTGCGGGCCAGAATGGCGGCGCACACGCCGTGCCACACCGGGGCCGGGCGCTCTTCGCCGCCCTCTGCATACTGGGGGTAAGCGCGCAGGATCTCGCGCATCTCATCCTTGCTGATCTCCTTGGCCGAGTCGTGCAGCAGGGCTGCCAACGCGGCCCGCTCCTCGTCCTCACCGTAGATCTTTGCCAGCTTGACGGCCGTTTTTTTCACATTCAAGGTATGCTCATAGCGCTTATCGCTCAAGCGGCCGCGCACAAGCTCCTTTGCCTGTTTGAGGTTCATTGGCTGATACTTCCTTTTTGTAGAGTTTCTCCCGGCGGATAACCGCCCGCACCGCCTCCGGCAGCTCAGCTTCACACCCTTCGCCTGCAGCCAGACGGGTACGGATGTCGCTGCTGGCCATGGGCAGCGCCTGTACCGGTGCAAACAGGATGCGTGCCCCGGTGGGGTCCAGCCGGAGAGCCTTTGCGTGCAGCTCGGGGTCGTCGCCCACATGGCGGCTGGTGACCACCAGATGGGCAAGGCGCAGGATATCCTGCCAGCGGTGCCAGCCGTCAAAGCTCAGCAGCATATCGCTGCCAATGGCAAGGTACAGCTGTGCACCGGGATTTTCCCGGGCCAGTTTTTCCACCGTGAGCACCGTATAGTTGCGGTTTCCGGCAGCGGCCTGCTCGATCTCCCAGCCGCTGACTTCCAGCTGCGGGATCGTGTCCGCATCCTCTTCCAGTGCATGGAAGCAGCTGCACATTTCCAGCCGCAGTGCGCCCGGCGCAGAGGTCTTCTGCTTGAAGGGCGAAAGCCCGGCAGGCATCACCACCACCTTATCCGGCTGCACGCGGGCAGCGGCAGCGCGCAGATTGTTCAGGTGGCCGTTATGGGGCGGGTCAAATGTACCGCCGTAGAGAAGAACTTTCATTTTTACTTCAGCAGATCAGCGTAGGCGCTGTCCTTTTTCTTCTGCAGGTACAGCACGAACTTGGAGCCGATCACCTGTACGCAGTCGGCACCGGTGGCCTCAGCCAGCTTGACCGAAGCTTCACGGGCATTGTACATGCTGTTTTCCAGCACCTTGAGCTTGATGAGCTCACGGGCATCCAGACAGTCCTTCACGCCCTGGATCATGGTCTCGTCGATCTCGCCCTTACCCACGATGAAAACGGGGTCCATGGTGTTTGCCTTGCCGCGCAGAATGGCGCGCTGTTTGCTTGTCAGCATAGTTTTTTCTCCTTTATTTTGAGGTTGATATTTCGATAAAGAAACGATTTAGAATTGTCTCCACTTGCGCTCTGACAATATCAGCGGAATTTCTATGATTTTTTGTAAAATTGAAAAATCTGCGGATTTTTCAATTTTACTTTTTCACAGGATGGGGCGTATCTGCCAGCGTCCTCGCCCTCTCAGGCGCTTTCGCGCCAGCTCTCCCAAAGGGAGAGCCTCTGGCGAGGAGATAAAGTTTGTGGTTTTGCCAAGGCCTCTCCCTTTGGGAGAGGTGCCGAACAACGTGAGGCGGAGAGGGCGAGCCCGTTTCAGGTTTACAATCATTTCAGCCTGATCTCCACTTTTCCAGACACCTGTGCGATGACGCCTTCTTCCTTGGCTGCACTCAAAAACCCCGGCAGCTGCTGTTCCAGCACTGCCAGCGCATTGCCGCGGTGGCTGATGGCGTCCTTTTCATCCGGGGTCAGCTGGGCGTAGCTGCGGCCCTCGGTGTTGGGGCGCTTATCGTGCTTTCCCACGCCGCAGTCGGCGGGGATGAACAGCGGGTCGTAGCCAAAGCCGTAGTCCCCGCACAGCCGTTCAAAGGCGATGCTGCCCGGGCACTCGCCCATGCAGGTCAGATGCCGCCCATCCGGCAGGATGAAGCACACCGCGGACACGAACTTTGCACCCCGCTGCCCGGCAGGCACAGCCTGCATGACATCCAGAAGCTTGTCGTTGTTGGCTTCGTCGTCGCCGTGGCGGCCGCAGTAGCGGGCGCTGTACACGCCGGGCGCACCGCCCAGCGCATCCACGCACAGGCCGGAGTCATCGGCGATGGTGGGCAGACCGCATGCCTTGCAGATGGTTTCAGCCTTGATGAGGGCGTTCTCGGCAAAGGTGGTGCCGGTTTCCTCCGGCTCGATGGTGATGCCCAGCTGCTTCTGGCTGACCACCTCGTGGCCCTGCGCTTCCAGAATGCGGCGCAGTTCGCGGAGCTTTCCGGCGTTGCCGGTAGCTGCACAAATTTTCATCTTGATACTCCTTCCGCTTTCAAAGCTCGCCCCTTTGGGAGAGCTCCGTCTCCGCGCCGCTGCAAGCGGACGGAACGGTGAGAGGGTTCTGTTTTAGTGCTTCCACTGGCGCGGGAGCAGCTCTTCCACAAAGCCCTCCGGGGTAAAGGGCAGCAGGTCGTCGATGCCCTCGCCCACGCCGATGAAGCGCACCGGCAGGCCCAGACGCTGCTTGACCGCTACCACGCAGCCGCCCTTGGCGGTGCCGTCCAGCTTGGTCAGGATGATGCCGGTAGCATCTGCAGCCTTGCAGAATTCCTTGGCCTGACTGATGGCGTTCTGGCCGGTGATGGCATCCAGCACCAGCAGCGTTTCAAGGCTGGCTTCCGGGCTGGCCTTCTTGACGCTGCGGCTGATCTTGGAAAGCTCTGCCATCAGGTTTGCCTTGTTGTGCAGACGACCTGCGGTGTCGGCAATGACCATATCATAGCCGCGTGCGGTGGCAGACTTTACGGTGTCGAAAATGACAGCCGCCGGGTCTGCGCCCTCGCCTGCGCTCACAATGGGCACACCGGCGCGGTCGGCCCAGATCTCCAGCTGTTCGCTGGCTGCAGCACGGAAGGTATCGCCTGCGGCCAGCATCACCTTTTTGCCCTCGCGGGTGTAGTGATCGGCCAGCTTTGCAATGCTGGTGGTCTTGCCCACGCCGTTCACGCCAATGACCAGAATGACGGCCGGCTTGCCGGAAAGATCCATCTCGGCATCCGGTGTCATTTCCTCGGCAATGATGTCGCGCAGGGCATCCGCCGCCTCTTCGCCGGTCTTCAGGCCCTTTTCGTGCACACGGTCGCGCAGCTTGTCCACCAGACGCACGGCCACCTCGCCGCCCACATCCGCAAGGATGAGCTGCTCTTCCAGATCATCGTACATATCATCGTCGATGACGCTGCCTGTGAGGGTGTTGAGGATATTGCCCCAGAAACCGGTGCGGGTCTTTTCCAGACCCGTTTTCATTTTTTCCTGTTCTTTTTCTTTGTTTTTCTTGCCAAATCCGAAGAACCCCATAGTGCCCTCCTATCTTTTTCTTTAATATATATCAGGAAACCAGCGTTGCGTCAACCTGTTCCAGATCAAGCTTGAGCAGCTTGGACACGCCGTCCTCCTGCATGGTAACGCCGTAAAGCACATTCGCGGCTTCCATTGTGCCGCGGCGGTGGGTGATCACGATGAACTGGGTCTTGTCGCTCACCCGGCGTAAGTACTGGGCAAAACGCACCACATTGGCATCGTCCAGAGCGGCTTCGATCTCGTCCAGAATACAGAACGGGGCCGGGTTGACCGCCAGAATGGCAAAGTAGATGCTGATGGCCACCAGCGCCTGCTCGCCGCCGGAAAGCGCTTCCAGATTTTTGATCACCTTGCCCGGCGGTGCCACCCGGATGCCGATGCCGCAGGAGAGCACATCGCTTTCATCCTCCAGCACAAGGCTGGCTTCGCCGCCGCCGAACAGCTCGGTAAATACGCGGCCAAAGTTTTCGTTGATGGCGCGGAAGCTGTCGGAGAAGATCTCCCGCATCTGTACCGAAAGCTTGGAGATCATGCGGGTCAGCTCATTGCGGCTTTCCTCCACATCGGTCACCTGATGCATCAGGGCATCGTAGCGGGCCTTGACCTCCTTGTATTCCTCGATGGCGCTCACATTCACGCTGCCAAGGGCGCGAATTTTGCCACGCAGGTCGGCCACCTGTGCGCGCAGGGCCGTCAGGCTTTCAAACTCCACGCAAAGGTTCTCTGCCTGACTGACCGAGAGCTGGTATTCATCCCACAGCTTTGCCACGGTCTGGTCGTACTCGGTCTCGGCAGCGGCCTTGCGCTCTGCAAGGCGGGCCATCTCGCGCCCCATTCCCTCGCGGCTGTCGGAGGAAGTGCGCGCCCGGCTCAGTGCCGCTGTTTCAGCCTGCTGGCGTTCCAGCCGCTGTTCCGTGGCTTCCCGGATTGCCTTTTCTTTTTGGGCGATCTCGGTCTGGCTGTCGGACTTTGCCTGCCGGATGGCTGCAATTTCTGCCCGGCAGCTCTCGCTGCGCTGTACCAGTGCCGCAAGGCTTTCTTCCAGCGT
Organism: Faecalibacterium sp. AM43-5AT; assembly: GCF_003603345.1. Taxonomy (NCBI): domain Bacteria; kingdom Bacillati; phylum Bacillota; class Clostridia; order Eubacteriales; family Oscillospiraceae; genus Faecalibacterium; species Faecalibacterium sp. AM43-5AT. Next base: position 100,385 of record NZ_QVGZ01000002.1, read on the forward strand.
GGCGCGGCGGGCAGCGGCATCCTGTGCCCGCTGTTGCAGCGCTGCGATCTGGCTGTAGGCCAGTTCTGCATCCTTCTGGCGGGTCACCTGTTCCAGCCGCTTTGCGCTGAGCTTTTGGCTCAGTTCGGTCTGCTGGGCCACAAAGTTGTCGTCGCCTTCGGCAATTCGGTTCATCTCCGCCGTCAGCAGGTCGATCTTTGCCGTCAGCCGGGCCTGCAGGCTGGCAGCTTCCTCTGCTTTGCCACGGCTCTCTGTCAAGGCCGCCTGCAAAGCGTCGATCTGCTGCTGGCCGTTGCTGCGGGCCGTTTCCAGCTGGGCGGCAGCAGCTTCCAGCCGCTTCTGCTCTGCCTCGGCACGCACTTTGTCGTTGGCGGCGGTGATCTGTTCACTGGCCGTGGCGGTCAGCTCTGCCTGAAGGGCATCTACCTGCTCTTTGCAGCGGTCAGTCTTTTCCTGTGCAGCAAGGCAGTCTTTTTGTAACTTGGCCGCTTTCACCCGCAGCTCTTCCATCTCCTGCTTGCGGGTGAACAGGCCTGCGCTGCGCTGGACGCTGCCGCCGGTAAAGCTGCCGCCTGCATTGATCACCTGACCATCCATGGTCACGACCTTGCTGCGAAAGCCGTTGTCCCGCGCCACGCGAGAAGCTTCGTTGATGTCGTCCACCACGATGATGCGGCCCAGCAGGTTCGATACGATGTTGTCATACCGGCGGTCGGCCTGCACCAGACTAGAGGCAAGCCGTGCCGTACCGGAGAGTCGGCCACGGAACACGCCGGGCTGGACGGTATCCAGCGGCAGGAAGGTGGCGCGGCCTGCATTGTCATTGCGCAGCAGGGCAATAGCCGCTTTGGCAGCGGCTTCGTTCTCTACCACGATGTTTTGCAGCGCACCGCCCAGAGCCGTTTCCACAGCCACTTCACAGCCCGGCTCCACCTTTAAGATGGCGGACACCGGCCCGATGATGCCCCGCAGGCGGCGTGCACCGGCAGCACGCATGACGGCCTTGACCGAGTTCTGATAGCCGTCCATGTTCTTTTCCAGCTCCCGCAGCACGGAAAGGCGCTGGCGGGCGGCATCCAGCTCCCGGCCAAGCTTCTGCTCTGCCGCGTCGGCATCGTCCAGCGCAGCCTTGCGGCCTTTCAGCTTGAGTTCCACGCCGGAACGGACATTTGCCAGCTGCTTCTCGTTTTCTTCCAGCATCCGGCGATACTTGATGGTGTCGTCCAGATCCTGCTTTGCTTCGTCCCGCTGGGCGGTGCTTTCCTGCACGCTCTGCTCAAGGGCAGGCAGGCGCTGGCGGGCTGTTTCCCCGGCAGCTTCGGCAGCGGCCTGCGCCACCTGCGCTTCGGTGCGCCGGGCTGTCAGGCCGGCAAGTTCTGCTTTCAGGGTATCCTTGCGGGCACCGCTGGCACTGCTGGCATCGGTCAGACGTGCGATCTCCGCGTTCAGTGCCTCGATCTCTGCCGCCAGCTTTTCGCCCTCCGCTTCCATGGTCTTTGCCACGGCACGGTGACGCTGCAAGGCGGCCTGTGCCTCGGTGCTGTCCTGTTCCCCGGCGCTGATCTCTTCCTGCAGGGATGCGGCGCTCTCCTCGTTGCGGAGGATGTCGTTTTCCAGCACAGCGATGCGGCTCTCCGACCCGCTGATCTGCTCGGTGATGCTGCGGATATCCCCATTCAGGCGCTCAACAGCAACCGTCAGCTGCTGTGCCTGCATCCGGATCTCCTCAGCCTCCTGCTCGGCGGCTTTCGTCTCCCGGTCAAAGCGCTCGTAGTCGGCCTGTGCTGTCTCGTAGTCCCGCACCTGCTGGCGCACGGCTTCGCGCGCACGGTGCACACCGTCGGTCCACAGGGTCACTTCCAGCGTTTTGCGCTGTGCGGCCAGCTCGAGGAACTTTTCTGCCTTGGCGCTCTCTTTTTCCAGCGGGCCTACCCGGCTTTCCAGCTCGCCAAGGATGTCCCGCAGGCGTTCAAGGTTTTCGCCCGCCGCAGCAAGGCGGCGTTCCGCCTCGGTCTTGCGGTAGCGGTACTTGGCAATGCCGCAGGCTTCCTCAAAGATCTCGCGGCGCTCACTGCTTTTTGCGGCCACGATCTCCGCAATGCGGCCCTGCCCGATCACCGAGTAGCCGTCGCGGCCAATGCCGGTATCCAGCAAAAGTTCGTACACATCCTTCAACCGACACACCTGCCCGTTGATGGTATACTCGCTGTCGCCGGAGCGGTAATATTTGCGGCCAATGGTCACTTCGTCCGCATCCACATCAAAGGTGTGGTCTGCGTTATCCAGCGTCAGCCGCACCTGCGCAAAGCCCATGGCTCCGCGCCGCCGGGTGCCGCCGAAGATTACGTCCTCCATCTTGCCTGCCGCGCGCAGCTGGCGGGAGCTGGTCTCGCCCAGCACCCAGCGCACTGCGTCCGAAAGGTTCGACTTGCCGGAGCCGTTGGGACCCACCACACCGGTAACGCCTGCGTCGAACCGAATTTTGACTTTATCGGGAAAGCTCTTGAAGCCCTGGATCTCCAGTTCCTTGAATACCATTTACTTTTCCTTTATCACGCCCAGCAGCTTGAGCGCTTCTTTGGCAGCGCACTGCTCAGCGGCCTTTTTGCTGCGGCCTTCGCCACGGGCCACGCGGTCAGAGTTGAACCGCACCGCCACCACGAAATGCTTGTCGTGATCCGGGCCGGACTCGCTTTCTACTATATAGCTCAACCGCTCTTCCGGGTTCTGCTGCACGATCTCCTGCAGGCGGGTCTTGTAGTCGGCCTCGGCGTGCTTGCCCTCGGTGATAAAGGGCAGGATGAAGCTGCGGGCCACATCCATGCCGCCATCCAGATACAAAGCCGCGATCAGCGCTTCAAACGCATCGGACACAACGCTGGGGCGGTTGCGTCCGCCGCAGCGCTCCTCGCCGCGGCCAAGGCGCAGGTACTCGCCCAGATCGATCTCCTGCGCGAACTGGAACAGTGCACCCTCGCTGACAAGGCTGGCGCGGATGCGGGTCAGGTCGCCCTCCGGCCGGTCGGCATAGGCGTGGAACAGATAATCTGCCGAGACGATCTGCAGCACGCTGTCGCCCAGAAATTCCAGCCGCTCGTTGTGCTTGACCGGGATGCGGCTCTCGTTGGCATAGCTGGTATGGGTGAGCGCGATCTCCAGCAGCTCCGGGTTTTTGAACTTATAACCAATAATTGTTTCCAACTGATGGCTCATATGTTTTAGCTCCCTTATTGATGGTCAGCATCCTCGCCCTCTCAGGCTCACGTCCGTTCGCCAGCTCCCCCAAAGGGGGAGCCCTTGGCAAATCGATGCAGTCTGCACGAACTGCCAAAGCCTCTCACTCTGGGAGAGGTGGCATTGCAAAGCAATGACGGAGAGGGCAAGCCCGCTTCCCTTATTCCTCAGTTTTCTGTGCCGCAGCCAGCTCATCCAGCGCAGACTGCATGGTGCCGCACAGATCGTTCTCCACGCAGATCTTTGCCTGACGGATGGCGTTCTTGATTCCCTTGGCCTTGGAAGAGCCGTGGGCCTTGATGACCGGCTGCCTTGCACCCAGGAAAGGTGCGCCGCCGTACTCCTCGCTGTCCATCTGGTGCTTCAGGTCTGCTACGCTGCCCTTGAGCAGCAGATAGGCCAGCTTGCCGCCGAGGTTTGCGAGGAACATTTGTTTCAGCATGCCCAGCAGCATTTTCGCCACGCCCTCGGTCAGCTTGAGGATCACATTGCCGGTGAAGCCATCGCACACCACCACGTCCACCTCGCCACCCGGCACATCGCGGGGCTCGATGTTGCCCACAAAGCGGACGCCGGGGGTGGTTTTCAGCAGCTGGTGTGCTTCCTTGAGCATGGGGGTGCCCTTGCTCTCCTCCGCACCGTTGTTGGCCAGCGCCACGCTGGGGCTGCAGCGGCCTTCCACCTTGTTCACATAGCAGCTGCCCATGACAGCGAACGCCGCCAGCATCTCGGGGCGGCACTCCACATTGGCACCACAGTCCAGCAGCAGATAAGCCTGCTTTTTGGCGGGCACCATGGTAGCCAGAGCCGGGCGCTTGATGCCCTTGAGGGTGCGCACGATGAGACTTGCGCCCACATGCAGCGCACCGGTGCTGCCGGCGGAAACAAAGGCATCGCCCTTGCCGTCTTTCAGCATGTTCAAGCCCACCACGATGGAGGAATCCTTCTTCTGGCGGATGGCGCGGGCAGGCTCATCGCACATGTCGATGACCTCGGTGCAGTTCACCAGCTCAATGCCGTCCAGCGGGATGCTGTGCTCGGCAGCGGTCTTGCGCACCAGCGCCTCGTTACCCACGCCGATAAGCTGCACACCGTACTCCTTGACAGCCTGTGCGGCACCCTCCAGCACAGCCAGAGGGGCGTTGTCGCCGCCCATCATATCCACGATAATCTTCATAGCTTTTCTCCCTTCTTAAAGAGAAGTTTCATCCAGCCAGTGCTGGAAGCTGGCAACAGCGCGCTGAGCCTGTGCCATGTAACGCAGGCGCTTGTCCCGCGGGCGGCTCTCCTCCGGCAGCGGAGGAAGGATGCCCATATTCGCGCCCATGGGCTGGAAGTGCTTGTTCTCGGTGGTCAGGTACTGCACCAGCGCACCGCACATGGTATCCACAGGCGGGGCGGGCAGCTCTTTGCCTTCCAGCCGGGCATACAGGCTGCGGGCCGCCAGCAGGCCGCAGGCAGCGCTTTCCATATAGCCCTCAAAGCCGGTGATCTGGCCCGCAAAGAACACATTGGGGTGTTCTTTCAGGCACAGCTGGGCGCTGAGCACCCGGGGCGCATCGAGGAAGGTGTTGCGGTGCATGACGCCGTACCGCACAAACTCGGCATTTTCCAGCCCGGGGATCATGCTGAACACCCGCTTTTGCTCTCCCCACTTGAGGTTGGTCTGGAAGCCCACGATGTTGTACAGGGTGCGTTCCTTATTTTCGGCCCGCAGCTGGACATTGGCCCATGGACGGTGTCCGGTGTTGGGATTCACAAGGCCCACCGGGCGCAGGGGACCGAACCGCATGGTGTCGGCACCCCGGGCGGCCATGATCTCGATGGGCATACAGCCCTCGTACACGGTGACGGTATCGGCCTTTTTGCCGTGGGCATCCGGGTCGGGCTGAGCAGACTGCTCGGCCCCGGTATCGAAGTCGTGCAGCGGTGCGCGCTCGGCAGACGCGAGAGCTGCGTGGAAATTCTCGTACTCTTCCTTGTTGAAAGGGCAGTTCAAGTAGTCGGCCTCGCCCCGGTCATAGCGGGAGGCGGCAAACACCTTGTTGTAGTCCAGACTTTCAGCGGTGACGATGGGGGCCACGGCATCGTAGAAGTGCAGCCGCTCGTCACCGGTCAAGGCCCCGATCTCATCGGCCAGTGCGCCGTCGGTCAGGGGACCGGTGGCCACCAGAACGGGGGCAGTCTCATCAATGTGCTCCACCTGCTCCCGGTGGACGGTGATATTCTCACAGCTTTCCACCATGCGGGTCACTTCGGCGCTGAATGCATCGCGGTCCACCGCCAGCGCACCGCCAGCGGCCACGCGGGCCGTCTCGGCGGCGTTCAGCAGCTGGCTGCCCATCCGGCGCATCTCTTCCTTCAGCAGGCCGGAAGCAGAGTCCAGCCGTTCAGCTTTCAGGCTATTGGAGCAGATCAGCTCTGCAAAGCCTGCGCTTTTGTGTGCGGGCGAAAAATGCACGGGCTTCTGTTCGTACAGGTCTACCTGCACGCCCTTGCCAGCCAGCCAGAGGGCGGCTTCACAGCCCGCAAGACCAGCGCCCAGCACGGTTACTTGATAGTTCATAGTTTTATCCTTTTAGTCCTTTTTCGGCACCGGCATCTCGTAGCCGCAGCCTTCCTTTGCGCAATACAGCTTGGAGCCTTTGCGGAACATGGTGCTGCCGCACTTGGGGCACTTGGTGGGCACCGGCATGTCCCATGTCATAAAGTCGCAGTCCGGGTAGCGCTCGCAGCCATAATAGATGCGGCCCTTGGAGCTTTTGCGCTCCAGCATACGGCCCTTGCCGCACTTGGGGCAGATGCCGCCGGTATCCTTGACCAGCCGCTTGGTGCCCCGGCACTCCGGGAAGCCGCTGCAGGCCAGGAACTTGCCGTACTTGCCCACCTTGATGACCATGGGACGGCCGCACAGGTCGCATACCTCACTGGAAGGCTCATCCGGCACCTTGACCTTCTTGCCTTCCATGTTCTTTTCGGCCTGCTCGAGGCTTGCCGCAAAGCCCTGATAGAAGTCGTCCACCGTCTTGTGCCAGTCAGCCTTGCCGCTCTCGATCTTATCCAGATTCTTTTCCATCTGGGCGGAGAAGTCCACATCCACGATGTGGGGGAACTGCTCCAGCATCAGCCCATCCACAGCCCGGCCCAGCAGGGTGGGCTTGAGCTTTTTCTGGTCGCGCTCCACATAGCCGCGGTCGATGATGGTGGTGATAATGGGTGCGTAGGTGGAAGGACGACCGATGCCGTTTTCTTCCAGTGCCTTGATGAGGGTCGCTTCGGTGTAGCGGGCGGGCGGCTGGGTGAACTTCTGCTCGCTCTTCAGGTCGCGCAGCTTCAGCACCTGACCCTGCTCCAGCGGAGGCAGGGCGGTCTCCTTCTTTTCCTTTTCGTCGGTGGCTTCCTCGTACAGGACGGTGAAGCCGTCAAAGGTAACGGTATAGCCGCTGGCCTTGAAACGGTAGTCCGCCGCGCTGACCGTGACGGACACGGTGTCCTGCTGGCAGTCTGCCATCTGGCTGGCCATGAAGCGGCTCCAGATCATGCGGTAGAGCTTTGCTGTGTCGCCGTTGATGCTCTTGTCCACCTCGTCCGGTGTCAGGGACGGCACCGAGGGACGGATGGCCTCGTGGGCATCCTGTGCGGCAGTGGCGCTCTTGGTCTTCCATGTGCGCTTGTAGGGGCAGATATAGGCTTCACCGTAGGCCCCTGCGATATATTCCTTTGCGGCGGCAACGGCTTCATCCGAGATGCGCAGGCTGTCGGTACGCATGTAGGTGATCAGACCCATGGTGCCGTGGCCCGCAATGTCCACGCCTTCGTACAGGGTCTGGGCAGCGCGCATGGTGCGGGTGGCCGTAAAGCCCAAGCGGCGGGATGCCTCCTGCTGCAGGGTACTGGTGATAAAAGCCGGAGTGGGCTGCTTTGCCCGCTTGCCCTTTTTCAGCTCTGCCACCACGTACTCGGCCCCTTCCAGACCCTTTTCAATGGCGCGGGCCTCGGCTTCGTTTTTGGGCAACAGCTTTTTGCCGCTGGCATCGGTGGCCAGCCGGGCGGTAAAACTCTTGTGGCCCGCGCCGAGGGTGGCATCCACGTTCCAGTATTCGTCGGGCTTGAAGCTCTCGATCTCCTTTTCGCGGTCATCGATCAGCCGCACGGCCACGCTCTGCACGCGGCCTGCGGAAAGGCCCCGGCGCACCTTGCGCCAGAGGAACGGGCTGAGCTTGTAGCCTACCAGACGGTCCAGCACACGGCGGGCCTGCTGTGCGTTGAACAGATCTTCGTCGATGGCGCGGGGATGGGCCATGCCCTCCTTCACGCCCTTTTTGGTGATCTCGTCAAAGGTCACACGGTTCGGCTCGTGGGGGTCCAGCCCCAGAATGTTTGCCAGATGCCAGCTGATGGCTTCGCCCTCACGGTCCGGGTCGGTTGCCAGCAGCACGCCGTCTGCGTGTTTGGCCTTGCTCTTCAATTCCTTGATGAGCTTTTCCTTGCCTTTGATGCTGATGTACTGTGGGGCATAGCCGTGCTCCACATCGATGCCCAGCTGGGAAGCGGGCAGGTCACGGATATGGCCCATGCTTGCGGTGACCTCGTAATCATCGCCCAGATACTTGCCAATGGTTTTCGCCTTAGCAGGCGACTCCACGATAACCAGTTTCGCCATTCGAGTTTACTCCCATTTCAAATTTTCTTTCTTCTCTATCAGGAACGCACCGTGCAACTGCACAGTACGGGATTCTCTATTTTTATATCATACCACAGCTGTTGTGTGCTGCGCCAGCAGAAATTATACTATTTTATCACATACCGCTTGCCCGGCATGCACAGCACCCGGCCGGAAAGCTCCAGCTTCATCAGGGTGCCCAGCAGCATCGCTGTGGGCAGGCCGCTGCGCACGCAAAGCTCCTCAATGCTAAGGGGCTGCGGCCCGATGCAGGAAAGCACCTTCCGCTCGTTCTCGCTCAGAGGCTCCGGCTGCTTTGCCGTCACCGCCGCTGCGCTCTGCCGGCGCAGGCCCAGCGGGCCAAGCAGGTCAGCAGCAGAACACACGGCACGCGCTCTGCCGTCCCGCAAAAGGCCGTTTGTGCCTGCGGAATTGGGCGAGTAGATGCTGCCCGGCACCGCGAACACCGGCTTGCCATAGCGTTCGGCGTGAGACACAGTGGACATGGTGCCGCTTTTTTCCTGCGCTTCCACCACCAGCAATGCAGAGCTGAGCGCCGCAATGAGCCGGTTGCGCTGCAAAAACCCATTTGGGCCAACGCCCTCACTGCGGGGCGGGTACTCACTGATCACGCAGCCCTTCTGCTCGATCTTGTGCCGCAGCACCACATTGGCCGCAGGATAGGTGCGGTCGATGGGCACGCCCATCACAGCAATGGTAGGGCAGTTGTTTTTGACAGCAGCGCGGTGCCCGGCGCTGTCCAGCCCGTCCGCAAGGCCGCTGACGATCAAAGCACCGCTTTGGGCCAGTTCCCCGCCAATGTCCGCCGCTGCGTTTAGGCCGTATTCGGTAGGCTTGCGGCTGCCCACAATGCCCACCGCGCCCGGCTCGTTGAGCCAGAGCGGATCGCCGGTGCAGTAGAGCACCAGCGGCATATCCGGGATGCGGGAAAACGCCAGCGGATAGTCCGGGTCGTCAAACGGCAGGATGCGCACACCCAGATCATCGCACCGCATCACCAGCGGGTGGTACTGTTCCGGGACCAGCTGCTGCGCCCGCAGAGCTGCTGCCTCCCCCGCCGCAAGACGAAATTCTGCCGTATCGCGGGCTTCCCATGCTTCCTGTGCACCGCCAAAGGCATCCAGTACACGGCCCGCGTGAACGCTGGCCGGGCCAAGCACATGGGCCAGCCACAGCCAGCACAGCAGCGGATCCGGGGCAGGCTCCGGCGGGAAAAGGCTGGTCTGCCCTGCAAGGCCGCTCACAGGCTTTCCTCCCGGAAATGCCACAGCAGGATGCTGCCCGCAATGCCGGCGTTCAGGCTTTCCACCCGGTCGGTCATGGGGATGCGCACCGTGCTGCTGCAGGCAGCAATGGTCTCATCGGTCAGGCCCTGACCCTCGCTGCCAATGACGACGCAGATGCCGCCGGGGCAGCTTGCCTGCGCCGCGCTCAGCGGCTGAGACTTGTACAGCGCGGCAGCAAGGCAGGTGATACCCTTTGCGCGCAGCTGGGTGATGGCATCGGGCATGGCACCGGCTTCGATCACCGGGATGCGTACTGCCGCACCCATGGAAGCGCGCAGGGTCTTGGGGGCATACACATTGGCACAGCCGTCGCTCAGGATCACACCGTCAAAGCCAAAGGCCGCAGCAGAGCGCAGCAGGGTGCCCACATTGCCGGGGTCCTGCACCCGTTCCAGCGCCAGATACCGCCCGCCGGCCTTCACTTCGTCCAGTGTGTGCACCGGGGTACGGAACACGCCGAACACCCCCTGATGGGTGCCCACATCGGCCAGCTTATCGGCCACATGGTCTTCCACAAGGTAGTGTTCACCGGGCAGCCCGGCAAGCTCCGGGCACTTTGCCATAGCGCTTTCCGTATAAAATAAGGTCTCCAGCTGCGCACTGCGAGCAAGCTCCGGGCAGAGCTTGCGGCCCTCGGCCAGAAAGCGGCCCTCGCTGCGGCGGAATGCCGCGCTGGAAGAAAGGCGGCAGGCGTATTTGATCTTTGCGTTTTCCCGGCTGGTGATTTTTTCGTCCATCGTGTGTATTCAACCTTTCGCTGTACTGTCGTTCAAAAAGTAATCTGCCGTCTTGTTCAAAAAATGCAAAAAGGGCAGCGTCTGCCACAAAGCGTTCCTGCGGCAGGGCGCTGCCCTGAAAAACATGTTTCCCTGCCGTAAGAACCCCGGATACAAAACGGACGCCCGCGTATACGCGCGGGCGTCACGATTCAAGTTCCTAATCAGGCGTTCTTGACGGTCTCGACCAGAGCTGCAAAGCTCTTGGGATCGTTAATAGCCATCTCAGACAGCATCTTGCGGTTCAGCTCGATGCCAGCCTTCTTCAGACCAGCCATGAAGGTGGAGTAGTTCATGCCCAGAGGACGAACTGCGTTGTTGATGCGGCAGATCCACAGGTTGCGGAACTGACGCTTCTTCATGCGGCGGCCAGCCAGAGCGTAGTTGCCGCTCTTCATGACCTGCTGCTTGGCCATCTTAAAGTGCTTGCTCTTGCAGCCGTAGAAGCCCTTGGCCAGCTTCAGCATCTTCTTACGACGTTTGTGAGTCATGGTTGCGCCCTTGATACGTGCCATTTTTTATATCTCCTTTAGTTGTCTCAATAGAATGTGTTTGCCTGCGGCTCGCTCTTAGGCGTAGGGCAGCATGCTCTTGATGGTAGCTGCGTTGGTCTTATCAACGTAGCTGGGCTGACGGTAGCCACGGGTCAGCTTGGTGGTCTTCTTGGTCAGGATGTGGCTGCGGAATGCGTGGCCGCGCTTGATCTTGCCGTTCTTGGTCAGCTTAAAGCGCTTCTTAGCGCCGGAGTGCGTCTTCAGTTTCATCTTAGCCATTTTAGTTTCCTCCTAAAATTAGTCCTTATTGGGTTTCGGGATCAGCAGAATGGACATCGTGCGGCCCTCGAGCACCGGCGGCTTATCGGTGGATGCCTGAGGCAGAGCCTCGGCAAAACGTTTCAGCACGTCTGCGCCCAGAGCACTGTGCGCCATTTCACGGCCGCGGAAGCGGATCGAAACCTTAACCTTGTGGCCAGCTGCCAGGAACTTGGCAGTCTGGTTCAGCTTGGTATTGAAGTCGTTGGTGTCAATGTTGAGCGAAAGGCGGGTCTCTTTAACTTCGACCACCTTCTGGTTCTTCTTGGCTTCCTTCTCCTTCTTCTGCTGTTCAAAACGGTACTTGCCGTAATCCAGCACCTTGCACACAGGCGGAACAGCCTGCGGTGCGATCTTGACCAGATCCAGACCAGCATCTTCAGCAGCGCGCATGGCCACCTGAATGGACACAACGCCCTTCTGCTCGCCGTCTGCACCGATCAGACGGACCTCACGGTCACGGATCTGACCGTTGATCTCCAGTTCCTTCGACTTTCCAGCGGTAGCGATAATGAATGCACCTCCAAACAAAATCCATTTTGTTGCAATATTTGGCATAGAAAACGCGGCCGCCCATTTTCAGGACAGCCGCGCAAAAATTCACTCAAAGCCGCAGTCCACTCGTAATGAACTGCCTTCAGGTATAGCCCGGGGGATCTTTCCCTCGCAAGGCGAGCGCGGCACAGGCCGTAGCTGCTTTCTTTACCCGGCTATTTTACCACAGGCAGAAAGCGCTGTCAAGCACTTTTTATGCGTTTTGCGGGAAAAATATGACTTTTCCGAAAGGCAGGCCATCAGGGAGCAGCATCTGCCCGGGCATCGGTGCCGCCCACTCCGGCAGGATGACGCGAAGCCATGGTCTAAAGTGTAGGCTGCAATTAAAATCGACCAAAAAGCCTTAACGGGAAGTGCGAGGGCTTCTCACGCTGGATGGACTGGCGAGCGGAAGCAGGACGGAGTGGGCGGCACCGACGTTCTCCTACGCTTCGATCAGCCTCCCCAGCTCCAGCGAGTAGATGCCCTTATACGTTACCTTCTTCGGCGCAAAGCGCTTATCGATGGCAAGGGCATAGAGGTTCAGCTGCGGGCGGTAGGCGCTCAGGAAGTCCGCTTCGGTCTTGCGGCGGTCGGTCTTGTAATCCAGCAGTTCCAGATGATCTGGGAACACCAGCACAAGGTCTGCAATGCCCTGCACCAGCACCTGCTCATCCTGCACGGCGGCGGCTTCCTGCGCGGAAGCGCCCTGTGCCGTCAGCACGGCCGACGCGGGCAGCGCCGTGATGAAGGCCAGCTCCCGCAGTACCTCGTCTGCCCCGCAGATCTTTGCAAAGGCTTCGCTCTCGGCAAAGCGGCGGATGCGGTCTGCATTGAGTTTTTCCGCAATTTCCGGGGCTACCAGCCGGGTGTCCACCTGCCGCTGGCGCTCTGCAAGGATGGCTTCCTCCAGCGTGCCCGCCGCTTTGGCAGCAGCAAGGGAGGCAAAGTCCGCATGTTCCAGAAAAGCGTGCAGGGCCGTACCCATTTCGGCGGCAGTCAGTCCGTCCTTGGAGAGAAAGGCAGGGCGTTCCAGCGTGGTCTGCTCGGCCTTGTGCACGATGCTGGTCACGCTGACCTTGGCGGGCACCGCAGCCAGTTTTGCCGCCGGATACCGCCATGCAAAGCCCTCCTGCAGCTGAGCCACCAATGCCGGGTCTGCCGGGACAGGCTCTGCCGCTTCCGGTTCCTGTTCCGGTGTTTCCGGCTCCGGCTGAGCTTCCTGCACCGTGACCATGATCTCGCTTTCCGTAAACACAAAGGGCAGTTCCAGATCTCCTGCCAGCCGCCGCAGCGGCCCGCCGAAGGGATGCACCAGCAGCGCTGCACGCAGCCAGTCGGCAAAGCTGCCCGCCTGCTGGTTCAGCGTTTCTCCCGCGCCCGCAGCAAGGAACGCTGCCGCCTTGGCAAAGGGATTGCCGGTCTTGGTCATGCCCAGCGGCACCGTGAGGATCAGCTTATCCTGTGCACGGGTGAGCGCCACATATAAAAGGCGCATCTGCTCGCTGCGCGTTTCCTGCGCATGGACGCTGGCAAGGGCCGCGTAGGCTGCAGTCTTGTACATGCTCTCGCCCTGTTCCGGGCGCAGGCGCAGGCCCGCGCCGTATTCCCGGTGCAGCAGCACCGGCTGGTAAGTGTCGCTCAGGTTGAAGTGCCGGGCCGTGTCGCCCACGAACACCACCGGGAACTGCAGACCCTTGGAGCGATGGATGGTCATAATGGTCACACAGCCAGGCCGCGCACCGCCGGGCACAGTGTCCTGCCCGGTAGAACCGGCCTGCGCCGCCGCGTCGATGGCACGCACCAGCGCCGAGATGCCGTTTGCACCGGTCTGTGCACAGAAAGCCGCAAAGCGCCGGGCATCTTCCCGGCGATGCGCACCGTTTTCCAGTACGCCCAGCGCAGCAAGATAGCCGGTGGAGACAAAGATCTCTTCCAGCAGCTGTTCTGCCGGGGCACTGCGGGCCATGCGCCGCAGTGCGGCGAGTCGGCCATAAAAGTCTTTCACCTTTCGGGTGAACGGAGTTTCATCACCATTCTGCACCACCTGCAGCACTGCGCCGTACAGACTCATGCGGGAAGCCCTTTTGCCCGTTTCCTTCGCGCCCTGTTCCTCCTGCGCCTTTTTCTGCATTGCGGCGCTCTGGGCACGCAGGCGTACAAGGTCGTCGTCCGTAAAGCCGAACATCGGCCCCAGCATGGCGGCGGCAAGGTAGATATCCTGCGCCGGGTTGTCGATGACCTTCAAAAGCGAGATCAGCGGACGGATGTGCGCTGCTTCCATCAAGTTTTCGCGCGCATCCGCATACACCGGGATGCCCCGGGCCGTGAGCGCTTCCTCATAAGCGTGGAAGTCGCCGCGCGCCGCCAGCAGGATGCAGCAATCCTCGTACTGCACCGGGCGGGTGGAGCTGCCGTCCCGCACTGGTTCGCCGTTTTTCACCAGTTCTTCAATGCGCTGGGCGATCCACGCCGCGTCGGTCTCAGCGGTGTCGTCGGGCAGGAAGTGCGCTTCCACGCTGCCTGCGTAGTCGCCGGGTGCACCGCACACCAGCCGCTGGCCGTCGCCATAGGCGGTATCGCCCAGCTGGGGGGTCATGAGCTGTTCAAAGATAAAGTTGATGCCTGCCACCACCTGCGGGGCGGAGCGGAAGTTCGCATCCAGCGCCAGCAGAGCGTTTCCGCCTGCCGTACCCTCCTCCGGGCGGGGGCGGGCAGTGCCGCCGGGCAACGGTGCCCATGCGTTCAGCTTAGCCCGGAAGATGCTGGGGTCGGCCTGACGGAAGCGGTAGATGCTCTGCTTCAGGTCGCCCACAAGGAACAGGTCATCCCCCGCCGGGGAAGCAAGGCAGCGGTAAATGGCATCCTGCAAAGCGTTCGTGTCCTGATATTCGTCCACCATCACGGCGGCATAGCTCTGCCGGATGCTCTGGCACAGCGGGGTGCACACGCCATCCGGTGTGCGCAGCAGCCGCAGGGCCTGATGCTCAAAATCGCTGAATTCCAGCAGCTTGCGCTCCTTTTTCTTTGCCGAGAAGCGGGCATCAAAATCCCGCACGGCGGCAAACAGCGCCCGCAGCCGGGGCAGGGCCTCCCTGCGGTCGGCTTCGGCCTCCTCCTCGCTGCAGGAGATAAGCTCCGTGATCTGCTCGAACAGCTTGGCGGCTTCGTCTGCGCGGGTCCTGACCGCCGCCTTATGATCGCCGGTCAGCCGTTTTTTCATGCCCTTGAAGCCGGGCATCTCCTCCATGCCCAGCACATAGGGTGTCAGCTTATCGTACAGCGGTGTCCACTGCCCTGCCGCAGCCAGCCGTTCCACCTCGCCCAGCAGGGCGGCGGCGCTTTCCAGCCGGGAGAGCGGCTCTGCAAATTTATCGTTGACACCGGCCACGGCCTTTGCCTTGGAAGCAGCGGTCTTGCCTTTTTCCTCGGCCTGTGCCTGTGCAAGGACAAAATCTTCCTTACAGTCTGCCAGCGCTGCCGTCAGCAGTTCCCGCGCGGCCTTTGCGCAGCGGGCCGCTTCCGCCAGCAGCAGGTCATGCCAGCAGGTAAAAGCAAAGCCGTTTTCCCGCTGCCAAGGTGTCAGATATTCGTCCAGCCTGCGGTCGTAGTCCGGCAGAGCGCGCAGAAAATCGTACACATGCAGGATGGTATTGCCTGCGGCCTGATCGGTGCGGCCCTTGCCGTAAAGGTCGGCAAAGGCACAGAAGTCCGGGTCGCGGTAGGCATTTTCCAGCGTTTCGGCCAGCGCCGAAGCCCGCAGCACCTCCACGCTGCCGGGGTCTGCCGGGGCAAAGTCCGGCGGGATGTCCAGTGCCTGAAAGTGCTTGTGCAGCAGGTCCAGACAGAACGCGTCAATGGTGCAGATGGGCGCACGCTGCAAAAGCATCCGCTGGCGGCGCAGGCTCGTGTTGTGGGGCTGCTGCTGGCTGAGCCGCAGCAGTGCCTGCCCGATGCGTGCCCGCAGCTCTGCCGCCGCCGCATTGGTAAAGGTGACGATGAGCAGTTTGTCCGCATCCACCGGGTGGTCCGGATCGGTGATGAGCCGCACGGCGCGTTCGGTCAGCACGGCTGTTTTGCCGCTGCCCGCCGCTGCGCTCACCAGCAGCGCACCACCCCGGTCCTCAATAGCAGCGCGCTGGGCCGGAGTCCATTTGGGTCCACTCATGCCTGCTCACCTTCCTTCTCGTTCTCGGTCTCTTCCGGCTCAAAGGGTTTGGCCGGGGCTTCCAGTGCCCGCTCGCCGATGCCGGTCTCGTGGCAGCAGATAAAGCTGTAGTCGCACCAGATGCAGGGGTTCCTGCCTGCGCCTGCCACCAGCGGTTCTGCAGCGATCTGCCCATCGTAAAGCTGCTGGCCCATCTGGGTGACAAGATCATCCAGATGCAGCTGGATGCGGTTGAGCTTTGCAATATCGGCACGCTTATCCTTCTGGCTGGGGCTGGGTACACCGTTGCGGTAGCCAAAGGGCAGGTAGCGGCCCGTCTCATCCGCATCCATGGCATCGAACACCTTCTGCTCGTCCCTCACAAGGCCGTCCAACTCGTACTGCACGTCCTGCTGTGCCTGCTGGCGGTTGGTGGTCTTGGGGGCCGGGTCTGCCAGCAGATACAGCACGCCTGCTGGTTCCGCACCGGTAAAGCGGCCGCTCTTATCCCGCGTCAGGCTGAACAGATACAGAAGCATCTGGCAGTCCAGCCCGCAGTATACCTCTTTCAGGTTCAGTTTTTTGGTGCCGGTCTTATAGTCCACCACCCGCACCCAGCGGGTGCCGTTTTCCTCCACCCACTCGTCGGCACGGTCCACCGTGCCCACCAGCTGCACCGTGCGCCCGTCCGAAAGATGATACACCTGCCCGGGCACGGCATCCTCCCCGGAGCCGATGCGCAGCTCACAGGCTGCCGGGTGGAAGCAGGACTGCTTCTGTTCGTCCCGCAGGTAGCACAAAAGGCTTGTCATGCTTTTTTTGAGCCGCGAGAGCAGATAGGCGAACCGGGCCGTATCCTCCGGCAGATAGCGCTTTGCATATTTATCCACCAGCAGGCCGGCAAGGCCTGCCATGGCATCATCGTCCAGCTCCAGAAATGGGGCCAGCCCGGCGCAGGGATTATCCGCATCCGGGTGCGGGTCCAGCGCCATCTGCAGCACCCAGTGCATCAGGGTGCCGCTCTGGTCGGCAGAAAGCTCGGCCCGTCTGCGGGGCTTCAGGCCCAGCACATACTGCAAAAAATAGCCGTAACGGCAGGTATAGTATTTTTCCAGCTGGCTGGGCGAAATGCGCAGCCGCTGCCCCAGCAGGCCGCTCAGCGCAGACAGATCGTTCACCTGCCGGGGCGGGGCCTCCTCCATGCGCTGCAGCAGCGCAAGGCCCCGGGGTGCATCCGTCTGCGGCAGACGCAGCGCCTCCGTCAGGCTGGCGCGTTCCGTGTCGGTCAGCGGCCAGCCGCCCAGCGTATCCAGTGCATCGGCGGGGGTGGCTGCAAGGTCGGGAAGCTCCAGCTCCGGTGCCGCCGGATGCAGGGCCTCCACGATGGGCTCCAGCGCTGCGCACAGGGTCTTGCCCTGCCCCTTGGGCCAGCTGAGCCATAACCCCTTTGCCGGTGCGGTGAGGGCTTTGTAAACGCACACCTGCTCGCGCACCACGCGGTTCTCAAAGCAGTCCGGCAGATCGATCTGCTTTGCCATCAGAACATCGCGGTCGGCGTGGGTCAGAAGGCCCGTCTCGGACGGTGCACAGGGAAATTCGCCCTCCGCAAGGCCCAGCACGAACACATAGTCCGGCGCGTCCAGACGCATTTTGCCCGCGCTTGCCAGCACCACGGCATCCAGCGTCTGCGGGATGTGCCCAAGGTCCGAAGAGCGCAGCAGCAGGCTGAACAGGTCCTCATATTCTGCAAAGGTCACACCCTGCCCGCCCAGCAGGTGGGCCATTTCGTTGAGCAGCTGCATCACCACGTTCCACTCGCGGGCCGCTTCCTCTGCCGCCGGGATGCCTCGGGCAGTGCGGACGGCTTCCACCAGCGCTGCCTGCTGCTCTTCTGCACCCAGCTTTTTCAGGCAGAAATACAGTTCCCGGCTGATCTGTTCGGCGCTGCCGCCCCGCACCTTGCTGCGCAGTTCGTCCACGGCTGTTACCAGCAGCTGGCGGGCAGTCTCGGCATCCTCCAGCGTTTTTGCATCCTCATCGGACAGTTCATTTTCGCCGAAGCCCTTGGGGCTTTTCTCAAATTTTGTGCGCCATGCCGCCGCATTGGGTGACCAGGTATAGGCATAGTTTTCCAGCGCGCAGACCTGCGGCTCGGTCAGAGCGCACAGGCCGGTCTTGGCAAGAATGGTCAGGTTTTCGGTCATATCCGCACCGCGCAGCAGTGCCAGCAGTGCACGCACCGCCGTAGCCGGGGCGCTGAACTCCGGGGTGGTGGGTTCATCGCAGTAAAGCGGGATATCTGCCATGCGGAACTCGTACCGGATGGCCGCACGGTAATCCGGGATATTGCGGCAGACCACGGCCATTTTGCCGCAGCGCACGCCCTGCCGCATCAGGCGGCGGATGGCCGCAGCGGTGCAGCGGGCTTCCTCTTCCCGGCTGGCAGCGGCAAACAGCCGCACCTCCGGCGCAGCGGGCGGCACCTCACAGGTGCCAGTCTCTAAAAGCTCTGTCACAGCCGCAAGGCCGGGCGCATCCTTATGGCGCAGGTCGCGGCGCAGCAGCTCCGGCACTGCCGCATCAGCACCGTTTTTGCGGGCCAGCTGCCGCAGCTGTGCGGCCACCTGCTTTGCGCCGGAAAAAAGCCCCATATCCCCCGGCACCATGGGCGCACCGTCGTCGCACAGGGCCACCGTGACGGTGGGCAGCGCTGCCAGCATCGCGCCCATCAGCCGCTTTTTGGGTGCGTTGAAGGTATCGAACTCGTCAATGAACACTTCCCGCTCCCGCAGAAAGTCCGGCAGTTCGCCCCGGGCAAGAGCGGCTTCCAGCCGGTCAGCCGCCAGCTCCAGCCGGTCGGCGGGGTCCATGCCGGTGCCCGCCAGCAGCGTTTCGTACCCCTGAAAGATCAGTGCCAGCTCGCTCAGCTTGCCGCTTTCCGGCCCGCAGTCCGGCGCAAGCTCTGCCAGCTGTGCGCCGGAAAGGCCGGCACTTTTCAGCTCGTCGATGGTCTGGGCCGCCATCTGGCAGAAGGCCGCACTGCGGCGGTGGCGGTAGTAGTAATGCACATGATCCTGCAGCTCTTCCAGCGCGCGGCGCACCAGCACGGCGCGGCCCGCGTCCGAAAGGGTCTGCACCGCCGCGCCGCCCTCGGCAGAGAGGATGCGCTCGGCCAGACTGGTAAAGGAAAAGCTTTCCACCATGCCGGAAAGAGCATCGCCCAGTTCCCGGTAGATGCGGCCCTCCGTGCTGGAAGTGAACTGTTCCGGCACCAGAAGGATGCTGCGCCGGCCTGCCTCGGCCCGGGCGCGGATGCGGGAATAGAGCAGGGTGGTCTTGCCGCTGCCGGAGCCGCCTAAAACCAGTTTGAGCATGGGGCACTTCCTCCTAAAAAAACGATCTGTGTTTATTGTAACACGAAAATCCTCTCAAAAAAAGTGTGATTCTCTACCTTTTAGCCTGCAGCTGTGGTACACTTGGACCGACAAACTTTTCCACACAAGAGAGGAAGCCTGTATGAAAATTTTAGCTGTTGATTACGGCGACAGCCGCACCGGCCTTGCCACCTGTGACCGCACCGAGTTCCTTACAACGGCCATCACCCCGCAGATCACCCTGAAAGCCCGCAACAAGGTGGCGGCACGGGTGTGCGAAGTGGCCAAGGAGATCGGAGCCGAGCTGATCGTGATCGGCCTGCCGCTGAACATGGATGGTACCGAGGGCGAACGCGCCATCAAGAGCCGCAAGCTGGCAAAGACTGTCGAGATCTGGAGCGGCCTGCCGGTACGCATGTGGGACGAGCGCCAGACCACCTGCGCCGCCGCCGACATTCTGGACGAGAGCGGCACCTTTGGCACAAAGCGCAAGGAGATCCTGGATTCGGTCAGCGCTACCGTCATTCTGGACGATTATCTTGCATGGCGGAAGGAGCACCCGGGGGAGATATAAGAAAAAGGACACCTGACGGTGTCCTTTTTCTTATTCGTACTGCGTAATACTCACGCTGTTGATGGTGATGTCCTCACGGGGCTTCTGGTTTTCGTCCACGGCGGTCTGGCCGATGGCATCCACCACGTCCATGCCCTCGTACACCTGCCCCAGCACGGTATCGGTGTAGTCAAGATAAGGCGCGCCGCCGACGGTCTGATAGGCCGAAACCACCTCCGCGCGGTAGCCCGCGCTGTTCATCTGGTCCACAAGCTCCTGCGTCACCGACTGGTCTCCCGGCAGCGTCTGCATCACGTAAAAAACGCTGGCGCACTCGCCGGAAGCATCGGTGCCCATACACAGCGCGCCAGAGTAGTGGTGCAAGCTGTCGGTGGTCTCAGCCGGGTAGCGGCTGCCGTTCCAGATGGTGCTGCCCCTGCCATCAGCCCCCTGCCCGGCTTCCACCACAAAGCCGCTCTCCACGCGGGAGAAGGTCAGGCCGTTGTAGTAGCCTGCCTGCACAAGGCCCGCAAAGTTATCATAGGCCTGCGGGGCCTTGTCCGGGAAAAGCACCGCCTTGAACACGCCTGCCGAGGTATCGAACACCGCAATGGTGTCCCCCGCCGCAGGGTGGGCAAACTGCAGCTCTGCCGATTCCACTGCCGGGCGGTCGATCTTCTGGACTGTACTGCCGCCGCTGCCTTTGCCAAAGTGCAGAAAGCTCCCGGCACTGCAGCCCGTCAGCACCAGCGCCGCTGCCAGCACAAACGCTGCCCATCTTTTTTTATGCATCATTTCCACCCACGCTCCATACTCTATAGTAACCTGCACGGCACACCGTGCACAGAAGATTCAGAGGATAGTATATCATATTCTGCCGCAGAGTGCGAGAGCAAATGCGTGAAAATTTGCTGCACAATTTCTGTGCGAAAAAGCATCTTGACGAGCAGGCAAAAAAACGCTACACTATATGCAGACCCGAGCGGGCGGCACACAAACAGCCCGTTTTATGACACGATACAGGAGACAATATCTATGTCTGACGAAATCAAGAACCCTAACACCGAAGAAGATCAGCCCGACCTGATGACCCTGGAGGATGAGGACGGCAACGAGATCACATTTGAGGTGATCGATGCGCTGGACTACAAGGGTGTGCATTATCTGGCTGCTGTGGAATACGCCGAGATCGAAGAGGAAGCTGAGAATGCTCAGCTGGTCATCCTGAGCGTTGGCGAGGATGATGAAGGCGAATATCTGGATGTCGTGGACGACGACGAGCTGCTGCTGGAGCTGGGCAAGCTGTTTGAAGAGCGCCTGAGCGACGAGTACGACATCGAAGAATAATTCCAGACAAATTACCCGGCAAAACTTCCTGCCCGGCTCGATTTGTTGCGGTTTATATGATCCTACTAATCATTCAACGGGAGCCCGGAGTTCTCCGGCGGATTGCAGACCTCCCCGCCATGGGTCGACCATGGAGGTTCGATGAGGAAGCGCGAATCCGGCGACAGGGCACCCACCTGTCCGTAAGGGTAGGTTTGATTGACCGCAGACGACCGGGCGGGATCTTTTTATAGCAATCCATCCACCGCTGTCCTCTGCAAAAACAGAGACAGTGTGTGGATTTTTTTATTTCCCTGAATATGGAAAGGATGTGCATTGCGGCATGAAGTCAGAACATCTGGTTGGCACCTCCATCCCCCGTTTCACCTTTGATACCCCCACCACACCGGGCAATGATTTTTACAAGCTGTGCGAAGGGGAGCACCCTCTTGTCATGATCTTCCTGCCTGCCTTTGACCACCCTGTCACCCGGGAATACCTGACCCGCTACCTGCAAACCCTGCCCAGACTGCGCGGCGTGCGGCTGGCCTGCGTGGTGCGTTCCTCGCCCCGCATGGTGGCAAAGGCCACGCAGGGGGCCGAGTTTCCCTTCACCCTCATCTGCGACGCGCCGGGGGTGCTGTACGGCTACCTTGGCGTAGAACAGGCCCGCGGCATCCTGAGCTGGAGCTTTGCGGCCCAGCGCATCTACAAAGCGGCCAAAGAGCAGGGCTACCGCTACAACAGCAATGCTCCGCAGCAGCTGCCGCTGACGCTGGTGGTGGGCCACATGGGTAAGATCCTGTTTACCCATTCCGGCCGCAGCCAGACCGACCTGCCGGAGGACTGCGCCGCCATCCGTGAGATCACCCGCGAGGTGGTGCGCACCATGGCCGAGGACCAGCGGCGTGCACACCCCCACTGCTCCGACGAGACGCTCACCCTGCCGGATCTGGTAGGCTGGGATGATCTTGACGGAAGCAGTCATTGAGTCAACAAGCAAAAGCACCTGCAATTGGTTTTGCAAGTGCTTTTGTTTTTGCATGATTTTTCAGCTTTCAGAGGAACTATCGTCCGAAAACAGCCCCGGGATGCCGCACAGGGCTGCAATGCCCACCAGCGTGAACACGATGCGCGACCAGATGGATGCGCTGCCGCCCAGCAGCCAGCCCACAAAATCGAACTGGAACAGCCCCACAAGGCCCCAGTTGATGCCACCCACGATCAACAGGATCAGGCAGATTTTATAAAAGGTCTGCACAAAAAAGACCTCCTTCCCTTGCGGGCAGTATGCCCCGTGGGAAGGAGGTCTATGCATTTTTATCGGCTCACCCGTGCGCCGCCGCGGTCAGGCTGCGCCACGTACACCTGCTTCCAGCGCCGCTTTGCGGCCTGTGCAGCAGCCCGTGCGGCCCCTTCGTCCCGGAATACGCCGAACACCGCCGCACCGCTGCCGGTCATCAGGGCGGTGACAGCGCCATGCTCCCGCAGCAGGGCCTTGATGGCCCCGGTATCCTTTGCTCCGCTGCACTCTTCCAGCGCATTGCCGGCAGCGGCACAAAGGGCATTCAGATCTCCGGCACGGATAGCGGCTTCCTGCGCTCCGCAGTCCGGGTGGATGCTGCTGCCCACCTTATCGTAAGCTGCAAAGGCTTCCGGGGTGGAAACGCCGTAGTCCGGCATCACCACCGTGAACCAGCACTCCGGCACCGGCGGCAGTGCCTTGAGAAAATCGCCCACGCCCTGCACCCGGCAGGTGCCGCCCATCAGGGCAAAGGGCACGTCCGCACCGATCTTTGCGCCCAGTGCACACAGCTCGCTCATGGAGAGCCGTGCACCGTACAGCTCGTTCATGCCCACCAGCACAGCGGCGGCATCGGCGCTGCCGCCTGCCATACCTGCCCGCACCGGGGTATTCTTATAGATGGTGATGTCCACCCCCGCCAGAAGGCCGGTGTAGTCAAAAAAGGCCAGCGCTGCCTTGATGGCAGTGTTTTTGTTGTTGGGGGCCACCAGACTGCCCGGCAGCCGCAGGTCCAGATAGGGACTGCGGCGCAGCACCACCCGCTCGTAGAGGGTGATAGCCTGCATGGTCATGTCCAGATCATGGTAGCCGCCCGGCAGAAGGCCCACCACATCCAGCGCCAGATTGAGCTTTGCGGGGGCCAGAACGGTCACGCAGTTGAACCTTGCCATTTGTTCCTCCTCAGATTCCGTGATAGATGCTGTTTTCCTGCAGGAATTCCCGGATGCGCCGGAGCGCTTCCTTCAGATGCTCCACGCTGTAGGCATAGGAAATGCGGGCGTAGCCTTCGCCGGAAGCGCCAAAGGCGTCGCCGGGGATGATGGCCACATGCTTCTGTTCCAGCAGCTTCGTGCAGAAATCCTGACTGCTCATGCCCGTGCTCTTGATGCAGGGGAAGGCGTAGAACGCACCGCGCGGCTCAAAGCAGGTCAGGCCCATATCGTTAAAGGCCTTCACCACAAGGCGGCGGCGCATATTGTACTCGTCGCGCATGCGGTCGATCTCGCCGTCGCACTCCTTCAGGGCAGTGATGGCGGCGTACTGGCTGGTGGTAGGGGCGCTCATGATGGCGCTCTGGTGGATCTTGGTCATGATCCGGATGATGGGTGCCGGGCCGCAGGCATAGCCCAGACGCCAGCCGGTCATGGCGTAAGTCTTGGAGAAGCCGTTCACCACGATGGTGCGCTCTGCCATGCCGGGCAGGGTAGCAATGGACACATGGGGCCGCAGGCCGTAGTTCAGCTCGGCGTAGATCTCATCCGAGAGCACCATGATGTTGGTGCCGCGCAGCACCTCGGCAACGGCTTCCAGATCCTCGCGCTCCATCACCGCGCCGGTGGGGTTGTTGGGGAACGGCATGATGAGCAGCTTGGTGCGGGGGGTGATGGCAGCCTTCAGGGCATCGGCACGCAGGCGGAATTCGTCCTCCTGACGGCAGGCCACATGAACCGGCACACCGCCGGACAGGGTGGTGATGGGCTCGTAGCACACAAAGCAGGGCTCCGGGATAATGACCTCGTCCCCGGGCTGCACCAGCGTGCGGATGCACATATCAATGGCTTCGCTGCCGCCCACCGTGAT
Organism: Faecalibacterium sp. AM43-5AT; assembly: GCF_003603345.1. Taxonomy (NCBI): domain Bacteria; kingdom Bacillati; phylum Bacillota; class Clostridia; order Eubacteriales; family Oscillospiraceae; genus Faecalibacterium; species Faecalibacterium sp. AM43-5AT. The sequence goes on from NZ_QVGZ01000002.1 coordinate 124,217, forward strand.
GAGCACCTCGTGCAGCGGGTCGTAGTGCAGGCCCATGCGGCGCTCCAGATACTTTGCCACCTCGGCGCGCAGCTCCTTCAGGCCTGCGTTGGAGGTGTAGCGGGTGCGGCCATGCTCCAGACTCTCAATGCCGGCTTCGCGCACGGCCCATGGCGTTTTAAAGTCCGGCTCGCCCACGCCCAGACTGATGCACTCGGGCATTTCGGCAGCCAGATCGAAAAATTTGCGGATGCCGGAGGGGCGCATGGCCTCAGCGGCAGGCGCGATCAGTTTATCGTAGTCCATCACAGCACCGTGCACTCTCTTTCATCGATTTCTTCGTCCTGATACAGGCGGCCCTCCTTTTTATAGGTGCGCAGCACAAAATGGGTGGCGGTGGACAGCACATCGTCCAGCGGAGAAAGGCGCTTTGCCACGAACAGGGCGATCTCCTGGAAGGTCTGGCCCTTGATCACCAGCTGCAGGTCGTAGCCGCCGCTCATCAGCAGCACGCTCTCCACCTCGTCAAAGGCGGCAATGGTGGCTGCGATCTCGTCAAAGCCGCGGCTCTTCTTGGGGCTGACGTTCAGCTCGATGACGGCCTCCACACGGTTCACACCGGCCTTTTCCCAGTCCACAAGGGTCTTGTAGCCCTTGATGATGCCCTGCGCCCGGGCCAGATCGATCATTGCTGCCACCTCGGCGGGGGATTTATTCAGCATCGTGGCGATGTCCTCAATGGGCAGCCGCGCATTGTCTTCCAGGATCTTCAAAAGCTGTTCCATAGTATTTTGCTCCTTCTCAGCCCATAATCGGGAAATAAATTATCTATAAGTATAGCACAAGCTGTAAAAGATTGCACCCAATTTTTGGGATAGAATGTCTTTTTCCCCTCGTGTCTGTTCTTTTTTACAAAAAGTGTGTTCAAATTTTGCCAAATCTGCTATACTGGAATGGTAAGAGTGTGCCGGAACGCTTGCGGCACCGTTCATCAAAAGGAAAACGAGGGTGGAAACGATGAAAGCATTCATTACCGTCATTGGTCACGATACCGTGGGCGTTGTTGCCAAGGTCGCCGGTCTGTGCACCGAACTGAATATCAATATCGAGGACGTGACCCAGAGCATCCTGCAGGGCATGTTCGCCATGATCATGCTGGTGGATATCAGCAACTGCAATGTGAGCCACGAAGAGCTGCACAAGCGCACCGACGCGCTGGCTGCCGAGATGGGCATGCAGATCAATGTTACCCGTCAGGAAGTTTTTGATGCCATGCACACCATCTGATGGAGGGAGTACACAGCTATGAGTATGTTTAATACCGGTGACATTCTCGAGACCATCGAGATGTTCACTCAGGACAATCTGGACGTGCGCACCGTCACCATGGGCATCAGCCTGCTGGACTGCATCGACCCGGACCCGAAGAAGGCGTGCGAGAACATCTATAACAAGATCACCACCAAGGCCGCAAACCTTGTGCCCACGGTGGAGCATATCAGTGCCGAGTACGGTATTCCCATCATCAACAAACGCATCAGTGTCACACCCATCGCCATGCTGCTGGGTGCCTGCCCGGATGCCGACCCTGTGGAGTTTGCAAAAACTCTGGATGCCGCCGGTAAAAAGGTGGGTGTAAACTTTGTGGGCGGCTACAGTGCTCTGGTGCACAAGGGCTTTTCTGCCGGTGACCGCCGCCTGATCGAGTCCATTCCCCGCGCACTGGCCGAGACCGACATCGTGTGCAGCTCGGTGAACATCGGTGCCACCAAGGCAGGACTGAATATGGATGCTGTCAAGCTCATGGGCGAGGCCGTCAAGAAGGCCAGTGAGCTGACGGCTGATCGTCAGTGCATCGGTGCCGCAAAGCTGGTGGTGTTCTGCAACGCACCGGAGGACAACCCCTTCATGGCCGGTGCATTCCACGGCCCCGGCGAGCCGGACTGTGAGATCCACGTGGGCGTTTCCGGCCCCGGCGCTGTGCGCGCCGCACTGGCCCGCCTGCCCAAGGATGCCCCCATCGACGAGGTGGCAGAGCTGGTCAAGCGCACCGCCTTCAAGATCACCCGCGTGGGCCAGCTGGTGGCCAATCTGGCTTCTCAGGCACTGGGTGTGCCCGCCGGCATCATCGATCTTTCGCTGGCACCTACCCCCGCCATCGGCGACAGTGTGGCCAATATTCTGGAAGAGATGGGCCTTGAGACCTGCGGCTGCTGCGGCACCACCGCCTGCCTCGCCCTGCTGAACGATGCCGTGAAAAAGGGCGGCGTGATGGCCTCCAACCATGTGGGCGGTCTGTCCGGTGCCTTCATCCCGGTCAGCGAGGATGCCGGCATGATCCACGCCGCCGAGACCGGATGCCTGACCATTGAAAAGCTGGAAGCCATGACCGCCGTCTGCTCGGTGGGCATCGATATGGTCATCATCCCTGGCGACACCACCCCGGCTGTCATCAGCGCCCTGATCGCTGACGAAGCTGCCATTGGCATGGTGAACAGCAAGACCACCGCCGTGCGCGTGATCCCTGCCATTGGCCGCAAGGCTGGCGAGGTGCTGGACTTTGGCGGTCTGCTGGGCTATGGCCCCATCATGGCCGTGAACCAGCACGACCCGTCCGTGTTCATCAACCGCGGCGGCCGCCTGCCTGCCCCCATGCAGTCGCTGAAGAACTAAGAGAATAAATCCACTCCAACAGGCCCATCCTCTGGATAACATTTCCAGAAGAAGGGTCTGTTTTTATGTTATCCAGAATGCTTACACGCTCTCAGATGGCTCTGCTCTGCCTTGGCCTGTTTCTCGCCCTTGCCCTGTGTGGCGCATGGCAGACATTTGCATGGGGCCGCACCCAACTGGACACCGGGGCGCTGGTATGCGCCGACACCCTGCGCCTGCACATCCGGGCTGAGAGCGATTCCATTGCCAGCCAGAGCGCAAAGCTCCATGTGCGGGATGCCGTGCTTGCCTATCTGGACACCGCCTGCCCGGCACGGAGCAAACCGGAAGCGGTCGCCTGGGCGGCGCAGCATCTATTTGAGCTGCAGCTCACGGCCCGGCACGCACTGGCACGGCTGGGCATCCGCACGCCGGTGCGGGTGCAGCTGGTGAACATGTACTTCGACACCCGGCGCTACGCTTCGGGCACTCTTCCCGCCGGGCGGTACGACGCTTTGCGCATCGATCTCGGTGCCGGAAAAGGCCGCAACTGGTGGTGCGTGCTCTACCCGGGCCTGTGCCGCTCTGCCTGCGGCAGCTATGCCCGGCCTGCCGAAAACGACCTTGTGTGCGGAAACTACATCCTCCGGCTCCGGCTGGTGGAATGGGTGCAGCAGCGCACCGCCCGCCGGGAGGATGTGGTGCTTGTGGGGTAACGCCCGGCACTTTTGCCGCATAGCATAGGGCGAAAGGAGCGTGTGATCATTATGGCGATCCCTGCTTATTATTCCCTGCTCCAGCGCGGCTCCTCCGGGCCGGACGTAGCTCTTGTGCAGACCTGGCTCAACGGTGTGCGCGACGCCTGCACATGGTACAGCGAGCTGAAGGCCGATGGAAAATTCGGCATTTCCACCGAGAACGCCGTGAAGGAGTTCCAACTCAAAAACAAGATGAATGTGGACGGCAAGGTGGGCGCGAACACATGGAACGTGCTCTACACCCGCTACACGGCCAAGCACGGCCTGCATGTGCCCTACCCCGGCATTGCCCTGCGCAGCGGCTCTTCCGGCGGCACGGTGCGTCTGGTGCAGCAGAAGCTCAACTCTCTGGGTGAGCGGCTGACCGCCGACGGCAGGTTCGGCGCGGCAACGGCAGCGGCTGTGCAGCGGTTCCAGCGCCGCAACGGCCTTACCGCCGACGGCGTGGTCGGCGAAGGAACATGGGAGAAGATGTTCTAGTGTGAACAGCCTTGCCCTCTCAGTCTCGCTTTGCTCGACAGCTTACACCCCTTTTTGTCACCTGCGGTGACATCTTTCCCCGGCACGGGGAAAGTCTATCAAAGGGAGAGCCCTTGGCAAAACCAGAAACTTTGCGTGGACTGCCAAAGCCTCTCACTTTGGGAGAGGTGGCATTGCGCAAGCAATGACGGAGAGGGCGAGCCGCCTTACCTCGTCTGCAGGATTTTCCGTCCTGCAGACGCTTTTGTTTTCCTTGCCCCCACCCCCGCCCTGCTGTATAATAAAGAAAACTCTGAAAAGGCGGTGTTTCCGTTTGCGTTTTCTGCATCTTTCCGACCTGCATCTGGGCAAGCGGGTGTGCGAGTTCTCCATGCTGGACGACCAGCGGTACATTCTGGAACAGATCCTTTCCCTGCTGAATAAAACGCCCGTGGACGGTGTGCTGCTGGCGGGCGACCTCTACGATAAACCCGTTCCCCCTGCCGAAGCCGTGCGCCTGCTGGACTGGTTTTTGACCCAGCTGGCTGAGCGGCAGCTGCCGGTGTTCGCCATCAGCGGCAACCACGACTCCGCCGACCGCATCGCCTTCGGCTCTGCCCTGCTGCAAAGCAGCCGGGTGTACGTCAGCCCGGTGTTCTCCGGTGCGCCGGTGCCCATTTCCCTCACCGACGAATACGGCACGCTGGATGTGTACCTTCTGCCCTTCCTCAAGCCCGCCATGGTGCGGCATGTCTGGCCGGACGAGCCTGTGGAGAGCTACAACGATGCCCTTGCCTGCGTGCTGCGCCACTGCCCGCCGAACCCGGCCCACCGCAGCGTGCTGGTGGCCCACCAGTTTGTGGCCGGTGCTGCCTGCTGCGAGAGCGAGGAAGTCTCGGTGGGCGGTGTGGACAGCGTGGATGCCAGCCTGTTCGATGCCTTTGACTACGTGGCGCTGGGCCACCTGCACAGCCCCCAGAAGGTGGGCCGCGATGCCGTGCGCTATTGCGGCACCCCGCTGAAATACTCCTTTTCGGAAGCAAACCAGCACAAGAGCGCCACCTTTGTGGAGTTCGGTCTCAAGGGCGAAGTTTCCATCACCACCGCGCCGCTTACCCCGAAGCACGACCTGCGGGAAGTGCGCGGCAGCTACATGGAGCTGACCGACCGCCGCAATTACGACGGCACTGCGGTGGACGACTACCTGCACATCACCCTGACCGATGAGCAGGACGTGCCGGACGCGCTGGCCCGCCTGCGGGTGATCTACCCCAACCTGATGCGGCTGGACTACGATAACCTCCGCACCCGGGAAGATCAGGAGATCACCGCACCGGAGCGCGCCGAGAGCATCACCCCGCTGGAGCACTTCTCGGCGTTCTACCAGTTGCAGAACAATCAGCCGCTGACGGCGGAGCAGGCGGCATTCTGCCAGCAGCTCATTGAGGAGATCTGGAAGGAGGGCGAGGACGCATGAGACCGCTGAAGCTCACTCTTTCGGCCTTTGGCCCCTATGCCGCCGAGACGGTTCTGGAACTGGCAAAGCTGGGCAGGGGCGGCTTATACCTTGTCACCGGCGATACCGGCGCAGGCAAGACCACCCTGTTCGATGCCATTACATACGCCCTGTACGATCATTCCAGCGGCGGCGTGCGCGAGGGTGCCATGCTGCGCTGCAAGTATGCCGGCCCTAAAACGCCCACCTTTGTGGAGCTGGAATTTGAGGTGAACGGCCAGCGCTATACCGTGCGCCGCAACCCGGAGTACCAGCGCCCCAAAAACCGCGGCGAGGGCATGACCACCGAGAAAGCGGATGCCACCCTCACCTATTCCGATGGCCGTCCGCCGGTGACCAAAGCCAAGGATGTGACTGCCGCCGTGCAGGAGATCATCGGGCTGGACTACAGCCAGTTCTGCCAGATCGCCATGATCGCGCAGGGTCAGTTCACAAAGCTGCTCAACGCTTCCACCGAGGAGCGCAGCCGCATTTTCCGCAAGCTGTTCCGCACCCAGCGCTATGCCCGGCTGCAGGAGCGCCTGCAGGCCGAAAGCGCCGCCCTCAGCCAGCAGCGCACCACCCAGAATGCAAAGCTGGACAGTCTGCTCTCCGGCATCCGGTTTTCTCCCGACGACCCGGATGCCGATGCCCTTGCCGCACTGAACGCCCAGACCGAGCCGGAGACGGCCCTTGCCCTGCTGGAAGGTCTGCTGGCCCGCCAGCAGACCGCGCAGGAGACCGTTGCTGCTGCCCTCAAGGACACCGAAGCCAAGCTGGACGAAGTACAACGTCAGCTGGGTGCCGCCCAGCAGGCCCGACAGCTGGCCGCACAGCTGGCCGCACAGCAGGCAGAGCTTACCGCTGCCCTGCCTGTGCTGGAAGCTGCCCGTGCCGAGAGCGCCCGCCACGCAGGCGATGCCGCCCAGCTGGATGTTCTTGCCGGACAGGTGACGCAGGCACAGACGGCCCTTGCCGCCTACGATGAGCTGGATACCCTGTGCCATCAGCAGCAGGCCGCGCGGGATGCTGCCCAGCTGGCCGCTGCCAAGGCCAAAGCGAAACGCACCCAGCTGGCCGCACTGGACACAGCGCTGGCCGCTGCTGAAAAGGAGCTGACCGCGCTGGAAGATGCTCCCACCCGGCTGCTGGCCTTGCAGAACAGGGAAAAGGAGCTGGCCCAGCGCCGCACCGCCCTTACTACCCTGAACCAGCGGCTTGCCGCCTGCCAGCAGCAGGCACAAAAGGCCCACCGTGCGCAGGATGCCTACCGCACTGCCGCCGAAGCCAAGGAGCAGGCCCATGCCCGGCGGGATGCGCTGGACAAAGCCTTTCTGGACGCACAGGCCGGACTGCTGGCGCAGGCGCTGGCCGAGGGTGCGCCCTGCCCCGTGTGCGGCAGCGTCCACCATCCGGCAAAGGCCCAACTGCCCCACACAGCCCCCACGCAGGCGCAGGTGGATGCCGCCAAGCAGGAAGCCGAAAAGGCCGATGCACTGGCCCAGACTGCCAGCACTGCCGCACAGAGCGCCCTTGCCGCAGCCGACGAAGCCCGCCGCTCCCTGCGCCGGGATGCTGAGAGCCTATTGCCCGAGCGCTTCACCTCCCCGGATGGGACGGTACAGCTGACCTTCAAGGGGATGAACGCTGTCCTGACGGAAGAAGCCTGTGCCCTGCACGCAGCACAGGCCGAGTGTGTCGCCGCGCTTCGGCAGGCCGAAGCAGACTGCGCCCGCCGCACCGCATTGGAGGCCGACCGTCAGGCAAAAAGCCGCCAGCGCCCGGCACTGGAACAGGCCGCCGCTGAAGCTGACAGCACCGCCGCCGCGCAGAATGCCAGCGCCGATGCACTGGAGCAGCAGACCGCTGCCGCTCGTGCAGCCCTGCCCTATCCGCAGCGGGCCGAGGCACAGGCCGCGCTGGATGCATTGGAAGCCAGCCGCACCGCCCTGCGCACCGGCATGGAGCAGGCTCAGCATTCCCTCAAACAGGCAGAGCAGGCCTATGCCGCTGCCAAAGCCGCTGTGGATGCCCTGCAGACCCAGCAAGCCACTGCCGAAACCGCCGGGCCTGCCCAGCCGCTGGAATTTTTACAGGCAGAACAGGCCCGCCTTGCCGCTGCCCGGAGCGCTCTGCGCGAGCAGGCACAGAAGCTGGCAGCACAGCGGCTGCCCAACCGTGCAGCCGCTGAAAAATACCGCACCGCTGCCGAAGCGCGCACTCAGCTTGAACAGCGCTGGCAGTGGGTGAGTGCCCTTGCCGCCACGGCGGGCGGCACCTTGACCAGCAAACAGAAGATCAAATTGGAAGCCTACATCCAGATGAACTATCTGGACCGCATCCTGCGCCACGCTAACACCCGCCTGATGCAGATGACCGCCGGGCAGTACGAGCTGGAGCGCATTGGTGCCGAGAACCAGCGCAGCCAGTCCGGCTTGGACCTTGGCATCATCGACCACTACAACGGCACCCGCCGCAGCGTCAAGACCCTTTCCGGCGGCGAAAGCTTCAAGGCATCGCTGGCGCTGGCACTGGGCCTTTCGGACGAAGTACAGAGCGCGGCAGGCGGCATCCGTCTGGACACGCTCTTCCTCGATGAGGGCTTCGGCAGTCTGGATGACGAATCGCTGGAACAGGCCATGCGCGTACTTGCAGGGCTGACCGAGGGCGACCGGCTGGTGGGCATCATCTCCCACGTAGGCGCTCTGAAAGACCGCATCGACCGACAGGTGGTGGTGCGCAAAGCCCGCACCGGCGGCTCTACCGTAGAACTGATCGTGTAATGGCTGCTAACCTGGGCGGCGGCAATGCCTCTTTATAAGTTGCGTCTTTTCGGGGCATCCTATGGGCGGAGGTGATTTTCCAATGAGCTTGACGCCCTTTATCCGCCACGAGCTGGAACACCAGCCCGGCATTGCCGCCGCACCGGAAAACAGCTGCACCCGCTGCAGCCCGCCGCTAGGCAGGGAGCCGGATATCCTGCTGCCAGGCGACCCCGCTGCCCCCGGCACACAGGTTCCGCCGCACATTGAAACGCCGGGCCAGACCCCGCACCCGGACACAAACAGCGCCCCGCAGGGTGTGCCCATGACCAACGGTACCCCGGCCGCCTGTTACCAGAAGAACGCCCGGGAATTTCTGGCCGGGGATGTGCAGACCAGCGTGATGGCCCACTATGCACCCGGACTGTTCAGCACAGACCAGCACACCCATTCCCGCCATCCGGCCCCGGACGAGGATGCTTCTCAGGTGCTGAACCTTGTGGACTGGCGTGAGGATGCACCCTACGGCTAACAAAAATTTTTCAAATTATTTTTGCTCTACCTGTTGAAATCTGCGTCCGCTTCCCTTATTATGGTAGCAAACAAAGATAAAGGCAGGTTTTGCATCATGGCAGAGATCAAATATGAAGTTGTTCAGCGCATTGCAGTGCTCTCGGAGCGCCCCCGCGGCTGGGAGCGTCAGCTGAACCTCATCAGCTGGAACGACGGCGAACCCAAGTACGACATCCGCGACTGGTCCCCGGACGGCACCCGCATGGGCAAGGGCATTTCCCTGAGCCACGACGAAATGGCCATCCTCAAGGGCCTTCTGGACGATCTGGAGCTGTAAGCATGGGCGGCCGCGAAGAGTTTTTGCAGATCTGGCAGCAGCACGTCACCCGCCCCGGCAGCGAAAAGCTGCTGGACTGGCTGGACCACAAGACCGACTTCTTCACGGCACCGGCCTCCACCCGGTTCCACGGTGCGTGTGAGGGCGGGCTTTGTATGCACAGCCTGAACGTCTACCATGCGCTGCACGATACCTTTTTTACCGAGGGCGACAGCGAGGAGACCTTTGCCATCTGTGCACTGCTGCACGATCTGTGCAAGGCCAACTACTACAAGCCCGGCACCCGCAACGTGAAAAACGAAGCCACCGGCCAGTGGGAAAAGGTGCCCAGCTACAGCGTGGAGGACCTGTTCCCCTACGGCCACGGCGAAAAGAGCGTGTTCCTCATTGAGCGGTTCATGAAGCTGCACATCGAGGAAGCCGTTGCCATCCGCTGGCACATGGGCGGCTTTGACGATGCGGCCCGGGGCGGCTGCTTTGCCATCTCGGAAGCCTACGACAAGTATCCCCTTGCCGTCAAGCTGCACATCGCTGATCTGGAAGCCACCTATCTGATGGAGCACCGCACCAGCGCTGTGCGCTGAAAAAACAACAAAGCCCGGACAGGCACAGCAGTGTGATACTGCAGCCTGTTCGGGCTTTGTTTTGTTTAATTTTTGCGCTCGGCCTTGTTCTGGTACATTTTTTCATCTGCCTGACGGATGGCCTCGGTGAGCGGATGCACACCGCACACACCGCCAACACTGGCCGAAAGCTCCAGCTCCGGGTAGCCTTCCACTCTGGCACTGGCCGCAGCCTCCCGCACGCGCTGTATCACATGTTCCCCGGGCCGGATGTGCGGCACCAGCAGCAGGAATTCATCGCCGCCATAGCGCACCAGCACATCGGTCTGGCGCAGGTTGCTCAGGATGGACTGTGCCACGCTCTGCAGGGCCTTATCGCCCACCAGATGGCCGAACCGGTCGTTGACCTCCTTGAAGTGATCCACGTCGATCATCACTACGCCTTCCACCTGTTCGCTCTCCGCAAGGAAGCACTCGAAGTACTGGCGGGAGTATGCCCCGGTCAGTGAATCCACAAAGGCGCTGCGGTCAAAGTTGGAGCCGCGGTCCAGCAGCATCCGGCGGCCGCCCATATCCAGCCAGCGTCCGTCCGAAAGCTTGGACACCATTTCCAGCACGCAGCCGCGTCCGCCCACTTCCACATACTTTGCCATAACAAAATAAGCCTGTTCGTCCTTGAACTCGATCTTGTTCAGGGATTCCTTGCGGGCAAGGGCCTTACTGGAAATGCAGTTTTCGCACCGGCCCGATTTGTTCCACACCATGTGGCAGGTGCCGGGCATCTCGGTCAGCCGGCCATCCTTGCCCAAGCTCAGCACCTTGGTGTTTTCCGGGTCCACCAGACGCACAATGTCAAAAAAGCCCTTCAGGCATTCCAGCAGTGCTTCCGGCTGGTCGCTGTTCACATTGCCCAGCATCAGCTCCTGCAGGCGGGCATGGTCATCTGTGATCTGGCCCACCACGCTTACGCAGTGGCGCACACCGGCGCGGCTCCACATGGTGTGCATCACCAGCCGGTGCAGCCGGTATTCCTGATCCACCGCGATCAGCACCGGGAATGCGGCATCCGGCTCTTCCGGCGTTGCGGCTGCAATGGCATCCAGCAGCTTGCGGCGGTCCTTGCCGGAGAGGAACGTCAGGCCCATGCCCTTATCAAAGTCCAGCTTCTGGGTTCGGTTGACCGGGTCCTCGTAGCGGTTCACCACGGTCACGCTGCCGCTGAGGATATCGTAATCGAACTGAATACCGCCGCGCTGCTCGGCATAAAAAGCGGTGCGCTCCCGTTCCAGATCCAGCAGGCGCTGGGCACGATCCTCACGGGGCAGAGCTTCGCGGTGCAGGATCTCCTCCGAAAGGCGGCGGGTCTCGTGGCGGAAACCGCGGTCATACTCCGAGCGCTGCAGCTCTGTGCGCAGCAGCTCCGAGGATTCTTTCAGGCACTCCATCAGCAGCGGATTGAAGCTGCCGCACTCGCCGTGCAGGATCATGTCAACGGCCTTTTCGTGGCTGTATGCCTGCTTATAGCAGCGCTCGCTGGTCAGTGCGTCGTACACATCGGCCAGTGCCACCACCTGTGCTGCAATGGGGATCTCGTCGCCCTTGAGCCTGTCCGGGTAGCCGCCGCCGTCCCACCGCTCGTGATGCCAGCGGCAGATAGCGTGTGCCACCTTTACCAGCGGTTCGTCCTGCCCGATGGCAAGCCCCTTCAGGATCCTGGAACCCTCGGTGGTGTGGGTCTTGATGGTGGCGTACTCTTCCTCGGTCAGGCGGCCGGGCTTGTTCAGGATCTCTTCCGGGATCATGATTTTGCCGATATCGTGCAGCGCCGACGCTGTGCTGATCAGCGAGATATCACTCTCATCCAGCTGGTAACGGTCAGTCTTCTGCACCAGCTGATGCAGGAGCAGGTCGGTCAGGGTGCGGATGTGCAGCACATGCTGGCCGCTCTCGCTGTTGCGGAACTCCACCACATGGCTCAGAATGTTGATCATCAGCACACTGTTGTGCTCTTTTTCGTACACCTGATCGGTCACAAGGCGGGTAAGGCGCTTCTGCTTTGCGTAAAGCATGAGCGCATTCTTCACCCGGCGCAGCACCATGACCCGCTCGAACGGGCGGCGGATGTAATCGGCCACGCCCATATCATAGGCGCGCTCGACGCTTCGGGTGTCCTCTGCCGCGCTGATCACAATGACCGGGATTTCCTCCTGCCATGCATAGCACTGCATCACCCGCAGCACATCAAAGCCGTCCATTTCCGGCATGATCAGGTCCAGCAGCACCAGCGCGATATCGGTGCGTCTGCGCAGAATTTCGATCGCGCGCAGGCCGTTCTCGGCTTCCAGATATTCGTAGCCCTCACCCAAAATCTCCTTGAGCATGGCGCGGTTGATCTCCGAGTCATCCACGATCAGTATTTTCTGTTTTGGTTCCATCTTAACCGCTCCTCGCTCCTGTACTGCCGGCCGCAGGGTCTTCCGTTTCCTACCGGACCACAAAAAAGCTGCTGCAACAGCTTTGCGCTTTGCAGCAGCTTTTCATTCCACTCATATCTGCTTTTTGCAGATCATCCAGCTTTCTGTCATGCGCCCATCATATCGTCGAACCAGTTCATCAGCTCCACCGAGAGGTGCTCCAATCTGGTCTGGGGCTTCCAGTCCGGCTGAGCAGGCTGCGGAGGCTCCGGCCCGGGCTGTGGAGGCTGTTCGGCCTCCGGCTCCGGCCGCGGACTCTGCGCTGCCGATGGTTCCGGCTGCGGGGGCGTATGTGCCGCAACCGGCACAGGCCGCACAGCTTCCGCATGGCGGGCCAGCTCCTGACGTAGCTGCTCTGCATGAGCGCCCGCGCACTCAGCCTCCTGCCGCGCCTGCTCACAGGCCGCTTCCAGCTGGGCATTTTCCTGCCGCAGCGCGGCCATCTGCCGTTCACAGGCAAACAGACGGGTCTGATAGCGCAAAATTTCCGCACTGGCCGCTGCCAGCTTTCGGTTCATCTGCTCCAGCTGGGCACACACCGCCTTGGGCGGCTCTGCCGGAGCCTTTGCCGCGGCAGACTGGGCACAGCGCTGCCGCGAACCATTGTTCTGCTGCCTGCCCTGCGCCATGGTGTCCCTCCGATCCATCCGATACGCCTGATCTGCTTATGACGGCCAGCTTTTTATCTGCGCTTGTTCAGCATGGCCATCAGCTGGTCGTAATAGCCATTATCGCTGTTGTCCTCTTCCACGGGCTTTGCAGCAGTGGGTGCCGGTGCAGCGCCGCCTGCGGCAGAAGCTGCCGGGCTTGCAGTCTCGCTGCTGAACACAGCAGACGGAGTGGACTGTGCGCCGCCCATTGCATTGCTGATGCTGCTGCGCAGGTCGCTTGCGCTCTTGTTGTCAAAACCGGTAGCAACCACAGTCACACGCATCTCGTCCGAGAGGTTCTCGTCGAATGCAGTACCCCAGATGATGTTTGCATCGGGATGTGCGCTCTGGGTAATGAGACCTGCTGCAGTCTCCACATCCTCCAGACCGATGTCCGGGCTGGAAGTGATGTTGATGATCACGCCGTGTGCACCGGCAATGCTGGTCTCCAGCAGCGGAGAAGAAATAGCAGCCTTTGCGGCGTTCTCGGCCTTGCCTGCGCCCTTGGCACTGCCCACGCCCATGTGTGCGTAGCCGGCATCCTTCATGATGGAGCGCACGTCGGCAAAGTCCAGGTTGATGAAGGCGGGCACATTGATCAGAGCGGAAATGGACTCAACGCCCTGACGCAGCACGTTATCGGCTGCCTGGAAGGCATTCATCAGAGTGATCTTTTCCTGACTGATCATCTTCAGGCGCTCATTGGGAATGACGATCAGACTGTCCACATGCATGAGCAGGTTTGCAATGCCCTGCTCTGCCAGACCCATCTTGCGCTTGCCCTCAAAGGAGAAGGGCTTGGTGACGATGCCAACGGTCAGAATGCCCAGATCATGGGCGACCTCGGCCACAACGGGTGCTGCACCGGTGCCGGTGCCGCCGCCCATGCCGGCAGTGATAAACACCATCTGGGAACCCTTGAGCGCATTTGCGATCTCGTCCTTGCTCTCTTCAGCGGCGCGCTGGCCGATCTCGGGATCTGCACCGGCACCGCGGCCCTTGGTCAGCTTGGAACCCAGCTGCACCTTGGTGGCAGCGTGGTTCTTGGCCAGAGCCTGCTGGTCGGTGTTCATTGCGATAAATTCGACGCCCTGCAGGCCGTCGCTGACCATGCGGTTGACAGCGTTGCCGCCGCCGCCGCCCACGCCGATCACCTTGATCGTCGTAACATTTTCGTCCATTTCTTCATCGAGCATGAGTGCCATAACTTTGTCCTCCATCGGATTTTATCGTAAAACTGCGCATAGCGCACAGAAATTATCTGCTTACACTTATATAACTGTATCGTATCATCTTTTTGCCCTGAATGCAAGTCAATTTTGCTTTTTTGAAGGTGTTTTTTTCTCGCTGGCGCTTTCCCGCGGCATTTCCCGCTCAATTTGGGCACCAAGTTCCGCCAGCATCTGTGCAAAACCGGCATATCCGCGGTCGATATAACCGGTTTCGGTAATGCGGCTCCGTCCCCTTGCCGCCAGCGCGGCCACCACCAGTGCCGCGCCTCCGCGCAGGTCCGCAGCCCGTGCACATGCGCCCTGCAGCTGCCGCACCGGTCGGATGTCCAGTGTGCGTCCCTGCACCTGCACAGCGGCCCCAAAAGCCGCAAAACCCTCTGCACAGCCAAATCTCCGCTCAAACACCACGTCCTCGATGCTGCTGGCGCTGTCGGCGGCAAGCATGGCAGCGGCAAGCAGCGGCGCTGCGTCCGTTGCCAGTGCCGGGTATACCCCGGTGAACACTCTGCCCGCGCCGTGCAGCGCGCCCAGCCGGGTAATGACCGCACTTTCCGGCCCTGTTTCTACCCTGCAGCCCATTTGTTCCAGAATTTCCAGCAGCGGTGCATAGGTCTCCGGCCTGCAGCCGGTCAGTTCCACCCGGCCTCCTGCCGCCGCGCAGGCACAGGCAAGGGTGGATGCCACGATGCGGTCGGCCATGGGCGCAAAGCTGCAGCTATACAGCATTCGTCTGCCCTGCACCCGGATGGTGCTGGTGCCCGCGCCCTGCACACAGCCGCCGCACCGGTTCAGGAATGCTGCCAGATCGCTGATCTCCGGTTCTCGTGCGGCCCCGCGCAGGACCGTCTCGCCCTGCGCCGCAGCTGCTGCCAAGAGCAGTGTCTCGGTAGCACCCACGCTGGGGAACCCAAGTGTGATGTCCGCACCGTGCAGTCCGGCAGGCGCTGTCAGGATCAGCCTTGTCCCCTCCTCCCGGCAGTGCACGCCCATCTGCGCAAGGCCGGAAAGGTGCAGGTCCACCGGCCTTGCACCAATGCGGCACCCGCCGGGCAGCACCGTTTCCACCCGGCCAAGCCGCGCCAGAAGCGGTGCGCAGAACAAAATGGATGCCCGCATCCGCGCGGCGGCTTCCGGCGCAAGGCGGCAGGTGGAAGGCACGCCCTGCACCGTGATGTCGCTGCCCTGCCAGCGGGCCGTGCAGCCCGCACCCTGCAAAAGCTCCACGCTGGTGTCCACATCCGCAAGATGCGGCACCTGCAGAAAACGCACCGTGCCATTGCACAAAAGGGCCGCTGCCAGCAGCGGCAGCACGCTGTTTTTGGCTGCCGGGATGTGCACTGTGCCGTTCAGCGGCATGCCGCCCGTGATGATAAGATCTCCGCCCATGCAAAAAGCCCCCGTTCCGCAAAAGATACCTCATGCTATGCGGCGCGAAGGCTTTTTGTTTATTTTGTCTGCAGTTGTGCCATTTGTTTGTCCGGTCATTTGTAGCTGCGCCGGCAGAGGATGCTGTCGTTTTATGGCAGGGAACGCCCGGTTTTACATCTCTCCGCGGGACACCGACAGCACGATGCCCATTTCGCCCAGCAGCATCATCAGACTGGTGCCGCCGGAGGAAAAAAACGGCAGACTGATGCCGGTATTGGGGATGGTGTTGGTGACTACCGCCATATTCAGCACTGCCTGCAGGGCCACCTGCACCACAAAACCCACTACCAGCAGCGCACCGAACCGATCCGGTGCATGCGCCGCCAGCGTGATGCCCCGCCACAGCAGCAGCGCAAACAGCAGGATCACCGCGCAGGCTCCCACAAAGCCAAGCTCCTCGCACAGGATGGAAAAGATGAAGTCGTTCTGCGGTTCGGGCACGAACAGGTGCTTCTGGCGGCTGCTGCCAAGGCCAAGGCCCGCCGCGCCCCCGGAGCCGATGGCATACAGGCTCTGGATGGTCTGGTGGCCGTCGCCCAGCGGATCGGCAAAGGGATCCAGCCATGAGCTGAGACGGCTGGCCGCGTAGGGCACAAGGTCCGGCATAATGATGATGGCAGCTCCAATGGCCGCTGCACCGCCCGCCCCGGCCAGCACGAACCACTTGAGGCCGGTGCCGCCCACGAACATGAGCACCGCGCCGATGCCCAAAATGAGCACTGTGCCGGAGAGGTGCGGTTCCAGCAGCATGAGCACCGCCACCGCTCCCAGCACCAGTGCAAAGGGCAGCACCCCCACCGCAAAGCTGCCCATGCGGTCGTGGTTGAGCGCAATGATATGCGCAAATACCAGCACCACCGCAAATTTGGCGATCTCGCTGGGCTGCAGTGTGCCCAGGCCCGGCAGCACCAGCCAGCGCTTGCAGCCGTTGTACTCCGGCATGAACAGCACCGCCGTCAGCAGTACCATTGAAAGCGCCAGCAGCGGCCATGCCAGCTTGTGGTAAACATGGTAGTCCACCCGGCTTGCCACCCACATGGCCCCGATGCCCAGCGCAGCATACAGCAGCTGCGGCCGCAGGTAGGCAAAGGCATCGCCCCGCCGGTACAGCGCCACTGCACTGCTGGCACTGCCCAGCATTACAAGGCCAAAGCCCACCAGCGTGAGCACCAGCACCAGAAACGGCAGGTCCATGGCCGGCAGATGCCGCAGCGGCAGGCCGTGCTTTGCATGGGCAGCAGCTTTGTGCATCCGTATCACCTCCGTTCCTTTATTGTACGCGGCGGCGGTGCCGGTTAGTCATATCCCCGGCACACCGGCGCATACACTTGCCCAGAGAAGGAGGTGCCTGCCATGCCAAAACCGGAGCCGCGCCTCTTGCGCACCCTGCCGGAACGGGCATTCCATGCCCGGGCACGGCTGGTGGCCGCGTTGATGTGCTGCGTCTGCTTTGCGGGGCTGGCCGCGCGGCTGGCGTATCTGCAGCTGTTTTCAGGCGACTGGTATACGAGCCGTGCCCTCGGCCAGCAATTGCGCGATACTGTGGTGCCTGCCGACCGGGGCCGTATCTACAGCGCCGACGGTGTACTGCTTGCCGCCAACAGCAGCTGCTGGACATTGCGGGCCTCCCCGCGCGAGATGCCGGAGGAAAAGCTCAGCCTTGCCGCGCAGGGCCTTGCGGAAATATTGGAGCTGGACGAAGCGAAGCTGCTGGAAAAATTCAGTGACCGCACCTCCAACGACTGCCTTTTGCGCTACCGCGTGGAGCGCGACACCGCCGACCGCGTGCGGGATTTTTGTGAAGAGAACGGCATCACCGGCATCCGCATCAATCAGGACTCCAAGCGCTGGTACCCGGAGGGGGAATTTCTGGCCAGCGTGCTGGGCTTTACCAATGTAGACAACGCCGGTGTGAGCGGGCTGGAGCTGAAATATAACGATGTGCTCACCGGGCAGAATGGCGTGGTGCTCACCGCCGTCAACGCTTGGGGCTACACACTGGAGCAGAGCTACGAGACCGAAAAAGTGCCCTTGGAAGGCAGCGGCCTGCGGCTGACTGTCGATGCCAACATCCAGCATTACCTTGAAAACGCGCTGGATTATGCGGTCAAGGAGCATCATGTGGCGGCGCGCGCCGTGGGCATCGTGATGGACGTGAACACCGGGGCCGTGCTGGCCATGTCCACCACGCCCGCCTACGACCCGAACCAGCCGCGCGTGGTCTACGATGCAGCCGCCCGCAAGGCCGTGGATGCCCTTACCGGCAGCGAGCGCGCTGCCGCCCTGCAGCTGGCCCAGCAGACCCAGTGGCGCAACAAGGCCGTCAGCGACCTGTACGAGCCGGGCAGCGTGTTCAAGCTCATCACCTGCGCCGCCGCGCTGGATGCCGGGGCTGTGAGCAAAAACTCTACCTTTTACTGCGGCGAGTCCATCTCGGTGGCGGGCACACGGTTTCACTGCGCCAACCACAAGCGCCACGGCAGCCAGACCGTGACCCAGGCGCTGGAAAATTCCTGCAACCAGAGCTTTATCCAGATCGGCGCGCGGCTGGGCAAGGACGCCTTCTGCGATTACTTTGCCGCTTTCGGCCTGCGGGAGCCAACCAGGGTCGATCTGCCCGCCGAACCCAAAAAGAGCCTGTACTACACCGCCGACCGCATGGGGCCGGTGGAGCTGGCCTCCTGCGCCTTCGGCCAGAGCAGCAAGATCTCCTATATGGAAATGGCCGCAGCCGTGTGCGCTGTGGTGAACGGCGGCAGGCTGATGCAGCCTTATCTTGTCAGTGATATCCTGAACCCGGACGGCAGCATTCTGCAGCACACAGAGCCGGTGTGCAGGCGGCAGGTGATCAAACCGGAAACTTCTGAAACCATGCGTGAGATGATGGAAGCCGTTGTGCTCTACGGCGGCGGGCGCAATGCCCGCATCCAAGGCTACCGGGTGGGCGGCAAGAGCGGCACCAGCCAGAAGCTGGACAGCGCCGACGAAAAAGCCCGTATTGCCAGCTTTGTGGCCGTGGCTCCCATCGACGACCCGCAGTTTTTGTGTCTGGTGTGCTTGGACGAACCCCACAGCTGGACAACTGCCGGCGGCAGCCTTTCAGCCCCGGTGTGCGCCGAGGTTCTGGAACAGACGCTGGTGTACAAGGGCGTGCCCCGCGCCGTGGAACCGGAAACCGATCCCGATCCCGCCCAGACCGCTGCCGACCTGCCCGCCGACGGTGACAGCTTTGACGGGGCGTAAGCAAAAAACGGCCCCGGAAAGGTCTTCCGACTTTCCCGGGGCTGCAATGTTTTTTGTTTAATTCTGCTGCGGCTGCTCGCGGAAGACGATCTCGCCGGTCTCGCTGTTCATGGACTCCACAATGGCAAGGCTCTCCAGCTGGATGCCCTTGCTGCGGATCAGCTCGCCGCCCTGCTGGAAGCCCTTTTCCACGGCAATGCCGATGCCCTCCACTGTGGCACCGGCCTCCTGGGCCAGATCCAGCAGGCCCATCAGGGCACAGCCGTTGGCAAGGAAATCGTCAATGATCAGCACATGGTCTTCCGGGGTGAGGAACTTTTTGGAGACGATCACATTGTAGATCTTTTTGTGGGTGAAGGATTGGATCTTGGTCTCGTAGTTGTTGTAGTCCAGATTGATGCTCATGGACTTTTTGGCAAATACCACCGGCACGTTGAACTCGCTGGCCACGATGGCTGCAATGCCAATGCCGCTGGCCTCGATGGTGAGCACCTTGTTGATGGGCTTGCCTGCAAACAGGCGCTTCCACTCCTTTGCCATCTCCCGGAACAGCGGAATGTCCATCTGGTGGTTGATAAAGCTATCCACCTTGAGCACATTGCCCTCGCGTACGATACCATCTTTGCGAATACGATCTTCCAGCATCTTCATAGTGCAGCAGTTCCTCCAACCTGATTTTTTCCATGCCCATGCGTTTGCAGCGCATATTTCTCTTTTTATTTCACCTAGTATACCGGATGCTCTTTCCTTTGGCAATAGGTTTTCTTGATAAATTTATAGGTTTTCCGCTCTTGTACTTTTTACAGATTCGAGTATACTGTAGTTAATATAAGGTGTGTCCGGCATCTGTGCGCCGGCGCACAGGAGGGGAGAGCATATATGAAAACGGGTCTTGTGCTGGAAGGCGGTGCCATGCGCGGCATGTTTACCGCCGGTGTTCTGGATGTATTGATGGAACATGGCATCGTGCTGGATGGTGCCATTGGCGTTTCGGCCGGTGCGGTGTTCGGCTGCAACTACAAGTCCCATCAGATCGGCCGTGTGATCCGCTACAACACCCAGTATTGCAACGATAAGCGCTACGCAAGCTTTGGCAACCTGCTGCGCACTGGCAACCTGTACAGTGAGCAGTTCTGCTACCACACCGTTCCGGAAAAGCTGGACGTGTTCGACGCAAAGACATTTGCAGAGAACCCCATGGACTTTTTTGTGGTGTGCACCGATGTGCGTACCGGCGACCCCATCTATCACAAGTGCCGCACCGGCGATGCCGAGGATATCCAGTGGATGCAGGCATCCGCTTCCATGCCGCTGGCGGCCAAGATCGTAAAGATCGGCCATTATCAGCTGCTGGACGGCGGCATTGCCGATTCCATCCCCGTGCGGTTCTTCGAGTCCATCGGCTACAAACGCAACCTCATTGTGCTGACCCAGCCCAAGGGCTTTGTGAAAAAGAAGAACAAGATGCTGCCCGCCATCCGGGCACGCTACCTGCGCTACCCCGCTTTCGTGGAAGCCGTTGCCGACCGTCACGAGCGCTACAACGAAACGCTGGATCACATTGCCATGCTGGAGCAGACCGGCAGGGCGTTCGTCATCCGCCCGCCCATCCCGCTGGAGATTGGCTCCATGGAGCGCGATCCGGTCCAGCTGCGCCGCGTCTACGAGACCGGCCGTGCCGTTGCCGAAATTCAGGTGGATAAGATTGCCGCCTTTGTGAACGAATCCAAAGCTGCAACGGAAGAGTAACGGCGGCACAAACAGATATTCTGCATGTGCATAGCCCCCACGGGGAAGCAGCTCTTTTGATCGAAGCGCAGGTGCGCAGCCAGAAGGTCTACCTGTGATGTTTTCGCAGCATCACGAAAATGTTAACGTCAACAAAATCATGGTATAGCAGCAGCCCCGGTGAACCTGACGGCCCATCGGGGCTGTTTTTGCGCCGTCTTCAACGACATCGCCGCAGCTGTTCGAATCCACCCGCCCGATGAGTTTAGCCTTATCGCAAAACAAAAACCTCAGCGTACTTGCATACGTTGAGGTTTTTTGGTGGGCGCGGGTGGATATCGCGAGCCGCGCTGCTAAAAACAGCCCACTGGGCTGTTTTTGCGCCGTCTTCAGCGCCGTCGCCGCAGCTGTTCGAATCCACCCGCCCGATAAGTTTAGCCTTGTCGCAAAACAAAAACCTCAGCGTACTTGCATACGTTGAGGTTTTTTGGTGGAGCGAAGCAACCCAAATCCGAACCATTGCCCTCTAGGGCATCTTTGGCGGCGATTTCATCGAAAGCGATGGTTTTTGTGCCGTCTTTGTAGTTGAATGCAATCAAAACTTTTTCATCATAGAGATAAACAGCATTCACGAATGTATTGATAAGCGTTTCATGGTGGCTTTTCACATTCGGGTCGAGCTTGCGGAACCGGGTCAGCCAGAACCGAACCTGATTTTCGCTTAACCGCGGCCGAGCGATTTTTTCTTCGGCAATCCGAATCTCAAGTTCTTTCTGCTGGGCTTCCAGCTTTTCCAGCCGCAATTTGGTGGAGTTGGTCAGCACACCTGCTTGGATGGCGTTCAGCATATTCTCAATGCTGTTCTCCACCTCTTTCATCTGCTTTTCCAGCAGGGGCAGGGTGGTGTTCTCCTGCTCTTGCAGTTCCAGCACCTCTGCAACGATGGCATCAATCACGGCATCGTCCTGAATCAGCTTCATGGTTTCAGCTATGACCAAATCTTCCAGCCACTCTTTACGGACGGTCTTTTTCTTGCAGGTCTTGAAACGCTTCGCGGTGGCGCACTTATAATAATGATGAACGATCTTGTTTCTACCCGTACCGCACTCGCCGAACATCATCGCGCCGCACATTCCGCAGAACAGCTTGGTGGTGAGCAAGTAATCGTCCTCGGCTTTGTGACGGGCAGGAGCGCGGCTGTTCTTCTTGATTTTTTGCTGCACTTCTTCAAACAAGTCCTTGTCCACGATGGCAGGGATGCTGTCGGGCATCACAATGTCCTTGAAGTGGTTTTCACCGATGTACCGTTTGTTCGTCAGCAGCGTCTGAACACTGTTGTAGGTGAACTTCTGATTGCGGTTGGTGGTCACGCCGCTGTCGTTCAGCCAGTTCATCAATTCTTTCATGGTCGCGCCATCGTTGTACCGCTGGAAGGCTTCTACCACAAAGGGGGCTTTCAGCGGGTCGATCTGGAAGAACTTTTCCTCGTCCACCTTGAAGCCAATGGGAATCGTGCCGCCGTTGTACTTGCCCTTCAGAACATTCTCGGTCATGCCGCGCACAACTTTTTCAGAAAGTTCTGCCGAGTAGTATTCAGCCATGCCAGTGAGCATACTTTTGACCATGATACCCGCAGGGCTGTCAGAGATAGGCTCTGTGGCAGATACCAGCTTGACATGATTTCGTTCTAACTGGTACTCATAATGTGCCGAATCGTAACGATTTCGGGCGAAGCGGTCAAGTTTCCAGACCAGCACGATGTCAAACAGCCGTTTTTCGCTGTCCTTGATCATCTGCTGGAAATCCGGGCGGTTGTCGGTTTTGGCGGAAAGGGCACGGTCAATGTAGTGTTTGACCACAGTGATGCCGTTCTTTTCGGCGTAGGCCGTACATTCACGAATCTGACCTTCGATGGATTCTTCGCGCTGATTATCGCTGGAATAGCGGGCGTAAATCACGGCAGTCATGGCTGCACCTCCTTACTTCATTCTCCGCAGACGGCGCACAAGGTCGGATGCACTGTACAGCACACGAGCCACCGACACCGCATCCTCGCCCACGATGTAGAACACCGAGTAGTTGTCCACCAGCATCTGCCGCAGCCCTTGGGTACGCTCTGGTTCGCTTTCCACCAGCGCACAGCGTTCCGGCAGGATGTCCAGCGATTGGATGGCTTCAGCAATACGATTATACTGCCCCATAGCCGTGTCAGGCTCCAGCAGACGGTCAGCAATGTAGCTGTAAATCTGCTCCATATCACTGAGGGCTGCATGGGAAATTTTTACGTCATACTGCTTCATCTGTGCTGTTCCCTGAACTGTGCGAATGCGCTTGCGGCATCCACGGTGTCACCGTTCTGTATTTCTTTGATGCCCACCTGCAAGGCTGCATGGAGCTGGTCATCGGTCATGGTGTCAGCGTTCAGAGCCGCAGGAGCCTTCGGCAGGGACAGCGAGAAGGGGATGCCGCCAGTCAGGGTGATCTGGCGCAGGTACATATCAATGGCTGTTGCCATCGGGATGCCGAGCTGCTTCAGCACATCTTCGGCTTGCTGCTTGACGGTAGGGTTGACACGAAGATTGAGTGTCATCGTTTTTTCCATGGTTATCACCTCAAGTTTATTGTAACGTATTTTACGTTGCAAATAAACGACTTCCAAACTTGTAATTAAATTTCTCCATATTGCACAACATATTTATTGCAGAATTGTTCAAAGATCAAAATATCCACCCTGTTGCTGAAATGAAATCAAGCCAGTCATTTTTATTTTTCATGTATCGATTATCTTTTTTACCATTGTACCGAACAAAATCATCAGCGGAATCGCAAAGAGCAAACATAGGACATTTTTTAATTCAGCATTATCCGTTGAAAGCTGCATCAAGATCATAGAGAGCGGATACTTTTCTTTGCTCTGCAAAAATGTCATGGGTTGTTCCAAAAGGTTCCAGCTCTCAGCGATAGAAAGGAATGCCGCAATCATAACATACGGTCGTACAATTGGAGCATAAATTTTCCTAAAAAGCACCCAGTTGCTTGCGCCGTCACAAATTGCTGAATCGAACAGGCTACTGTCAATTCTTTTTGCTGCGAACCAAAAGAGTAAAATCATCCAAGGCTGGAAAGCCGTCATTATCAATAGCCCTTTCAGAGAATTCAACCATCCGATGTTCATCAAAACCAGATATTGAGGGAGCATAAGTGCTTGCTGCGGCAAAAGCAAACAGAAAACACAGGTCAAAAGAAAAAATGTCTGTGCTTTCGGAGATGGGATTCTGGCAATCGCATAACTTGCAGGCAACGCAATCACAATTTGAATAAGCACGCCGGCACCTGCAAGAAGCAATGTGTTTTTATAGGCGCAAACAAATTCTGCCAAAGAATCCAACTGCCACAGGTTGTCCAAGTGCATATTAAATATCGAAAAAACAAGAACTATGCATGGCAGCACAAAAATCACAGCGGCTATCAAAGACAACATCCTATATGCAGCTTCTTTTCGTGGGTTCATCGGTTATTCCTCTTTTTTGCCAAGTACATTCCAATTAGCACAAAGGCTCCAACAAAAAGCACAACCAAAATAGATGCCGCTTCCAGTCGTGCATAGTTCATATTCATAAAATTGTTTTGCAGAAAGTGCTGAATACTATATAGTTGTTCATTCGGATGAGCTCCCCCAATCAAATAGGCTTCACGGAAGCATCGAAAGCTATTGTAAATCGTCAAGATTCCACAAATCAATAAAGAACTCTTTATGATTGGAAGCTTTATGTACCAAAAACATTGTAGAGGGGTGACTCCATCCAGCATGGCGGCATCTATGATTTCGGATTCTATGGATTTTATAGCAACTATAAAAATCAAAATCGAAAATCCAAGTGTTTTCCATAACACAATTACAAGGAACATATAAAATGCAACTGGTGTTTCACCCCACTGGCTAGGAGATTTTTGTAAGATGCTTGATGCAATTGTCACAACACAAGCTGCCGGAAGTATTGAAGGAACAAGGAAGAACAGACAAAGTTTTTCTTTTCGGAGCTTTATATAAACTTCCGCAATGAAAATGCCAATAACCAAATTGACGGGTACAATGATGGCCCACAAATGAAACAGATTTCTAACAGCGAGTGAAAATGCCTCATTTTCAAAAAGATCCACATAATTTTGTATGCCGACAAAATCAGTTCCTGTTCCAAGAAAGAAACTTTTCCCAAAAGCAATCAAGATTGGAAACAGATAGCAAAAAAATCCGGCAATAAGTGCCGGCAGAAGAAGGATATTGCTCTGAAGATTCTTTTTCATTTTATTCATCAAGGTACAATTTGAGCCGCGGAGTAAGTCGATCAACAAGCTCATCAAGGGTAATTTCATCATTCCAATACTGAACCATCGTTTCGCTTAGAAGATTTCCGCCATCCTCACTTTGATCAAGCTGCAAGGCACGGTACCAAATTGTGTGATATTGCGCGGCATTGATCTTGTCACATATTGTTCCAAGCTGATCTAGCTGTGCATCAGTCAAATTTTCACCATACATCTCTTTTCGTTTTTCAATATCTTCTTGCCCTATTTTTTCATGGGATGCATCATAGACACTGAATTGATATTGTGCTTCCATACATTTTTTAAGACATCCACGTCGGACAGGAAACATATCTTTATCTGCAAACGCCGAACTCGACTGGCATTCTTCACTAAGAAGATAAGCTAAAAGTGCTTTTACCTCTGCTGGATGCTTTGTATTTCGATTTCCCATTGCGTAAGAACCGATTTCAGCAGTAACACCGCCTAGCTCATTGGGAATGGGAAGTGTTACGGTTTTGATTCCAAGAGCTGCACACTGCCGAAGAAGTCCCACCGTCATATAGCTTGGGTCAAGACTAGCAAAAGGTTCACCGTTTGCAAAATAATCTTGGACTACTTCTGGATTGAAACTGTCAAACAAACCATTTTGCATCTCATAAGAAATTTCACCCGTACGGAATTCTTTCTCGTATGCTAATGTTTGCCGACAACTAACTGTGTCCAAGTTAATAGTGTGATTCTTGTAATCGATAATTGGCTGCGATAACGCGCTTGTCATGCTAAAGTCCATCACAACCAGCATTGGTTTTTCCTTGTAGATACGCAGCAGTTCATCCATCGTGGCCACAAGGCTTTTTGATGCGGCTTGCATATCAAATCCGCTGTCTTTCAAAACGCTTTCTGCACTTGTCAGCGTTGGAACTGAAAAGCACAAAGGTAAAATATACTGCTTTCCTTTTAGTTTTCCAGCATCTAAAAGAGGCATATAAAAATTCTCTGTTGTGAATTCGTTTGAATCCATTACATCGGTGAGATCGAGGAAAGCTCCATTCATCATACTCTTTTCAATATCTGGAAATAGATTAACATTCGTCAATCGGTTTCCTTCCATAATAAAAAGGTCGGGACCCTTGCCTGAAAGGATTTCCGTATTTAGCTGATGAATCTCTGCCTCACGCTCTGCGGTATCATCCTCTTTTGGCGATACGAACTGTATTGTGATATTCGGGTTCTCTTTTTGATAATCTAGCAGTTTTTCATAGATAGGACAATGTGTATCAGGATTTGCATAGTGAGCCGTAAGGTAGACTGTTAACGTAACTGGATTTGAGCTATTCTCTATGACTGGCGCGACTGTATCAGTTTCATTTTGGGCAGATGAGCATCCTGTGAGAAAAACTAGCAGGCTCACTATAATAGCAACGATGAACATGCCAAATCGGGTATTTCGTCTATTGTTATGCATGATTTCAGATTCTCCGACATCTAAAACTTTACTTCATACAAATACCATGTCATAGGCTATGTACAATATGTAGTGCCATGTCCGCATTTTCTTTGTCCACAAATATCTCTGTGACATACTTCGGTTTTATGCCTAGAGTTCCAGTTCTTGCCTGATCGAACGCATTACGCCGATTGACATCTTTGGTTTTGCAATAGAATTTGATTCCAGCAGCTGCCAGTGCATCCGTGATGCGGTTGCACTGGTAGGGGTCAGAAACAGCTGCAACTTGCGATTTGAAAAATTGCTCGAACATAAAAAGACCTCCTATATACGCTCTAAATGATATTCTTACAAATGTTTATTAGAACAACGAAATTTAAGCTTGCTTTATTTCAGCCGCCTACGAATTTTTTCAAAAATCGTATAGATGCACATAAATTTTCGGAAAACATGTAGCACAATCACGATTTTTTCATTCATATAAACCACCACGGCAGTTCCAGCCACAGGTTATCCATAGCCTGTTCCTCGGTCTTTTTGGCGCGGCCTTTTGTCAGGTGAAAGTATATCGCTGTGCCGATCAGCGGATGCTCCTCACCGTCCGTAAAACCGTAACGGTACAGCAGATAGGTCCGTTCCCGTTGGGTCAGCCGTTTCAGGCCATCGTACAGTTCCCGGCGCGATTCCTGCTCCTCCATAATGCTCTGCGGCTGCATGGCGTAGGGGTCGGCTATGGCTTCAATGCGCCGCAGCTGCTCCTCTCCCGGCAGAACATCATCCAGCGAAACACGCTGGTAACAGATGCCGTCCTTGTCCTCCGTTACCATCCGCTGCTCAAAAGCGGCAAAGGCATCCCGCACCATGTCCATCATGGCGTTGCGGATGGCAGGAGCCGCATATGTCAGGAACTTCATGCCGCGCGCTGCATCGAATTTCGGCACAGCTTTCCATAAGCCCAGATTGCCCGCCTGTTTCAAATCGTCCGTGTCAAGGTTCAGGCCAGACTGTGCCAGATTCATGCTACAGAAAAGGTCATTTGCCACCTTGCCGATAAAGGACTTGTTGTTGTCGATCAGGCTGTCCAGTGCGGCGGCATCGCCTTTCTGTGCCAGCGCACAAAGCCGTTCATTCGTCTGCTTCATGGGCGTTTTCCTGCTCTGCGGCAGACTGCAAGATTCCCAGCAAACCGCTCCGCAGCTGTTCCAGTGCTTCCGGCGTAGCTCCCTCCATGCCCGAAACGCTGTCCAACATTGCATCCGTCAACTGCTCTGCCGTAATCGTTGGGTGCTGCACATCCTGCCCTTTGGTCAATTCGGTGAACATCTTCTCGGCCACTTTCTTGCTCATGGCTTCCTGTTCGGCGTAATGGCTCCCGATGCCCTTTTTGATTTCCTTGACCGCCGCCATGAAGTACATCTCAATGTCATCAAGGTCACCTTGGTATACTGGCTTTCTCCGAAGGCTGATGTCCTTTGCGGCTTTGGCTGCTTCCGGGGTCTTGACCTTTGTGCGCAGCAGGGTGCTCAATGTCGTGAGCATGGCGTTCTGTGCTGCGATGCCGGAAGCAAAGGTATCATCAAAATACTGCGCTATGCGGTAAGTAAGCTCTGCGAAGCGAGCGTTTTCCAGCAGCAGATTGACCACCTCTGTATTGACACGCCCTGTGTAGAGGTTCCTTGCGGCTTCAACGGACAAGCCCAGTTCGGCAATGTCGTAATTTTTGCGGTCGGGGATGTTGGTTTCTCCCAGCAGGAAATCCGTGGACACATTAAACAGCCTTGCAATCTTCAGCACCTGCTCATGGGTCAGCGTCCCTTTTGCGCCGCTGATGAAGCGGCTGATGGTGCTTTTGGAGCAGCCGATTTCCTTGGCAAGCTCCGGTTGGCTGATATTGTGCTCTTTCATCAAGTCCGCAAGACGGATGTTGGATGGTGCGGGCAAATATTCCTGTGCCATGAAGTCGGCCCTCCTTTTTGAGCTTTTTCCTCATTATAATACGCTCTGCCGTTTTGTTCAATATACGGTTCCATCTCCGCCCTTGCTGTTGCAGCCCTGCAACCAGTAAGGGCTTTTTTCTTTTTCCGTTGCAGTTCTGCTGCTTTTTCGCCCTTTCCGCAAAATTCTCCGTATATTCAGGCAGGAAGCAAAAAAACACCAGAGTTCCCACTTTGGGGTCTCTGGTGCAGTACATAATATCGCTTCGCCCAGTGGTCGCAGGGTGCGGGGCTTTGTGGGCATCGAACCGCTTGTCCACCCCTGCCCGTAAAAAGTGCATTTTTTCATGGAAGAAATTCGTACAACTTGTACGGTCTGTACTTGTACGCACTTGTACGGCGAATTTTGAGAAAATCGAGCGCTTTATCGTCTGTATTTCGATCATTTGTGCGTCGTACGAACCGTACAGATTATTTGAACTCCGTACGCGATTTTTTCAAATGCGTACGGAGCGATCAAGTTCGCATTGTGCGAACTTGTCGGGGCGAGGCCCCTCCATCTTGCTAGCGCAAGACCGTTCGGTCACTTAAAAGCCCCACTGGGGCTTTCATTGCTTCGCAAACGTGAACTCAATTAGCTCTCCCGCAGGAGACGTTCCCCCTCGGAGAGTCCTCGAAGAGCCCACTACACTTTGCAGACCGCAGGGATGAAAGTGTCATAGTGGGTTATTACACTTCCGAAGAAGTGCATCTCCCCACCGCAAACAAGCTGTTCGCCTAAAGAAAAGCCGCATAACGGAATGTGCCTGTTCCGACTCCTTCTATGTTTCATCGTATTCTAAAATGTCTCCCGGCTGACAATGAAGCTCCCGGCAAATTGCATCCAGTGTAGAAAAACGAATTGCTCTAACCTTTCCGGTCTTTAGATTTGAGAGGTTCGCCATAGAGATTCCAACACGTTCAGAAAGTTCTGTCAAGGAAATCTTTCGGTCTGCCATAATGCGGTCCAATCGTAGTATGATTGCCATTCTTATCCCCTTAAAGAACTTCGTTCAATTCCTTCTGCATCGCAACAGCTTCTTTCAACAACTCAGCCATGATAATCAGAAGTACTCCAGGCAACAGCAATACTGAATCACAGAAGAAAAAGGTCGAACCAGACGCTTGATATCCCGGTAAAAGTGGAAATATCACAGATGCAACCGCAATAAGATAGCCTTCAAGACGAGTGCATTGAACCAGCGTTTTAGAAAAAGTTTTATCACTAAGCATCATCTTCAAAACAGAGATTCCGGCAATCGTCATTACAAGGAAATACAGTTCCTGCGATGCAATGGAAGTGACATTAAGAACCACTCCATGCCTTGCACCCAAAAGCCATTGAATAGGAAGAATCACTGCACTGAACATTTGCGGAACAGTCAGTAAGAATGCCAGTCCGAGAAGTGTTTGTTTCTTTTTGAAAAACGTCTTTTTCTCGGAAGAAGTTGTATCAACCCGAAAATCATTCTTACCCATATTGCATCCCCCTTTGATTTCACATTTAGAATAGCACACGTTAAATTGAAAATCAATATATTTTTATCGTTTATCAAAAAAACCATCTGCATTATGAGTAAGAGTGTTAAACAGTACCCCTTGAAAGGAGGGATGCCCTTTGGCAAGAAACGATGGCGTTGACCGCACCAGTGTCCGAAATCTCGCCGTTTCAGACAAGGCCGTTGGTAACACCCAGCAGCACAACGAGCGCGAAAAGGACAGCTATCGGAACCCCGATATTATCCCCCAGCGCGCTGCATGGAACGTCCACTTCAAAAAGCCAACCGCCAGCTACACTGACCTGTTCGCCCAACTGGAAGCCGCCGGAACCATCTCCACGCGCGGCTTGAAGCCGGATGCCACCCATTATTGCGAGCTTGTCTTTGATGTCAACTCGGCCT
This sequence comes from Faecalibacterium sp. AM43-5AT, assembly GCF_003603345.1. Classification (NCBI taxonomy): domain Bacteria; kingdom Bacillati; phylum Bacillota; class Clostridia; order Eubacteriales; family Oscillospiraceae; genus Faecalibacterium; species Faecalibacterium sp. AM43-5AT. The sequence continues at coordinate 154,119 of NZ_QVGZ01000002.1, forward strand.
ATTTTGACAATCACGGTGGCTACGAGTTCGCCAAGCAGTTCTATGAGGATGCCTACAAAGCAGCCGTTCAAATCGTGGGTGGTGAGCAGTATATCCTCTCGGCAGTCATGCACGCCGATGAGATCAACCACGCCATGACCGAAGCACTGGGCCGGGAGGTCTACCACTACCACCTCCATGTGGTCTATGTGCCTGTGGTGGAAAAGCAGATCCTCTGGTCGAAACGCTGCAAGGACAAGGCACTGGTCGGCACAGTCAAGGAGACCGTCATGCAGATCAGCCGGAGCAAGAAGTGGGCATCCAAACCTCTGCTGGATGATGCCGGAAAACCGGTCCTGCAAAAGAGCGGCAAGCCAGTCCTGAAGAAGTCGTACAGTGTCCTGCAAGACGATTTCTTCAACTATATGCGTGCTGCCGGGTACACCGATGTGGAGCGCGGCGAGCGTGGCAGCACCGAAGAACACCTAACCGTCACCCAGTTCAAAGTCCAACGGGAGCAGGAGCGGCTGGACAGCCTGACCGCCCAAGCCGACCAAAAGGCGCAGTCGCTTGCCAAAACCAGTCAGACCCTCTCCAAAAAGGAGAAGGAACTTGCCGCTGTGCAGAAAAAGGCCACGCTCACGAAAGAAGCCCTCATTCATGCGCGCGATCTGGATTATATCGGCAAGCGCACCTTTCTCGGTAACTACTCGCTGACCGAAGAAGAATTTTCCAAGCTGAAAAAGCAAGCCGACCACGGCTATATGATGGACGTGGAGAACCGCCGCCTGAAAGAAGAACTTTCCACCGCCAAGAAGGAAACCATTCATTGGAGCAACAAGTACCACGACCTGTGGTACGATGTAAAGCCCTATCTGGACGCCCTCCACCGTGCGCCTGAACTGGTTCGCAGCTTTCTGGAAAAGATTCTTGCCCCCAAGCAGGAGCGCACCATGAATATGCCGCAGCGAAACCGCAAGCGTGGGCAGGATATGGAACTTTGATTTTCGGAGGATACTATTTGAATAAAAAGAAGAAGTCGAACAAATCCGGCTACCCGGATGAAGCAATCAAGGCGCTGGCACGTTGCTTTTATCCCTCCATGGTTGAGTTTTTCAACAGCGAGGAAGGCCAGCGTGAATATGAGGAATGGCTGAAAGAGCAGGAAGCACTACAAGCCTTGCCTGTTGCCGCATAAAAACAGCAGGACGTTCCCGGAAAAGGGAACGCCCTGCTTTACATAGATGTTTCTCTCCGTGGTGTGTCCGCTTGGGCACACCTCTTATTTTTTTTTGCCCTTAATCTTCTAACCCATGGCTTCCAGCTACGTTTTTCAAATACTCCTCCGGGTCACCGTTCAGAATCAAATCCGCATAGCCCAGTGGGTCGTTGTAGATGAGGTAGTCCAGTTCAGTCTGCTGGGCCATGGTCACATCCAGCGCATCCTCGACCCAGATGCAGTCAATGGAAATTTTTCTCCCATCCCGGAGCAGCAGTTCCACGCAGCCAGTGTCCATATTAAACTTGCAGGCTCTTTCATCGTACTTCATAATCATACCCTCCAAATCTTGTTATTGGCTTACGGTCTATGACAAGGCATCAGAGTTTTGCGTCGTCCACAGGAACCTTCGTTGTTGTACCCGAAGAAAACGAAAAATCCGAACCCTTCTCCAATCGGAAACAGGTTCGGATTTTTCTTGTTTGGTGGGCGCGGGTGGATTCGAACCACCGAAGCTGAAAGCAGCAGATTTACAGTCTGTCCCCATTGGCCACTCGGGAACACGCCCATATTCAGTTTTGCAGTCCATGGATTGCCTGTATATATTACCACCCGGATGGTAGTTTGTCAACATCTTTTGCGGAATTTTTGGATCTTTGTGTCGAAAGCAAAAACACAAAAGCAAAAGCCGCCCAGAAATCAACGTTCCTGAGCGGCTTTTTGGAGCTGGTGACAGGAGTTGAACCTGCAACCCACTGATTACAAATCAGTTGCGCTGCCATTGCGCCACACCAGCATGGATCAAGCGGTCTTTTGATAGAATACCAAAAAACGCGCGGCTTGTCAATATCTTCTTGGCGCGCAAAAAAACAACCCATTCCCCAAACAGTATACTATACCGTTTAACAAATGAGGTGCCATTGCCATCAGTTCATGCTTTCGTCTGCTTTTAGCATTCTTTTCTGTTGCATCACGTTTTGATACCCGTAATTTTCAACGCAATACATCGATAATAAAATCGAACCATTCGATTCTATTATCATAAAAACCCCACAGGAACCGCGGACGGCTCCTGTGGGGTTCAAAGTCTGTTGTATTCTTTTTTGAGCAGCGGGCTGCTTCAGCGGGCAAGGGCCTGCTGGATCTTTGCAAAATCCTCCAGTGTGAGGGCTTCCGGGCGGATGCGGGCATCAAAACCGGCGGCTTCAATGGCGGCTGTCACCGCGTCCTTGGACATCCCCAGACCGCTGGCAATGGCGTTTGCAGCCGTTTTGCGGCGCTGTCCGAAGGCGGCACGCACCAGCGCAAAATAGCCTTCTTCGTCCTCCACCTGCACAGCGGGCTGCGGACGGATCTCCATGCGCACCACGGCGCTGGTCACCTTGGGGGCCGGGTAAAAACTGCCGGGCGCAGCGGTGAACATCATTTTGGAGGTGGCATAGTAGCTCACCGCGCAGCTGATGGCGCTGGATGCACGGGTGCCGGGCGCAGCAGCCAGACGGTCGGCAGCTTCCTTCTGTACCATGACGGTCAGGCTTTCAATGGGCAGGCGGTCGCCCAGCAGCTTCATGACGATGGGACTGGTGATGTAGTAGGGCAGGTTGGCGCACACAGCCACCGGCATACCGGGGAATTCTTCCGCAATAAGAGCCTTCAGGTCAACTTTCAGTACATCCTGTAATACCAGTTTGAAATTGTCCACTCCGGCCATCGTTTCGGCCAGCAGCGGCGGCAGGCGTTCGTCCACCTCAATGGACACCACCTTGGCGGCGCGCTTTGCCAGTTCCCGAGTCAGCACACCAATGCCGGGGCCGATCTCAATGACACCATAGCGCTTATCCACGCCGCTGGCATCCACGATCTTGGGCGGCAGACCCGGGTTGATGATAAAGTTCTGTCCAAAACCCTTGGAGAGTGCAAAATCGTATTTTTCACACAGGGCGCGGATCACCGAGAGGTCGGTCAGTTCGGGCATAGATTCCATCCTTTTTCATAGTACGATTTGAATGCCCTCCGCGTCGCTTTGGGCATATTCAGCGGAAATATTATTATAATATGGCAACCCAGCCAGACCTGCGGGTCTGGCTGGGTTGCATTTTCACGAGAAGGGGTCAGTACGGCAAACAGCACCGCAATAAACCGGGTTCCTTTTTACAAGAAGAAGCCCATGCAGCATTTCTGCCGGTTTTACCCTTTATTCTGCGCTGGATGCTGCTTCGCTGCCGGCTTCTGCTTCGGTGGAGGAAGCCGTTTCCTCAGAGGAAGCGTTCTCCGGCTCAGCGGCAGCGCTGTCGGCTTCTTCGGAAGCAGCAGCCGAGGAAGCTGCTTCGTTGACACCGCCCAAAGTCGTGGTACCGCTCAGCTGCTGTGCTGCGCTGACCGCACGCTGGATCTGCGGGTCATCCTCGGGGGTATAATCGTAGAAATTCGTGCTCTCTTCGGCACTGAGGGCACGCTCCACATCCACGCTCAGGCCGGTGCCATCAAAGCAGGAGCCGTCGCCGCAGATGAGCTTTGCCACCGTGATGCTCACGGCGCTGCCATCCGAAAGGCGCTGCGGGCTGCTCTGGATGGTGCCCTTGCCCATGGTGGTGGTGCCCACCAGACGTGCGCCGTTCATGGTGCGCAGGCTGGCAGCAAACAGCTCTGCCGCGCTGGCGGTGTTGCCGTTGACCAGACAGACGATGGGCAGCTCCACCTTGCTCTCATCGTCGCTGCTGCCAATGATGGTTCGGTTTCCGTTCTTATCCTCGGCATAGGCCACAGTGCCTTCCGGGGCGATCAGATCGATGCAGCTGATGGCATCATCCAACACGCCGCCGCCGTTATCGCGCAGGTCGAACACAAGGCTCTGGGCGCCGCTGGTAGTGAGAGACCGGATGGCATAGTCCAGCTCGCTGGGCGTGCTGCCGTCGAACTGGCGGATCTTGATGTAACCCACGCTGTCCAGCATCTGGTAGTCCACAGTCGTGCTGGTGTAGCCGGAGTGGGTCAGGTCCGCCGTCCGGGAAGCAGCCTTGCTGTCGAGCCATGTAACATTGACGATGGTGCCGGCTTCGCCCTGCAGGCGGGACTGCACGGCATCCACCCCGGAAAGGCTCTTCACATCGGTGCCGTCAATAGCAGTGATGTAATCGCCCACCACGATACCGGCTTCCTGCGCAGGCGAGTCCTCATACACCCTGGTCACTCTGGCATAGCCGGTCTGGTCCATGCCAAGCTCCACGCCAATGCCCATCACCTTGCCGCTCTGCTGGTTCATCAGCTCGGTGTAGGCGTTGGCGGTGTAGTAACGGGCGTACTTGTCGCCGATACCCAGCAGGTAGCCTGCGGTCAGGCGGTCGTACAGCACCGTTTCATCAATGGTGTAGTAGTCGTTGCTGCGCACATAGCGGTCCACCTCGGCCACTTTGTTGTACATGCTCTCCTTTTCCTTCACGCTGCTCACTGTGCTGTCAAACAGACGCATGGCAATGAGCATGGTAATGGAAAAGGTCACGGTCATGGCAAGGATCACAATGGTGACAGCCATGCCCACAGAGATCTTACGGTTCATGCCTTGCTCCCTCCTGTCAGAACAGCAGCATCATCAGCACACTGCCCAGCAGCGAGAGTGCAAACACGCCTGCCAGCAAAAGGCAGCCGATGCGCAGCAAACGCTTATGTTTTTGTTCGTTCATAGAATACCAGACTCCTTATAAATACACTCAGTTGTGCGGGAACGGGATATAACCGCGCGGATTAACCGCATTGGCCTTGCTGCCGCCCTTCCAGACCTCCAGATGCAGGTGATTGCCGGTAGAGTTGCCGGTGGAACCAACGTAGCCGATCAGCTCACCCTGCTTGACATACTTGCCCGCACTGGTGGCTACCGACTTCATATGGCCGTACAGGGTACTGTAGGCGTTGCCGTCCGACATGCTGCCGTGGTAGATGATGACATAGTTGCCATAGCCGCCGCTGGACCAGCCCGCCACCTGCACATAGCCGCTTGCGGCTGCGTAGATGGGGGTACCGCCCGGCGCAGCCAGATCAATGCCGGCATGCAGTCTGTTCACGCCGGACACCGGGTTCTTGCGCCAGCCGTACTCACTGGAAATGCGGGTATAGCTCTTCAGCGGGCAGGCAAAGCCGGTAAAGCTCAGCTGCGGCTTGCTGGATGCAGCGGCCGCGATCAGCTTCTGGATCTCTTTCTTGACGGCCTCATAGTTCAGCTCGTCCGATTCAATAGCGGCCTGTGCCGTCTGCTGGGCCTTCTGGGCATCCTGTGCAGAAAGCTGCGCCGCAGAAATGCTGCTGTTCAACTCGCTCTGCTTTGCCTTCATCTGGTAGTTCTGGGTATCCAGCTCCGCCTTCTGGCTCTGCAGTTCCTTGCGCTGGGCCTCCAGTTCCACCTTGTCCGCTTCCAGTTCAGACTTGGCCGCCTTCATGTTGTCCATGATCTCGGTATCTTTGATGGAGATATCCTGCATGACCTCGTTGAAGGTGAGCAGCTCATACAGGTCGTTCACTGCGCTCAGCATGGCCACACTGCCGCCGTCGCGCAGCTCCTGCATGGCAGCCATGTGCTTTTTAAAATCACCCCACTGGCTGTCGATCTCGGCCTGCTTCTGGGTGATCTCGCCTTCCTTGGCGGTGATCTTTTGCTCGGTCTGGCCAATGTTGTTCTGCACAGCAGCGATCTGGGTGCTCAGCACGCTGATTTGAGACTGAATGATGCCCACGCGATCCTTCAGCTCCGTTTCCAGCGCTTTTGCAGCAGCTTCCTTTTTCTTTGCGTCCGAAAGCTCCTTCTTGTGCTGGTCGATGGATTTGGAAAGGCTGTTCAGCTTGTTCTGCAGGCTGGCCATGCTGGTGGCTGCCGTGGCCGGCTGGAAGCTGACGCTTGCCGCAAGGCATACCGCCGCCAGGCACAGACTCACGCCGCGCAGCAGCTTGCTGCGGGCAGGCTCCGGCCGTGCATGGCGCGGCGTATGGCCGGGCATCTGCAGGCGGAAGGGCTTTGCATGAAGTGCTTTTTTCATGTGCGGCTCCTTTCGATCACACGTTCAGGTGCTTGCGGATGGAGAACATACTGCCCAGACCACCCACAACGGCACCGCCGATGAGGCTGTACGGGATGATAGTGGACCAGACGGCGCTCACCGGCACCAGTGCCTGACCCATGATCATTTCCCACACGCCACCCAGACCGTCGGAGGCCTGCACCATGTAGGAGTAGCCGCCCAGACTAATCGCTGCAGTGAGCACGCCGGAGATCAGGCCCATGGTCAGACCTTCCACAACGAAGGGCAGAGTGACCAGACCGTTGGTGGCGCCCACGTACTTCATGATCTCAATTTCGCGGCGGCGCGCAAACACGCTCAGGCGGATGGTGCTGCCCACCGTGATGATGCTGACGACCATCAGCACCAGCACGATACCGCGGCCCACTTTGGTAACAGAGCGCTGCACCTGCACAAAGACATTGGTCATTTCCACCGGGGCGGTAACGCTGTACACGCCCTGAATGGCCTGCATCTGCTTGCTCATGCTCTCCATCTGGCTCAGATCCGCGATGGAAACGCGGTAGTTGGCCTTGAAGGGGTTGTCATTTTCAAACTCATCCCACAGGGAGGAGTAATCTTCCATGTAATTGCGGTAGGTGTTCAGCACGTCCTGCTTGGAGACGAACTGCACATTGGTCACGCCGGGCATTGCCGCCAGCTTTTCGCCCACGGTCTGCGCAGTGGCATCATCACACTCCGGGTCCAGATAGACCACGGTCTCGTTCTGGCTGCCCAGATAGTTCACCATGCTGTCCACGTTCACCTCGGCAAGGCTTGCAAAGGTGTTCAGGGTCATACAGACACTGAGGGACAGGATGCACACAAAGGTCATGGCCCAGTGCTTGCCCAGATTGCGGATGCCGCGCCGGATCAGAAAAAAGAAGGTAGAAGGTCTCATCATACGGTGGCCGCCTCCTTTTCTGCGGTGTCAGCAGGTTCCAGCTCGGTCTCGAACAGGCGTTCTTTGCGCTCTGCGCGTGCGCGGATGGCTTCCTTGTCGGCAGGCACATCCGAAATGATGCGGCCCTTTTTCAGGGTGACGACGCGCTGGTGGAACTGGCGCACCAGCTCGTGCTCATGGGTAACGACCACCACGGTGATGCCCATTTCGCTCACCCGCTCCAGCAGCTCCATCATTTCCAGGCTCAATTCCGGGTCGATATTGCCAGTGGGCTCGTCCGCAATGACCAGCTTGGGGCCGTGGGCAAGGGCGCGGGCCACAGCCACGCGCTGCTGTTCACCGCCGGAAAGGGTGTCCGGATAGGCCTTGGCCTTATCCTCCAGATGCACCAGCTCCAGCATGTACTCCACACGATCGCTGATCTCCCGGCGCTTGACGTTGGTCACATGCATGGCAAAGGCGATGTTCTCGTACACAGTCATGGTGGGGATCAGCCGGAAATCCTGAAAGATAATGCCCATCTGACGGCGCAGATACGGCACCTGATGGCGGTGCAGGCAGGCAACATCCTTGCCCAGCACGGTCACCTTGCCCTCACTGGGCAGCTCTTCGCGCAGCAGCAGCTTGAGCAGAGTGGATTTGCCTGCGCCGGAATGGCCCAGCAGGAACACGAACTCGCCGTCGTCCACATGGAGATTGATATCGTCCAGTGCCAGCGGTCCGCCCCGTTTATATTCCTTGGAAACGTGTTCTAAATCGATCATAGGGTAATATTAGCTCCTGACATTAGAATCTGTTTTCACAGCAAAAAGAACCGGCCAGCATCGGTTTCGAGCGGCCGGTTCTGCACTGCAGGCAGAGCCTGCAGCTTATTAGTATTTGGCCGGATTGTTGGACAGGTACTTCTTGACCATCAGTGCTACCTTAAAGACGATAGCATCGTCGAACTCACGCAGATCCAGGCCAGTCAGCTTTTTGATCTTTTCCAGACGATACACCAGCGTGTTGCGGTGCACAAACAGGCCGCGGCTGGTTTCAGACACATTCAGGTTATTCTCGAAGAAGCGCTGGATGGTGAACAGGGTCTCCTGATCCAGGCTTTCGATGCTGCCCTGCTTGAACACCTCGCGCAGGAACATCTCGCACACGGTGGTGGGCAGCTGATAGATCAGGCGTGCAATGCCCAGATTATCGTAGCGGATGATCTGCTTTTCGGTGTCGAACACCTTGCTCACTTCCATGGCGATCTGTGCTTCCTTAAAGGAGGTAGCCAGATCTTTCACGTTGGAGATGGGGGTGCCGATGCCCACCACAGCCTTGATGTAATGCTCGCCGGACAGGGTATCCACGATGCTGGCAGCCAGCTTTTCCATATCGGTGCGGTCGATGCCCTTGCGGATCTCCTTGACCAGCACGGTATCCGTCTCGCTGATATTGAACACAAAGTCCTTCTGCTTATCCGGAAACAGGCTGCTGACCACATCGTAGGCGGAGATATCGCCGCCGCTGGTAACACGCACGATGAACACCACGCGGGAAACATCGGTGGCAAAGTGCAGCTCACGGGCCTTGGCATAGATATCGCCGGGCAGGATGTTATCCAGCACCACATTCTTGATAAAGTTGGACTTATCAAACTTTTCGTCGTGGTACTGCTTGATGCTCTGCAGGCTGATGGACAGCATAGCGGCAAACTGACCAGCCGTCTCGTCCACGCCTTCCACGAATACTGCATAATCGTTATGCTTGGCGCTGGAGAACTGCTGATAGGTGTAGCCATCGCGCACAAAGCGGTCGCCTGCGGTCAGACGCTCCGCCATGAAACCCTCGCGCACCTCGCCGATCAGGTTCAGCTCCGAGCAGGAAATAACAGCGCCGGTCTCATCCACCACGCCGACCACCCGGTTGATCGCGTCTTTCATCTGGTAGATCACGCTTTGAAATACTCTATTGGCCATAATGGATACCCCTTTTCCTCGTTTGTGCAAACCGCAGCGGCAGCCGGTCGTGATTTTTAACAATTTAGCTGCATTACATTTTATATTTTACACAAAAGAATTTACTTTTGCAACATATTTCAACAAAAAAGATAGTTTTTTCTTGTGAATATTATCTTTAGGGGCCATTCTGAACCAAAAAAGTGCCTTTTTGCGTGGTTCTGCCCCCTATTCTACCGGAAAAATGTGTTGCTTTTTTGAAATTCGGGTGAAAAGCCGACCCTGTCAGCTGGAAATTTTTGACACTTCTTCGGCAGAAAGCTCCCGCCACTGGCCCGGTGCAAGGGCCGGGTCGAGTGCAAGGCCGCCGATGGCATCCCGGTGCAGGCCGTTCACACCTGCGCCGTACACGCCGAACATCCGCTTGATCTGGTGGTATACGCCCTGCTTGAGCACCACCCGCACCGTGCAGCCATCGGCAGAAAGGGCCGTCACCTCCGCAGGCGAAAGCGCTGTGCCGTCGGCAAGGGTCACGCCCGCCGCAAAGCCGGTGCGCATCTGCTCGGTCAGCGGCGTGTCCAACACCACGGTGTAGGTCTTGGAGACGTGGCGCTTTGGAGCAAGGATGTCGTGGGCAAAGGTGCCGTCATCGGTCAGCAGCACAAAGCCGGTGCTGGTCTTGTCCAGCCTTCCCGCCGGGAACAGCTGCCGCCGGGGATAAGCATCCCTCACCAGATCGACCACGGTGGTGTCACGCTTGTCGGTGGAAGCGCTCACCACGCCCTCGGGTTTGTTGAGCATCAGGTACACAAACTGCTGGTAATTCAGGGCTTTGCCGTCCACGGCCACCGTATCGGTTTCCCTGAGCTGGGTGTCCCCTTTTTTGCAGACAGCACCGTTCACCTGCACCCGCCCTTTGGAAAGCAGCGCCTTAGCCTCGCTGCGGGTGCACTGGGCCGTCTCGGCTAAGTATTTATCCAATCGCATATGCGGTTCTCCTTTTACATAGGTTTGGAGTTTTAGTGTAACATGATAAAATGATTTGCGCAAGAGAACTCCTTCCGTCATCGCTGCGCGATGCCACTGTTCCCCTTTTTGTCACTTGCGTGACATCTGTTCCTCTCTTTGTCACCTGTGGTGACATTTCTCCCCGGCGCGGGGAGAATCTGTCCCGGCCGGGGGAAGTCTTTCTCACTGAGGGAGGCTTTGGAAGTACGGTAAACTTTTTCTCCTCGTCAGAGGCTCCCTCTTAGAGGGAGCTGACGCACGAAGTGCAGCTGAAGGAGTTTTTCTTTCCGGTCCTTTTCGTGAAAAAGCAAGAAGGAGAAGCCCACAGGCTTCTCCTTCTTGCAAAACAAACTGTAACTTCCGCTGTTTATGCTCAGCGCGTAAGCGGAGAGCATTTAAAATCAAACACTCAAAGATGCGTGCTGCTCCACGGCATCGGGGTTTGCATCGAAGATGGGCTTGAGCACATTGGCGATGAACTCCTCCACCTGCTGCGGTGCACGGCCCACAAAGTTCTCCGGCACAAGGCCCGCCACGATCTCCTCGCGGGTCAGGCCAAAGGCAGGGTCGGCAGCGATACGGTCCACCATATCGTTGGGCAGGCCCTCTTCCTTGACCTGCTTGCCGGCGGCGATGGCGTGCTGGCGCAGGCGCTCGTGCAGCTCCTGACGGTTTCCGCCCTTTTCCACAGCCTGCATCATGATGTTCTCACTGGCCATGAAGGGCAGCTCTGCCATCAGACGGCTGCGCACCACCTTGGGATACACCACGATGCCGTCGGTGACATTGAGCATGATGTTCAGGATAGCGTCGGTGGCAAGGAAGCCCTCAGCCATGGCGACACGCTTGTTGGCGCTGTCGTCCAGCGTGCGCTCAAACCACTGGGTGCCGGTGGTGAAGCTGGGGTTCAGCACATCTACCATCAGGTAGCGGCTCAGTGCGCAGATACGCTCGCAGCGCATGGGGTTGCGCTTGTAAGGCATGGCGGAGGAACCGATCTGGTTCTTTTCAAACGGCTCCTCCATCTCCTTGAAGTTGGCCAGCAGGCGCAGGTCGGTGGCGAACTTCATGCAGCTCTGGCCAATGCCGGCCAGGGCATTCAGGATGAAGGCATCCACCTTGCGGCTGTAGGTCTGGCCGGACACGGGGATGACCGCTTCGGGCGCAAAGCCCATCTCCCTGGCGATGGAAGCATCCACGGCGCGGATCTTATCGGCATCGCCCTTGAACAGCTCCATAAAGGAAGCCTGCGTGCCGGTGGTACCCTTGACACCGCGCAGCTGCAGAACAGCAAGACGGTGGTCGATCTCCTGCAGGTCCATCACCAGCTCGTTGGCCCACAGGGTGGCGCGCTTGCCCACGGTGGTGGGCTGAGCGGGCTGGCAGTGAGTATAGGCCATGCAGGGCATGTCCTTGTATTCCTCGGCGAAGCGGCCCAGCTTTGCCAACACACCGATCAGCTTTTTGCGCACCAGTTCCAGACCCTGACGCATCACGATGATGTCGGTGTTGTCGCCCACATAGCAGCTGGTGGCACCCAGATGGATGATGCCGGCAGCCTTGGGGCACTGCTGGCCGTAGGCGTACACATGGCTCATCACGTCGTGGCGCACCAGCTTTTCGCGCTCGATGGCCACTTCATAGTTGATATCGTCCACATGGGCTTCCAGCTCAGCCACCATATCGGGGGTGATGTTGGTCAGGCCCTGCTCCATTTCGGCCCGGGCCAGCGCCACCCACAGGCGGCGCCATGTGCGGAACTTGTTATCGTCCGAGAAGATATACTGCATCTCGTCCGAGGAATAGCGGGTGGAAAAGGGGCTGATATAACGATCATGCTGAGACATTGATTGTTTCCTCCTGAAAGTGACTCCCCCAGTCGCCTTCCGGCGACAGCCCCCTCGGGGAGGGGGCCTTTCAGCCTCCCTCTCCGAGGGAGGTGGCATCGCATCCGCGATGACGGAAGGAGTTTTTCTCTATTCTACCATCAAATCTTGAAATAGTCCACGCCGCCCTCAAAGATCGGCTGATATTTGTCACCGGTAACGTTCTTGTACAGGTACTCGCCGCTGCGCTCCGAGTGGCCCATCTTGCCGAACACACGGCCATCCGGGCTGGTGATGCCTTCGATCGCCAGCACAGAGCCGTTGGGGTTATAGCGCTGGTCCATGGTGGGGTTGCCCTCGATGTCCACATACTGGGTGGTGATCTGGCCATTCTTCATGAGGGTGTCCAGCACCTCCTGCGGAGCCACGAAGCGGCCCTCGCCGTGGCTGATGGCAACGGTGAACTGTTCGCCCACCTCGCACTTGGACAGCCACGGGCTGCCGGTGGATGCAATGCGGGTGCGCACCAGCATGCTCTGGTGGCGACCGATGGTGTTGAAGGTCAGGGTGGGGTCGTAAGCGGTGATGGGGCGGATATCGCCGTAGGGGACCAGACCCAGCTTGATGAGGGCCTGGAAACCGTTGCAGATGCCCAGCATCAGGCCGTCGCGCTGCTGCAGCAGACGACGCACCGCCTCGGTGACTTCCGGGTTGCGGAAGAAGGATGCAATGAACTTTGCACTGCCGTCCGGCTCGTCGCCGCCGGAGAAGCCGCCGGGCAGCATGACGATCTGGCTGTTATCGATGGCCTTGACCAGTGCCTTGCAGCTCTCGGCAACATCGGCGGGGGTCAGATTGCGGATGACCAGGATCTCCGGGTCGGCACCGGCGCGGGCAAAGGCCTTGGCGGTGTCGTACTCGCAGTTGGTGCCCGGGAACACCGGAATGATGACCTTGGGCTTTGCCACACCGATCTTGGGTGCGGCGGGTGCGGTCAGCTTGCCGTTGATCTTTTCCACGGTGGGGCCTGCCTTGCGGTAGGGGTACACCGGCTCCAGCTTGCCTTCCCAGATCTCCTGCAGCTGGGCCATATCCAGCTTTTCGCCGCAGGCTTCAAAGACGTATTCCTTGGTGGTCTCGCCCAGGATCTCACCGGCGGGCGAATCGGACACCATTTCCAGAACGATGGAGCCGTACATGGGCTGGAACATCTCATGGGTGGTCTTGTCCGCACGCATCTTGAAGCCGATGTGGTTGCCAAGGCCCATCTTGAACAGAGCCTCGGCAATGCCGCCGTAGCCCACAGAGCAGGCGGATGCCACCATGCCCTCTTCGATCATGTCCTCCACGATCTTGTAGTTGGCCTTCAGGGAGAAGAAGTTGGGGCAGCCGGTCTCGGGGTCGATGATAGGCCGTACCAGCACCACCGTGCTCTCCGGCTTCTTGAATTCGGTGGAGACCACCTTGTTTGCCTTGCCGATGGCGGTTGCAAAGGAGACCAGCGTGGGAGGCACATCCAGCTTTTCAAAGGAGCCGGACATACTGTCCTTGCCGCCGATGGATGCAATGCCCAGACCTATCTGAGCATCCAGTGCACCCAGCAGAGCGGCCAGCGGCTTGCCCCAGCGCTCCGGGGCGGTGCCCAGACGCTCGAAATATTCCTGGAAGGTGAGGTAAGCATCCTCATAGCGGAAGCCGGAGGCCACCAGCTTGGTAACGCTCTCAATGACGGCCATCTGAGCGCCCTTGTACTGGTCTGCGCTCATCAGGAAGGGGTTGAAGCCCCATGCCATGCCGGAGCAGGTGCTGGTCTCGCCGTCCACCGGCAGCTTTGCCACCATGGCGTTCTGCGGGGTCAGCTGATAGGCACCGCCAAAGGGCATGAGCACAGTGGCGGCACCAATGGTGGAGTCGAACCGCTCAGACAGGCCCTTCTTGCTGCAGATGTTCAAATCGCCCACCATGTTCTTCATCTTCTGGCTGAAGGTCAGGCCCTCCCACTGGGGCTGCCAGACCGTGGCCTTTTCCACATGGACCTTCTGGTGCTTCTCTGCACCGTTGGAGTTCAGGAATTCGCGGCTGATGTTCACGATGGACATGCCGTTCCACACCATGTTCAGGCGGGGCTCAGCCGTCACCTTTGCCACAGGAGTGGCCTCAAGGTTCTCTTCGTTGGCGAGAGCAATGAACTTGTCCACGTCCTCGGGGGCCAGCGCCACAGCCATGCGCTCCTGGCTCTCGCTGATGGCCAGCTCGGTGCCGTCCAGACCCTCGTACTTCTTGGTGACTTTGTTCAGGTCGATGTACAGGCCGTCGGCCAGCTCACCGATGGCAACGGACACACCGCCTGCGCCAAAGTCGTTGCAGCGCTTGATCATCCTGCAGGCATCCTCGCGGCGGAACAGGCGCTGCAGCTTGCGCTCGATGGGAGCATTGCCCTTCTGCACCTCGGCACCGCAGTGCTCAAGGCTGTCCAGCTTGTGGGCCTTGGAAGAACCGGTAGCACCGCCCACACCATCACGGCCGGTGCGGCCGCCCAGCAGAACGATGACATCGCCGGGGGCGGGGCACTCGCGGCGGACGTGGGAAGCGGGGGTAGCGCCTACAACGGCACCGATCTCCATGCGCTTTGCCACATAGCCGGGGTGGTAGATTTCGTCCACCTGACCGGTAGCAAGGCCGATCTGGTTGCCGTAGGAGGAATAGCCTGCGGCAGCAGTGGTCACCAGTTTGCGCTGGGGCAGCTTTCCGGGCAGAGTCTCGCTGACCGGCTTGAGCGGGTCGCCTGCGCCGGTGACGCGCATGGCCTGATAGACGTAGCTGCGGCCGGACAGCGGGTCACGGATGGCACCGCCGATGCAGGTAGCTGCACCGCCGAAGGGCTCGATCTCGGTGGGGTGGTTGTGGGTCTCGTTCTTGAACAGGAACAGCCAGTCCTCGTCCTTGCCGTTCACATCGCACTTGATCTTGACGGTGCAGGCGTTGATCTCGTCGGACTCGTCCAGATTTTTCAGAATACCCTGCTTCTTCAGCTCCTTGGCGCCGATGGTGGCAAGGTCCATCATGCAGCGGGGCTTGTTCTCGCGGCCCAGATCGGCGCGCATGGCCATGTAGCGGTCAAAGGCCTTCTGCACCACGGCATCGTCGATCTGCACATCGTCCAGAATGGTACCGAAGGTGGTGTGGCGGCAGTGATCGGACCAGTAGGTGTCGATCATCTTGATCTCGGTGATGGTGGGGTCGCGGTGCTCAGAGCGGAAATACTTCTGGCAGAACTCGATATCGCCAAGATCCATGGCAAGGCCGTTGTCCGCAATGAACTTTTTCAGCTGCTCTTCGTCCAGCTGGTTAAAGCCCTCCAGCACCTTGACCGGGGCGGGCACGGGGTACTCCATTTTCAGGGTCTGCTTGGTGTCCAGCGAAGCCTCGCGGGCCTCCACCGGGTTGATGACGTATTTCTTGATCTCGGCCACCTGCTCGTCGGTCAGGGTGCCTTCCAGCAGATAGACGCGGGCAGAGCGCACCAGCGGGCGCTCGCCCTGACTGATGAGCTGGATGCACTCAGCAGCGGAGTCGGCGCGCTGGTCGAACTGGCCGGGCAGATACTCCACTGCAAAGGACACGCCGTCGCTGGCGGGCAGCTCGGCATAGGTGTTATCCACCGGCGGCTCACTGAACACGGTGTTTGCACACTGGTTGAACAGTTCTTCGTCGATGCCTTCCACATCGTAGCGGTTCAGCAGACGCAGACCGGTAAGCGACTGGATGCCCAGCAGGCTGGTCAGCTCATTTTTCAGGCCGGTGGCTTCCACATCAAAGCCGGGCTTTTTTTCCACATAAATACGATAGACCATTGGGTAGGTTCCCCCTTATGATTCTAAAATTTATCTAGCGTCCTCGCCCTCTCCGTCAGCGCTCACGCGCTGCCACCTCCCCCAAAGTGGGAGGCCTTGGCAGTCCACGCAAAGTTCATGGTTTTGCCAAGGGCTCTCCCTTTGGGAGAGCTGGACGCGAAGCGGCCTGAGAGGGCGCGCCATTTATTCCTTCTCTGCCAGTGCCTTCAGGGCGCGCAGGCCGATATCGCTGCGCTTGTGCAGCTTCTCAAAGCTGATCTTCTCTGCCGCCTCATAGGCATGGCTCAGTGCATTGGTCAGCCGCGGGCCGGTGGCGGTGACACCCAGCACACGGCCGCCGGCCGTGACAAGGGTGCCATCCTCGGTGATGGCGGTGCCGGAGTGGTAGACCGTCACATTCTCCTCGCCGGGCAGCTGGCCGTCCACAAGGCCGGTGATGGGCTTGCCCTTCTCGTAAGCCACCGGGTAGCCGCCGGAAGCCAGAATGACGCAGGCGGCAGCACCGTCCGAGAACTTGACCTCCTCGTTTTCCAGCGTGCCGCCCGTGCAGGCCTGCATGATGTGCAGCAGGTCGCCTTCCAGCAGGGGCAGCACCACCTGCGTTTCGGGGTCACCAAAGCGGCAGTTGTACTCGATGACCTTCGGGCCGTCCGGGGTGAGCATCAGGCCGAAGTAGAGGCAGCCCTTGAAGGGGCAGCCCTCGGCGTTCATGGCCTTGATGGTGGGCAGGAAAATTTTCTCCATGCACTCAGCGGCCACTTCCGGGGTGTAGTAGGGGTTGGGAGCAATGGTGCCCATGCCGCCGGTGTTCAGGCCGGTGTCGTGGTCGTTGGCACGCTTGTGGTCCATGCTGGACACCATGGGCTTGACCACCTTGCCGTCCGTAAAGCTCAGCACACTGACCTCGGGGCCGGTGAGGAATTCCTCCACCACCACATGGTTGCCGGATGCGCCGAATTTCTTATCCAGCATGATTTCCTTCACGCCGTCCGCAGCCTGCTGCTCGTTCTCGCAGATGAGCACGCCCTTGCCCAGTGCCAGACCGTCGGCCTTGATGACCACCGGGTACTTGCCCTCGGCCTTGATGTACTCCATGACCTTGGCGGGGTCGTCAAAGGTCTCGTACTTTGCGGTGGGGATGCCGTATTTCTTCATCAGGTCCTTGGAGAACACCTTGGAGGCCTCGATGCGGGCAGCGGCCTTATCCGGGCCAAAGGCCGGGATGCCCACTGCTGCCAGCGCATCCACCATGCCCAGAGCCAGCGGGTCGTCCTGCGCCACCACAACGTAATCGAACTTTTCTTCTACGGCAAAGCCCACCATGGTGTCCACATCGGTAGACTTGATGTTTTTGCACTTTGCGTCATAGCTGATGCCGCCGTTGCCGGGTGCGCACCAGATCTCGCCGCAGTCAGGGCTTTTTTTCAGTGCCTTGATGATGGCGTGCTCGCGGCCGCCGCCGCCCACTACCAGAATTTTTTCAGCCATATCGTTTTCTCCTAAACTTTCGTTCTTTCCGTCAGCTACCTCGCCCTCTCAGTCCGCTTCGCGTCCAGCTCTCCCAAAGGGAGAGCCCTTGGCAAAACCGGAAACTTTACCGTACTGCCAAAGCCTCTCCCCTTGGGAGAGGTGGCATTGCGCAAGCAATGACGGAGAGGGCGAGCCCGTTTCCCTTAGTGATGGAACAGCCGCAGGCCGCAGAAGGCCATTGCGATGCCGTACTTGTTGCAGGTGTCAATGACCTGCTGGTCGCGGATGGAGCCGCCGGGCTGCACGATGGCGGTCACGCCGGAGCGGCGGGCACGCTCGATGTTGTCGCCGAAGGGGAAGAAGGCATCCGAGCCAAGGCACACGCCGGTCACTTTGCTCAGATATTCCTTCTTTTCCTCAGCGGTCAGCGGGGCGGGCTGCTCGGTAAAGGTCTCGGCCCACACATCGTCGCCAATCACATCCTCGGGCGTATCGCCGATGTAAACATCAATGGCGTTGTCACGGTTAGGCTTTGCCACATCGTCGCGGAAGGGCAGGTTGAGCACCTTATCCATGTGGCGCAGCTGCCAGTTGTCGGCCTTCTGGCCTGCCAGACGGGTGCAGTGGATGCGGCTCTGCTGGCCTGCGCCCACGCCGATGGTCTGGCCGTGGTAGGTGTAGCATACGCTGTTGGACTGAGTATACTTCAGGGTGATGAGTGCAATGACCAGATCACGCTTCTGCTCTTCGGTCACATCCTTGTTCTCGGTGACCCAGTTGTTCAGCATGGTGTCGGCGTTGATGACCAGCTCGTTGCGGCCCTGCTCAAAGGTGATGCCGTACACCTGCTTGTGCTCGATGGGAGCAGGCTTGTAGGCCGGGTCGATGGCGACCACATTGTAGTTGCCCTTCTTCTTGCCGGACAGGATAGCCAGTGCCTCCGGCTCGTAGCCCGGGGCGATGATGCCGTCGGACACCTCGTGCTGGATCAGCTTTGCGGTGGGCACATCGCAGATGTCCGAAAGGGCGATCCAGTCGCCAAAGGAGGACATGCGGTCGGCACCGCGTGCACGGGCATAAGCATTTGCCAGCGGCGACAGCTCCATATCCGGGGCAATGTGGTACATTTTGCGTTCCACATCGGTCAGGGGCAGCCCCAGCGCTGCGCCTGCCGGGGAAACGTGCTTGAAGGAAGCTGCTACGGGCAGACCACAGGCAGCTTTCAGCTCCTTGACCAGCTGGATGGAGTTGAGCGCGTCCAGAAAATTGATGTAGCCGGGCTTGCCGTTCAGCACAGTGACCGGCAGGTCAGAGCCATCTTCCATATAAATGCGGCTGGGCTTCTGGTTGGGGTTGCAGCCGTACTTCAGTGCCAGTTCGTTCATTGGTGCATCCTCCTTATTTCTCTATTGTTTTAGTCCTGTTTTTCCTCTGCGTCAAGCTTTTTGAGCAGTTCCAGCTCTTCGGGCAGCAGCTCCGGCTCCTCGGGGTCGTCCAGATCGCTGCACACGGCATCGTACTTGTTAAAGATCATGTCGCCGGTCTCGCCGGAGTCCAGATCAATGACCCGGGCAAACAGGCTCACCTTGTTGTCCGGGTTCAGGCTGCTCCACAGACCCTGTGCAAAATCGCCGATGGTGCGGGGGCAGGCAAAGCGCAGCGGCTCACCCTCAAAGCTGGGGATGGGATTTCCGTTGTGCTTGTAGGTGCTGATGAAATGGCCCTCGCCTGCAACGGGCTGCGGATAATCAAAGAAATAGCGCTGCACGCTGTCGCCATTGCCGTCCGCAGACTTGAGAATGCTCATCTGATAGCTGCCGTCGGCGTACACCACAGCGGAGATGCGGGGGGTGTAGTTGGGGCCGTCCGGCTCAAAGGTGCGGGTGCGCAGGGCATCGGCAAAGCTCTTGCCCTGACTCATCAGGTCATAAATGGTATCGGTCTGGTCGCCGTTGGTCACGATATGGGTCTTGCCCAGCGTCAGCACCGGATTGTAAATAATAAGGCTGGGGTCCTCCAGCTTCGCGGGGTCCGCTGCGATGGTGCAGATACCGCCGCGCTCGGGCACGGGGTCAAACACGCGGTTGCGGCTGTTCTCGCTGCGGCCCATGATAAAGTAGCCAATGAACATCTGGCGGCCATCCGGAGCCATTGCCACAGCAATGCCGCGGCCGGGATACTCGTTGGATGCCAGATACTCGTTCAGGTTGATCTTTTCCATGTCAAATTCTCCTATTACGGAACTCCCCCAGTCGCCTGCGGCGACAGCCCCCTCGGAGAGGGAGCCTTGCCTCCCTCCTTGAGGGAGGTGGCACGCCGTCAGGCGTGACGGAAGGAGTTTTCACTCAATTTCTCCGCTGCACACCATAGCCACGGCCTTAGGCAGCAGCTTCCACTCGGCCTGCTCCATCACACGCTTCTGCAGCACCTCGGGGGTGTCGCCGGGCAGGATGTCCACGGCCTTCTGCAGCAGGATGGGCCCGCCGTCGCACTCTTCGTTCACGAAGTGGACGGTGGCACCGGTCACCTTACAACCCCGGGCCAGAGCCGCCTCGTGCGGACGCAGACCGTACATGCCGGGCCCGCAGAAAGACGGGATGAGTGCCGGGTGCACATTCAGGATGCGGCGGGGATACGCTTCAATGACACTGGGCCCCAGCACGGACAGAAAGCCTGCCAGCACCACCAGATCGATGTTGTGGTCTTTCAACGTTTTCAGCAGAGCTGCGTCAAAATCCTCACTACTGGCGTAATCCTTGCGGCGCACCACGCAGCCTTCCACACCGGCCTTTGCGGCCCGTTCCAGCGCATAGACACCGGGCTTGGAGGCCACCACAAGGGTGATCCTGCCGTTGGGGTTCTCGCCTCGGGCTTCGCTGTCCAGCAGAGCCTGCAGGTTGGTGCCGCCGCCGGAGACTAAAACTGCAATGTTCAGCACAGCTCCACGCCCTCACCTTCTGCAATGACGCCCAGACGGTAAGCTTCCGGCTCACCGTTTGCGTGCAGGATGTCCAGCGCCTTGTCGGCCTGCTCTGCGGGGACGGTGAGCACCATGCCAACGCCCATGTTGAAGGTGTTGAACATATCGTGCTCGGAGATATTGCCGGTCTTCTGCATCAGCTGGAACAGAGCCGGGGTGCGGACATCTGCCTTGTTGATGCGTGCGCAGCAGCCCTTTTTCAGGCTGCGGGGAATGTTCTCGTAGAAGCCGCCGCCGGTGATGTGGGAAATGCCCTTCACATCCACCTCTTCCAGCACCTTGAGCACAGGCTTGACGTAGATCTTGGTGGGAGCCAGCAGGGCCTCGCCCAGCGTCTTGCCGCCCAGCTCTGCAGGGGCAGTGTGCAGCACATCGGGGTTTGCGTCAATGTCAAAGATCTTGCGCACCAGCGAGAAACCGTTGGAGTGCACACCGGTGGAAGGCAGGGCAAGAATCACATCACCGGCTGCCATGGTCTCGTTGCTCAGGATCTTTTCCTTATCCACGACACCCACGGTGAAACCGGCCAGATCGTACTCCTCCTCCGGCATCATGCCCGGGTGCTCGGCAGTCTCGCCGCCCACCAGAGAGCAGTCGGCCTGCACGCAGCCCTCAGCCACACCCTTGACGATCTCTGCGATCTTCTCGGGAATGTTGCGGCCGCAGGCGATGTAATCCAAGAACACCAGCGGCTTTGCACCGGCGCAGATGACATCGTTCACGCACATAGCCACGCAGTCGATGCCGATGGTATCGTGCTTGTCCATGATCATGGCAATTTTCAGCTTGGTGCCCACGCCGTCGGTGCCGGAGATCAGCACCGGGTGCTTGTAGCCGGTGCAGTCCAGCTCAAACAGGCCACCAAAGCCGCCCAGACCGCCAATGCAGTGCTCGTTCATGGTGCGGGCCACATACTGCTTCATCAGTTCAACAGAGCGATAACCGGCGGTGATATCCACACCGGCGGCTGCATAGCTTTCAGAATAGCTTTTTTCCATGGTCTTACTCTCCTAATTTTTTCTCGTCCTTGGGACGGTCGTTCAGGTGGCGTTCGTGAATATCGGTGGAAAGCACCTCGTCCGGCTTCACGGCATATTCGCCGGTAAAGCAGGCGGTGCAGAATCCGCATTTTGTGTTCTTTGCAAGCTGGACAACATGCTCAGTGGAAAGGTAGCCCAGCGTATCGGCCCCGATCACTTCATTGATCTGCTCGACCGTGCGGCCGGTGGCCACCAGCAGTTTCTGATCCGGGATGTCAGTGCCGAAGTAGCAGGGGTACTTGAACGGCGGTGCCGACACCATAAAGTGCACCTCGGTGGCACCGGCATCCCGCAGCAGCTTGATGATGCGGGCAGATGTGGTGCCGCGCACGATGGAGTCATCCACCAGCACCACGCGCTTGCCCTTGACCGTGCTGGAAACGACGTTCAGCTTGATGCGCACGCTGTTCTCGCGCTGCTTCTGGCTGCCCTGAATGAAGGTGCGGCCGATGTACTTATTCTTAATAAAGCCGATGCCATAGGGGATGCCGCTCTCCTGCGAGTAGCCGAGAGCTGCATCCAGACCGGAATCCGGCACGCCGATGACCACGTCCGCTTCCACGGGGTGTTCCTGTGCAAGGAACCGGCCGGCCTGCTTGCGGGCCTCGTGCACCGAGCTGCCCTCGATGATGCTGTCCGGGCGGGAGAAGTAAATAAACTCGAACACGCACATCTGGGTGTCCGGCCGGCCGCAGTGATCCTTGATGCTGCGCAGCTCACCGGTTTTTGCGTCTGCCACCACGATCTCGCCGGGCTCCACGTCCCGCAGCAGGGTGGCACCGGCAGCGTCCAGTGCACAGCTCTCGCTGGCAAACACATAGCCGCCGCCGGGCAAGGTGCCGATACACAGGGGCCGGTAGCCGCGGGGGTCGCGCACGGCGATCAGCTTGGTGGCCGACATGATCACCAGACTGTAGGCACCCTCCAGCACATCCATCGTCTTGCTGATGGCGGTCTCGATGCTGCCCATGCGCAGGCGGTTGCGGGTAATCAGGTAGCAGATCACCTCGGTATCGGAGGAGCCGTGGAAGATGGCACCTTCATTTTCCAGCTGGCGGCGCAGCTCGATGGCGTTGGTCAGGTTGCCGTTGTGGCACAGTGCCATGGTGCCGCGGCCATGGCGCACGATCATGGGCTGTGCGTTGGCCCGCACGCGGCTGCCAGCAGTGGCATAGCGCACATGGCCGGTCGCCATATGAGCGGTGGGCCTGGAAATGCTTGCCAGCACCGCCGGGGTGAACACCTCGTTCACAAGGCCGAGGTCGCGGTGGCCGACAATGACGCCATCAT
Source organism: Faecalibacterium sp. AM43-5AT (assembly GCF_003603345.1). Taxonomy (NCBI): domain Bacteria; kingdom Bacillati; phylum Bacillota; class Clostridia; order Eubacteriales; family Oscillospiraceae; genus Faecalibacterium; species Faecalibacterium sp. AM43-5AT. The sequence goes on from NZ_QVGZ01000002.1 coordinate 176,671, forward strand.
CGTTCACAGCGATGCCGCAGCTCTCCTGACCACGGTGCTGCAGGGCATACAGAGCCGAGTAGGCCGCAGCGGCCACATCCTCGGTACCGGCACGGTCGTAAATACCGAAAACGCCGCATTCTTCGTGCAGCGGATATGCAAAATCAGACATTGGTTCTCCTTTACAGCTGGGCGATCTCAGCCTGCAGCTTTTCCTCTTTGGCAGCGATCTGTGCGGCCATGGCGGTGCGCTCTGCTGCCAGCTTTTCGGCCAGAGCGTCGTCGCTCAAAGCCAGAATTTCCGCAGCCAGCCATGCGGCGTTCTTGGCACCGTTCAGAGCCACCGTTGCCACCGGGATGCCGCTGGGCATCTGCACCGTGGCAAGCAGGGCATCCATGCCGTCCATGGCACCGCCCTTCATGGGAATGCCGATCACCGGCAGGGTGGTGTTGGCAGCAAAGGCACCCGCCAGATGTGCTGCCATGCCTGCTGCGCACAGGATCACGCCGAAGCCGTTGGCACGGGCGCTTTTGGCAAACTCCGCTGCCCCGGCAGGGGTGCGGTGTGCCGAAAGGATGTGCGCCTCAAAAGGGATGTCCAGCGCTTTCAGTTGGGCACATGCGCCCTTTACCACCGGCCAATCGCTGTCAGAACCCATGATCACAGCCACTTTACGAACCATATCCAAACCTCTCTTTCTCAACCGACAAACAAAAAAGGCTGCGGTACACCCGTACCACGGCCTTTAATTCTGCGTATGCTCTCCCGACGCTTTGCACAAAGTTGCACGATGCCCCTGACATGCCCGAATGTTGTTTCGACCCATGAGACCCGGCAGCATCTTCATCATTGAAGTTCTCCTCCGCAGTTCCTTGTGCTTGCGTTTTCAGGCGGCGGAAAAGCCCTTTCTGCGGGCCGCCGTCCCTGTACTACATACAGTTTACGGCAAAAAAACATCTTTGAAAAGAGTGTTCCCACAAATTCTACCTTGTGTTTTCATGCCGTCAAAAAACTTTCAAAAGTTTTGTGCAGTTTCGACATTGTTTTTCTTTTTAAGTATGACTTATATTTTAAGTATATTTTATGTAAATAGGATGCGTTAACTTTTTGTACAATAGACGGACTTTTTTAAAAAATAATTTTTGCTGTAATTGCCCGTGCAGCACGGATGAGGTCCGCTGGGGCACAGCACACCTGCGTGCCGATGCGCCCGCCGGAGACATAGACCTTCTCCTGCGTCAGCACGCTCTCATCGAACACGGTCTTATACTGCTTTTTCATGCCTACCGGGCTGCAGCCACCGCGCACATAGCCGGTGACCTTGTTGATATCGGCCACATGGATCATGGCAACGCTTTTTTCGCCCACACTGCGGGCAGCGGCTTTCAGATCCAGCTCTGCCGCCACCGGAATGACGAACACAAAATAGTTTTTGCTATTGCCCTGCGTTACCAGCGTCTTATACACGCAGGCAGGGTCTTCGCCCATGCTGCCTGCCACATCCACACCTGCCACGGCAACGCCCTCTTCATGAGCGTACTCGTGGGCGGTGTAGGGTACCTTTTCACGTTCCAGAATGCGCATGGCATTGGTTTTTGCTTCTTTTCCCATCTCTGATATCCCCTTCTGATTGCATTAAACAGACTCCTTCCGTCATCGCTACGCGATGCCACTGCTCCCCTTTTTGTCACTTGCGTGACATCTGTTCCTCTCTTTGTCACCTGTGGTGACATTTCTCCCCGGCGCGGGGAGAATCTGTCCCGGCCGGGGGAAGTCTTTCTCATTGAGGGAGGCTTTGGCAGCCCACACAACGTTTCCTGTTTTGCCAAGGGCGCCCTCTCAGAGGGAGCTGTCGAGCGTATGCGGGACTGAAGGAGTTTTTTCTATTCTACCACTTTCTTCAAAAAAATTCAAAATTCTCTTGACTTCAGTTTCCTGAAGTGATATCATAGCGTCACACACTTCAGAACCCTGAAGTTTGACACTGCAAGCTGCGGCAAAGGAGCCGGTCTCCCTCGCCGTTTCACACGATAAGGCAAAGGAGACAAAACACTATGATCATCGTACTCAAACAGGACGCACCTGAGGTACAGGTACGCGAGTTCTGCCACGAACTGCAGGATATGGGCCTGCAGATCAACGATTCCAAGGGCAGTGAGAGCCACATTCTGGGCCTGATCGGCGACACCAAGGCCGTGGCCGAGAGCTGGGTGCTGGCAAACCCGGTGGTGGAGACCTGCCGCCGCGTGACCGAGCCTTATAAGAAGGCCAACCGCAAGTTCCACCCGGACGACAGCGTGATCGATGTGGACGGCGTAAAGATCGGCGGCGGCAGCTTTGCCGTGATCGCCGGCCCCTGCAGCATTGAGAGCGAGGAGCAAATCACCTACTGCGCACAGCGCGTGAAGGCTGCGGGTGCTTCCCTGCTGCGCGGCGGCGCATTCAAGCCCCGCACCTCGCCCTACTCCTTTCAGGGTATGCGCAGCGAGGGCCTCGACCTGCTCAAGCTGGCACGCCGCGCCACCGGTGCTCCCATCGTGACCGAGATCATGAACACCGAGCACCTGCCCCTGTTCGAGAATGTAGACCTCATTCAGGTGGGTGCCCGCAACATGCAGAACTTTGAGCTGCTCAAGGCCGTTGGCCGTCAGAACAAGCCGGTGCTGCTCAAGCGCGGCCTTGCCAATACGCTGGAAGAGTTCGTGATGAGCGCCGAGTACATCATGGCTGAGGGCAACGAGAACGTCATCCTCTGTGAGCGCGGCATCCGCACCTTTGAGACCAGCATGCGCAACACCCTCGACCTTGCCGGTGTGGTGATGCTGCACAAGATGACCCACCTGCCCGTTATTGTGGACCCCAGCCATGCCTGCGGCCACGCATGGATGGTGCCGGATCTGGCAAAGGCCGCTGTTGCTGCCGGTGCCGACGGCCTGATGATCGAAGTGCACAACAACCCCGCCAAGGCAAAGTGCGATGGTGCCCAGAGCCTGACCCCCGACCAGTTCGACGAGCTGATGCAGTTCATCGGCAAAGAGGTGGAGTTCTTCGGCAAGAAGCTGAACTAAGGCATTTTACATACTCCTTCAGTCTGCTGCGCAGACAGCTCCCCCAAGGAGGGAGCCTCTGGCGAACCGAAAAAACTTTCCGGTTCTGTCAAAGGCCCCATCTTTGAGGGGGCTGGCATCGCGCAGCGATGACTGGGGGAGTTTTTGTTTTCTTTTGCTCTTATTTATGGTATACTATAGTGTATTTTGAATCTATCCTTTAAAAAGAGGTATCATTATGAAAGCACATATTGCACGCAACCAGAACGCCGGTGTCCCGCTGGTTCTGGGCTGGAATCTTTCCCCCGCCGACCGCGGCAAACTGGAAGGCATGGCTCCTGCCTTTGGCATGAAGGTGCTGCTCGTCTCCCCTGCCGATGCGGGCAAGACCGTGGCCCAGCTGCTGGGCGAGGTGGAGACCAAGGCCGCACGCACGCTGGTGCTGGAACCGGGTGCCTACCCGCCGGCAGTGGTTCTGGCCAACTTCAAGGAGAAGGATGTGGACACCCTGCTGGATCTGATGAAGCAGGCACAGGTCACCGTGCCGCTCAAGGCTCTTGTCACCCCCTCAAACCGCAGCTGGGTGTTCGGCGATCTGCTGGCCCACCTGCAGGAGGAGCACGCCGCCTTTACCGCCGCAAAGGAGAACCACACCGTATGATGACCCGCGCAAAACGTTTCGTCAGCGCCCTGTTGGCCGGGGTGCTCTGCCTGAGCCTGCTGGCAGGCTGTGCCTCCAAAAAGAAAGAGCTTACCCGCTATTCCACCGTTTTTTATGATGTGTTCGATACCGTAACGCAGGTGATCGCCTACTGTGAGAGCGAGGAAGAATTCAACAGCCAGATGGATGCCCTGCACGCAGACCTTATTACCTATAACCAGCTGTATGATATCTACAACGATTACCCCGGCGTGACCAACGTCAAGACCATCAACGACAATGCCGGCAGCGCTCCGGTGGAGGTGGACGACCGCATCCTCTCCATGCTGGAGCTGGCCGACCAGATGTACCAGACCACCAACGGCAAGCTGAACATTGCCATGGGCAGCGTGCTGAATATCTGGCACAATTACCGCGAAGCTGCCGAAGCCGCCGAGACGGATGCCGACAACAAGCTGCCCACCATGGAAGAGCTGGAAGCAGCCGCCCAGCACTGTGATATCAACAACGTGATCATCGACGCGGATGCCAAGACCGTTTATCTGGCCGACCCGGAAATGTCGCTGGATGTGGGCAGCGTGGGCAAGGGCTACGCCGTGGAAATGGTGTGCCAGGCTGCCGAGGCCCGCGGCCTGACCAGCGCTCTGGTGAGCGTGGGCGGCAACCTGCGCGCCATTGGTGTAAAACCGGACGGCAGCCAGTGGACCGGCGGCGTGGAAAACCCGTGGAGCTCTTCGGATGTATACACGTCGGATTCCATGCTGGACGGTGCCATCAACATGAGCGATATGGCCCTTGTGACCAGCGGCGACTACCAGCGCTACTACGTGGTGGACGGCAAGCGCTACCATCACCTGATCGACCCGGACACCCTGTTCCCCGCCGCCTACTTTAACGGCGTGACCGTGCTGTGCAGCGACTCCGGCCTTGCCGACTGCCTGACCACCGGTCTGTTCTGCCAGCCGCTGGAGGACGGGATGAAGATCGTGGAAAGTCTGGACGGCGTGGAAGCCATGTGGTGCACACCGGATCAGCAGGTCATCACCTCTTCCGGCTGGGATTCCCATTTGAAAAAGTAACCCTTAAAACGGCAAAAGGCCGACGCAGCACTGCGTCGGCCTTTTGCCGTTTTATCAGATGGTGAACTGCACCACACAGAATGCTGCGTAGATGCACAGCAGTGCAATGCCCTGCGGGCGGCTCAGCTTGCCCTTGAAGAGGGCGGGCAGGGTGAGCAGCAGCATCACGGCGAACATGACCGGGAACTCCAGCACCAGCGATGCATTGTGGCCGAAGAGCAGGGAGTTCTGCGGGATGGTGAAGGGTGCCACCGCGGCGGAAACACCGCTCACCAGCACCAGATTGAACACGTTTGCACCAATGACATTGCCCAGCGAAAGTGCACCGTGGCCCTTTGCCAGCGAGGTGATGGCCGTGACCAGCTCCGGCAGCGAGGTGCCCAGTGCCACAAAGGTGAGCGCGATCACCGACTCCGGCACGCCCAGTGCCTGTGCGATCAGGGTACCGTTGTCCACCAGCAGGTTGGCACCCACGGCAATGAGCACCGCGCCCACGGCCAGCAGACCCAGCTCCTTGGCAAAGGATGCATTTTCTTCCGGTTCTTCCTCTTCTTCCGGGGCGGGGGCGTTCTTCATGGCCATCACGTTGCAGATGATATACGCTGCGAACATGGCCAGAAGGATCAGGCCCACCGGGCGGGAGAAGTAGCCGGTGGTGTAGGCCACACCGGCATAGAAGGCCGCTGCCACAAAGAAAAACAGCACCGGCGTGCGCAGGCTCTTGGGGTCTACCTTCCCCGGCTTTACCGCAATGGTGATGGCCGCAATGAGCGATGCATTGCAGATGATCGAACCGATGGCGTTGCCGTAGGCGATCTCGCCGTGGCCGGTGAGAGCCGAGGTGGTGGAGACCATCACCTCCGGCAGGGTGGTTCCGATGGACACCACGGTGGCACCGATGAGCAGCTCCGGCACATGGAAGCGGCGGGCAATGCCCGTGGCACCATCCACGAACCAGTCACCGCCCTTGATGAGGCACAGCAGGCCCACGATGAACAGCAAAACAGGAATGAGCATAGTTTTTCTCCTTTTGTTTTTGGCAGAGCGGCAATAAAAAAGAGACCTTTATTACATCCTGCCCAGAAATGGGAAGGTGTAATAAAAGTCTCAAGCATCCGGTGACACAGCGGGCATTTCTGCCGGGATGTCGCTGCGCCACAGCGCACCGTTTTTGCAAAACGAGCGCCCTTTACTCCCTTTTATCCGAAACGTATTATACCGGTTTTTGCACCAAAGTGCAAGAGGAACGTTGAAATTTCAGCCAGCCTTGGCTACTTTTTTGGCATTGGGATAAATGCGCTCCATGCGGGCATCGTCAAAATGCGCATCCAGCAGCGTATCGATGCTGTTTTTGGGCGCTTCGCCGCTGGTGCGGGCATCGTAGCGGGCAAGGGCCAGCGCACTGGTGAGCATGTTCACCGCCATGAATACGGCCAGCACCGCAGTTACCCACGGGCGGATATGGCTGCGCACCTTTGCCATGCCCTTTTCCACCAGCGGATAGCCGTAGCGCATCCATATCACCGCCGCAATGCCCCAGAAAAAGCAGTACAGCAGGTTGATGCGCCCGCCCAGATTGAACTTGAACTTGCTGTAGTCCCAGAACACGGTGCCGAACAGCAGCTCGGTGACGGCGCTGCACACGTATTCGTACACACCGCCCATGACGGTGCCGAAGGCGAACAGATAGCGGTCGCTTTTGTCCTTTTCCTGCCGCAGCAGCACTGTAGCCATCACCAGTGCCAGCCCCCACACCACGCTGAACGGCCCCCAGACCAGACTGGAGCGGCTCATCCACACGCCTGCCGTCACGCGGCAGAACACCGTCTCCACCATGTCGCCCAGAAACGCGCCGATCACGAACAGCCACAGCAGGTCGGACACGCTGAGAAAGTTCTTTTCCCCCTTCCGGAGCGCAGTCTGCTCCTGCCGGGCCGCAGCCGGGTAAGCATACTGGATGCGTTTTTCAATGTAAAGCGCGATCCTGCGGCGCAGCGTGTCCGACCGCTCCCCCAGTCTCTGGTTGAGCTGCTCCAGCATCGGGTGCCGGGCCGCATACTGCTGCACCAGCACCGCCGAACCGATCTGGTCCAGTACCGCCACCGTCAGCGAGACCCATACTGCCGGGTGCAGCAGCCAGACAGGGATATGCGCGCACAGCTGCAGCAACACATTATTGCCCCACAGCACACTTGCCGTGCCCAGCGCACCCCACAGCAGCGAATACTGCAGGCACACATAGCCGTTCAGATTGAATTTTTTTCCGGAATAGTCCCACCACTTGCGGCGGTGCAGGCGTTCCAGCAGCTTGGCGGTGATCCATTCCATCACCGTTGCCGCCATCATACAGGCAAAGAACAGGTAGACCGGCTCGGTGCGCAGGTCGCTGAAACTCACGGCCAGCAGCACACCGGTGGTACCGTAGATAAAGCAGAACGGGCCTGCCGCCGCACCGCGGTTGGCAAACCTTCCGCCCCGGATGGTCGCGACTACCGTCTCAGCCACCCAGCCCAGAAAGGAATATACTAGATAAATAACACCCAGAGTATAGAAGTTCAGCGTCATAGGCATCCTTTCGCTTGTGGAATTTTGTCGATACACTGATTGTACCCGGTTTAAGCATATTCTACAAGAGCTGTTGTGAAAAATTCACAAAAGCCGTCCTGCCTGCAAAAAGGGCCGCCGTGCATTCAAACGCACAGCGGCCCTTTCTTATTGATTCAGTTTACAGCTCACAGCTGGCTCTTATACAGCTCCACGATCTCCTCCACGCTGGTGTCGCGGGGATTGCCGGGACGGCAGGCATCTGCAAATGCGGACTCGGCGAGGAACTGGATATCCTCTTCCTTCAGGATGCCGTGCAGATTTGCGGGGATGCCCACGTCTGCGCCCAGCTGCTTGACGGCGGCGATGGTTGCATCGGCGGCAGCAGCATCGTTCATCTCATCGATGCCCACAACGCCCATGGCCTTGCCCACGGCGCGGTAGCGCTCACCGGCAACGGACTTGTTGTACTCCAGACCCACCGGCAGCAGGATGGCGCAGGCCACACCGTGCGGGGTGTCGTACAGAGCGGACAGGCCGTGTGCCATGGAGTGGACGATGCCCAGACCCACGTTGGAGAAGCCCATGCCGGCGATGTACTGGCCCAGAGCCATGCCCTCGCGGCCTTCCGGGGTGTTCTGCACTGCGCCGCGCAGGCTCTGGCTGATGAGCTTGATGGCTTCCAGATGGAACATATCGGAGATGACGCAGTGACCCTTGGTAATGTAGCCCTCAATGGCGTGGGTCAGAGCGTCCATGCCGGTGGCGGCGGTCAAGCCCTTGGGCATGGAGGACATCATATCGGGATCGACCACGGCGATCTCGGGGATATCGTTGGTATCCACGCAGACGAACTTGCGCTTCTTCTCCACATCGGTGATGACGTAGTTGATGGTGACCTCAGCAGCAGTGCCGGCAGTGGTGGGAACAGCGATGGTGAACACAGCGTGCTTCTTGGTGGGAGCAACGCCTTCCAGAGAGCGGACATCCGCAAACTCGGGGTTATTGATGATGATACCGATGGCCTTTGCGGTATCCATGGAGGAGCCGCCGCCGATGGTCACGATGCAGTCAGCTTCAGCAGCCTTGAAAGCGGCCACGCCGTCCTGCACGTTGGCGATGGTGGGGTTGGGCTTGATCTCGCTGTAAACAGCGTAGGCAAAGTTTGCAGCATCCAGCAGGTCGGTGACCTTCTTGGTGACGCCGAACTTGATCAGGTCGGGATCGGAGCAGACGAATGCCTTCTTGTAGCCGCGGGCGGTCAGTTCGGGAACGATGTTCTCAATGGCACCGTGGCCATGGTAGGAGATGGTATTCAGAACGATGCGGTCAGCCATAGTTATTTTTCCTCCAAATCTCTTTTCCGCCGCTTTTCGGGCGGAACTCTCTGTTTTTCAGCATAACACATTGTCAAAAACTTTGCAATGTGAAATTGTTTGAATTTATTGTAAATTTTTATACATGTGCAGTGTTTTATGGGCACTTTTTCCATTTTCCCGCAGTTTTATGATGTTTTTTCTTTTTCCCCTTGACAAACAGAGCAAATCATGTATTATTGTATCAAGCGCTTAATACAGCAAGACAAGGAGATGATACCATGGGCGAACAGTTTGATGCCAGCCGCCCGATCTATGCACAGCTTGTGGAACGGCTGAAGGCCCGGATCCTGGCCGGCACCTACCCGCCGGGCGGGCATCTGGATTCGGTGCGTGATCTGGCCGCAGCCGCCGGGGTGAACCCAAACACGATGCAGCGGGCCCTTGCCCAGCTGGAGACGGAGGGGCTGGTGCACACCGAACGCACTGCAGGCCGCTATGTTACGGAGGACACTGCATTGATCGAACAGCTTCGCGCCGACACCGCCCGGACGCTGGCGTCGGATTTTCTGGAAAAGATGCGCGGCATCGGCTACAGTCCCGCACAGGCAGCCGCGCTTTTGGAACACTGGGACGCAAAGGAGGACCGCAATGAGTGAACTTTTGAGCTGTGAAGCACTGACCAAGTGCTACCAGAAGGATAAGACCGCACTGGAAAATGTAGACCTGCACATCGGCTTTGGCCGCATCGTGGGGCTGCTTGGCCCCAACGGCAGCGGCAAGACCACCCTCATCAAGCTGGCGAACGGTCTGCTGCAGCCCAGTGCAGGCAGCATCCGGATCGCCGGCATGACCCCCGGGCCGGACACCAAAGCCATCGTGTCCTATCTGCCGGATGCTGACTGGCTGCCGGACTGGATGCGTGTGGAGCAGCTGGTGGAAATGTTCCGCGAATTCTATGCCGATTTTGACCCCGCTAAGGCAAACGAAATGCTGGCCCGGCTGGAACTGGAACCGAAGGCGCGGCTCAAGACCCTCTCCAAGGGCAGCAAGGAAAAGGTGCAGCTGATCCTGGCCATGAGCCGCGCCGCAAAGCTCTACCTGCTGGATGAGCCTATTGGCGGCGTGGACCCTGCCGCCCGGGACTACATCCTGAGCACCATCCTGAACAACTACAGCCGGGATGCGACCGTCATTCTATCCACCCACCTCATCGGCGATATCGAGCCCATTCTGGACGAAGCCGTCTTTTTGAAGGATGGCCGGGTGTTCGCCCACCGCAATGCCGAAGAGCTGCGCGAGACCGAGGGCATGAGCGTGGATGCATATTTCCGGGAGGTATTCAAATGCTGAAACAGCTGTTAAAATATGAATTCAAGGCCACCGGCCGCACCTACGGCGGGCTGTATCTGGCCCTTGTTGCGCTGGCAGTGCTGAGCGGCTTTTCCCTGCGCAGCTCTTCCAAGGACGACTTTGCATCTCTGCTGCTGTTCGCCTATATGGTCGTAGCCGTTGCGGTGGCAGTGGTGTCCGTGATGACCATTGTGACCCGCTTCACCCGCAATCTGCTGGGCCGCGAAGGCTACCTGATGCACACCCTGCCGGTGACGGAAAGCCAGCTCATCCTTTCCAAGCTGATCTCCAGCGTGGTCTGGATGCTTTGCAGCGGCATCGTGGGTATTTTCTCCTTTGCGGTGATGCTGCTGGCTCTGTCTCTGAACAGCGCGGCCCTGCAGCAGCTGCCGGAGCTGTGGCAGAAAGTGGTAGAGATCTTCCGAGAGATCTTCCGCATGACCGGCAGCTCCGGGTGGCTCTGGCTGATCTTTGAAACGCTGAACGGACTGGTGGCACTGGTGTCCAGCATCCTGTGCATCTATGCCGCATGCATGATCGGCCACCAGTTCAAAAAGCACATGGTCCCGGCCGGTATTCTGGCATTTTTCCTGCTGTCCTTCCTGCAGAACTGGCTGAGCTCCGGTGTCAGCAGTGCCGACATGCTGCAGGCTGTTTCCTATCCCACCCTTGGCGGTGTAGATGTTTCCATTGCTGCGCCCAGTGCGTTCACCACCCTGTTCGGGCTGGCGGTCAGCATTGCCTTTGCCGCAGGGTACTTTCTGCTGACCCGCTGGCTGATGGAGCATAAGCTGGATCTGGAATAATTTTAATGTCCTCCGCTTTCGTTCTGGGCATTTTCAGCGAAACTACTTCTTAATTGCAATTTGTAAAAGGCCGAACCATAAACTTCATCTGATACAAAAAACATCTGCAAGCTGCCCCATTCCGGGCAAAGCTTGCAGATGTTTTTCTTGTTATAAAGTGTTCAGCACTCGTCGTACTGCTTTTTCAGGTAGTTCAGGCATTCCACCGCGTTTTCCGGGGTGGTATTCTCCAGCGTTGCAAAGATATAGGGCTTTTCCTGCTTTGCAAAGCGCAGGATGGTGCGGTAGTCCTCCATACCGCCCTGCCCTGCACCCGTAGCAGCCAGCTGGCCGCCCGCATCCTTGCGCAGGAAATCCTTGAAGTGGATCATGGCGATGTCCTTACCCAGAAGCTCGATGGCCTCGGCGAACACTTCCTCGCGGCGGTCCACATTTTCCATGTTCAGCAGGTTGACGGGGTCGAACAGGATCTGCAGGTTCGGGCTGCCGATCTCGTCCAGCACAGTGCGGGCGCGTCTGGCATCGTACACGATGTGCTTGACCACCGGCTCAATGGCAATGGTCACGCCATACTGCTCGGCGCAGCGCACCACCGGCTTGAAGTTCTTGATAAAGGTGGAAAGGGCTGCATCGCTGCGGCACTCCGGGCAGAACTTGTACTCTGCGTTGGGCGCACCGGTCTCGGTGCCCACCATACCGCAGCCCAGCAGGCTTGCAAAGCGGATGTGGGCATAGTATTTTTCCTGAATGGCGTGCAGGGCATCCGCATCCGGATGGGCAAGATTGAGATAGTTGCCCAGCACGGCAATGTCGATGCCGTTTTTCTCAAACAGATGCCGCAGATACAGCGCATAGCCGGGGGTCAGGGCGCTGGGGGTGCAGGGCAGCTCCTTGAAGGATTTGCTCAGAGCCACATGGGCGCAGGTAAAGCCTTTCTGGCGCACCAGCGGCAGCACCTGTTCAACGGGCAGCTTTTCCGCGTCATGCAGACGCAGGCCGAATTGGATCATGGAAAACCTCCTCCTTTCCCGCGCAACACGCGGGGTTGCATTGACCTTATTATACACGAAAGCTGCGTTCCATGGAACAGCCTGCAACAAAAAAGAGCATCACTTTGCACCCTCAATGGATGCAAATGATGCTCTTTTTTCAGATCTGGTCCTGGCAGATGCGGCTCTTTCTCAGCGCCGGTACTTTGCAGCGGCCTGCAGGCGCTGCATCGCACGGTCGAGCGCGATCTTGCTCTGATAATATTCATGCATGCTCTGCTGATGCTGCAAACGCTCCTCGGCACGGATGCGGGCAGCCTCGGCACGGTTCTTGTCGATATCCTCCGGGCGCTCGGCGCTGTCCACCAGCACCATCACGTAGGCAGGCGTCACCTCGGCAATGCCGTCGCCTACCAGGATGTCCCGGCTTTCACCGTTCACCTCAAAGTGCAGGATGCCCATGTGGATGGCCACCAGTACCGGGCTGTGTCCAGCCTGTATGCCGTACACGCCATCACTGATGGGCAGCACAAGGTCTTCGCAATCGCCCTGATAGTACTCACCGCTGGACGCAGTGATGTTCAGCATGAACTTGTTCATCAGACGGCACCGCCCTTTTCCTCAGCCAGCTTTTCCGCCGCCTTCTGGCGGGCATCTTCCAGCGTACCAACGTTGAAGAACGCCCACTCCGGCAGGTCGTCGGCTTCGCCGTCCACAATGGCGGCAAAGCTGCGCACGGTATCCTGCAGGGGCACATACTTGCCCTTCAGACCGGTAAAGTTCTCGGCCACAGCAAAGGGCTGGGACAGGAACTTCTGCAGCTTGCGGGCGCGGGCGACGGTGAGCTTGTCGTTCTCGTCCAGCTCGTCCATGCCCAGAATGGCGATGATGTCCTGCAGTTCCTGATAGCGCTGCAGAATGGACTGCACCTTGCGGGCCACGCGATAGTGCTCCTCGCCCACGATATCCGCTTCCAGAATGCGGGAGGTGGATGCCAGCGGGTCCACGGCCGGGTAAATGCCCTGCTCCACGATCTTACGGGACAGCACGGTAGTGGCATCCAGATGTGCAAAGGTGGTGGCGGGGGCCGGGTCGGTCAGGTCGTCGGCGGGGACGTAGACGGCCTGCACAGAGGTGATGGAGCCTTCCTTGGTGGAGGTGATGCGCTCCTGCAGAGCGCCCAGCTCGTTGGCCAGAGTGGGCTGGTAGCCCACAGCAGAGGGCATACGGCCCATCAGAGCGGACACCTCGGAGCCTGCCTGCACGAAACGGAAGATGTTATCAATGAACAGCAGCACGTCCTTGTGGGTCTCCTCACGGAAGTACTCTGCCATGGTCAGGCCGGTCTCGGCAACACGCATACGTGCTCCTGGGGGCTCGTTCATCTGACCAAAGACCAGTGCGGTCTTATTCAGAACACCGGACTCGTTCATCTCGCCCCAAAGGTCGCAGCCCTCGCGGGAGCGCTCGCCCACGCCGGTGAAAATGGAGTAGCCGCCGTGCTCGGTGGCCACGTTATGGATCAGTTCCTGGATCAGCACGGTCTTACCGACGCCTGCACCGCCGAACAGACCGATCTTGCCGCCCTTTGCATAGGGGGCCAGCAGGTCGATGACCTTGATGCCGGTCTCCAGGATCTCGGTCGCGGGCTTCTGCTCCGCAAAGCTGGGGGCCTTGCGGTGGATGGGCCAATGCGGCACATCATCCACAGAGCCCTTGCCGTCGATGGGTCTGCCCAGCGGGTCGAACATGCGGCCCAGCGTGGCTTCGCCCACCGGTGCGGTCAGGCCGTGGCCGGTAGCGGTCACGGTCATGCCCTTGCCAAGACCCTCGCTGGCGGAAAGCATGATGCAGCGCACAGTGGTCTCGTTGACATGCTGTGTCACTTCCATCGTGCGCTCGGTGCCCTCAGCGGTCACGGTAAGCGCTTCCTGCAGGGCAGGCAGCCTGCCTGCGGTGAACTGCACGTCCACCACAGGGCCGGCTACGCGAATAATAGTTCCCTGTATCATACGATTGCCTCTATACTAATTTGTAAATACGTTTTATTCCGCCCGGTTCTGCACAGCAGCCGCACCGCCGATGATCTCGGTGATCTCCTGCGTGATAGAGCCCTGACGGGTGCGGTTGTACTCCAGCTGCAGCTCACGGATCATATCGTTGGCGCTCTTTGTGGCGGAATCCATGGCGGTCATGCGGGCGCTCTGCTCTGCGCAGAAGCTCTCGGTCATGGCACCAAAGATCATGCCGTGCATGTAGATGGGCGCGGTCTGCTCGAACACCGTCCATGCAGACGGGAACATCTCCACCTCGCCCTTCGGGTCGCCCAGACCCTTGGGAGCGGGCTGAAGATGGGCGCGGTCCAGCGGCAGCAGACGCACCATGGTCGGTTCGCTGGTCAGTGCATTCTCGATGCGGGTATAGATGAGATAGATCTCATCCAGCTTGCCGGTCTTGAAATCATCGATGGCATCCACCGTGATATCGCGGGCTCGCTGCAGCGTAGGCTCGGTAGCGCTGTAGTGGAAATCCTCCACCAGACGCGGGTCCTTGTGGTACAGGGCGCGGTAGCCGGTCTGACCGATCACATAGAACCGGTCGTTCTCATCCGCATTTTCCTTGAGGAACTTGATGATGTTCTGGTTGTAAGCGCCTGCCATGCCCTTATCTGCCGTCAGCACGATGTAAGCGCGCTTGGGGTTTGCGATATTGCGCTCGTGGAAGAACGGATGCACCGGCTCTTCCGGCAGGTGGGGCACCACGCGGGAAATGGTGTCGCGCATACGGTTGAAGTAGGGCGACACATTCTGGTAGTTCTTGCGCGCCTTGCGCAGCTTGGACGAGGAGATCAGATACATGGCGTTCGTGATCTTCATGGTGTCCTGAATGCTCTCAATGCGCTCCTTCAGCAGCTTACTGGACGGCATGGCTGTCGCCTCCCGCATAAGCTTTCCAGGCGTTCAGGATGGCATCGACCATATCCGGTTCGAGCTTGCCGGCAGCAGTGATCTTATCCATCGTACCGGACACATCCGCGCGGAACTGACGCACAAATGCGGAAGTTTTGGCGCGCAGCTCGGCAGTGGGCAGCTGATCCAGCATACCGTGGGAAGCCAGCACCAGCGTGACCACCTGCTCTGCATCGGACTTGGGCTGGTACAGCGGCTGCTTGAGCATTTCCGTCAGTGCCTTGCCGTGATCCAGCTGGCGGCGGGTCTCTGCATCCAGATCAGAGCTGAACTGTGCAAAGGACTCCATATCCTTGTACTGTGCCAGTTCGATACGCAGGTTTGCGTTGGCCTTCTTCATGGCCTTGGTCTGGGCAGCGCCGCCCACACGGGACACCGACAGGCCCACATTGACAGCCGGGCGGTTGCCTGCATTGAACAGGGCGCTCTCCAAAAAGATCTGGCCGTCGGTGATGGAAATGACGTTGGTGGGGATGTAGGCGGAAACATCGCCTGCCTGCGTCTCAACGATGGGCAGTGCAGTGATGGAACCGCCGCCCAGCTTGTCGCTCATGCGGCAGGAGCGCTCCAGCAGACGGGAGTGCAGATAGAATACATCGCCGGGGTAAGCCTCACGGCCCGGAGAGCGGCGCAGCAGCAGAGAAATGGCACGGTAGGCCACTGCATGCTTGGACAGATCATCGTAAACGATCAGCACGCTCTTGCCCTGTGCCATAAAGTACTCGGCCAGTGCGGTGCCGGCATAGGGTGCGATGTACTGCAGGGGAGCAGAATCCGAAGCAGTTGCCGCCACGATGGTGGTGTAGCTCATGGCACCGTGCTTCTGCAGGTCGCCTGCCACGCGGGCGATGGAAGAAGCCTTCTGGCCGATGGCCACATAGATGCACAGCACGCCGGTGTCCTTCTGGTTCAGGATGGCATCGGTGGCAATGGAGGTCTTGCCGGTCTGGCGGTCGCCGATGATCAGCTCACGCTGACCGCGGCCGATGGGGAACATGGAATCGATGGCGAGGATGCCGGTGTGGAGCGGAGTATCCACGCTCTGACGCTCCAGAATGCCGGGGGCCTGCTTTTCGATGGGGTTGTAGCCCACAGCTTCAATGGGGCCTTTGCCGTCGATGGGTTCGCCCAGCGGGCTGATGACACGGCCCAGGAAGGCATCGCCCACCGGGATGCCGGCACGCTTGCCGCTGCGGGTCACCAGAGTACCCACGCCCACCTTCTCGATATCGTCGAACAGCATGACACCCAGATGATCGGGTTCCACACTTTCCACCATGCCCTTTGCACCGGTGTCAAAGGTAACGATCTCGCCGTAAACGGCCTTGTCCATGCCCTTGACATCCACAACGCCGTCGGCGGCGGAAATGACCGTACCGCCCTCAGAAGCCTCGGCAGCGGGCTTGTAGTCCTCTGCGCGGGTCTGCATGGTGGCAAGATCGGGGGTGCCTGCGGTGATGTTCTCCAGCATATGCTTTGCAGAGTTGTCGATCACCTGGTCGCCCACCTGCAGCACATAGCCGGAGATCAGCTCCGGCTCCACGCTGACGGTGATCACCACCTCAGCGCCGTACTGCTTTTTGAGCTGGGTGCGGATGCGCTGCAGCGCCTCCTCAGAGGGAGTGCGGGCGCAGTGCAGATATGCTTTCAAGGTCTCAGCTGCGCTTGCCATCGCTGTCCCCCGCTTTCTGCAGCAGGTCGTCCAGCAAACGGGCATCGTCCTGCTGCGTCAGGTTGCGTTCCAGCACCTTGGCGCACACGGTACGGGTCAGGTCAGCGATCTGAGCATCGGCCTGACGCAGCTTGCTGGCACGCTCTGCCTCTGCAGCTGCCTTGCCCTCGGCCACGATGGCATCGGCCTGACGCTGTGCGTCGGCCAGCAGCTGTTCTTTCTGTTTCTCAGCCAGCTGCTCACTTGCCTCGCGGCGGGCAGCAGCTTCCACATCCACATTGTGCAGCTTGTCTTCTGCTGCATTCAAGGCAGCCTGTGCCTTGTTCTTTGCTTCCTGCGCATCAGCCATGCTTGCATCCACCATCTGCTGGCGCTTTGCGATCACATCCTGAACAGGCTTGAACAGGAACTTACGCAGCAGCACATACATGATGAGGACGTTCACAACGGTCCACAGCAGGTTCATATCCAACTTCAGCATTCGTACGCGCCTCCGTTACTGACCCAGGAACAGGATGATCAGCAGTGCAACGACGAAGCCGAAAATTGCAGTACCTTCTGCCAGAGCCGCGCCCAGCAGCAGGTTCGTCTGGATCTTGCTGGAAGCTTCCGGCTGACGGCTGATAGCCTCAGCTGCCTTGCCAGTTGCAATACCAATACCAATACCACCGCCAATGCCGGTCAGCGCTGCAATGCCAGCGCCCAGAGCAACCAATCCGCTCATAGTTAAATCTCCTTTTTCATTTGAAATAAGTAAAAGTTTTGGTTTATTCCTCTTCATCGCCGATGGTCTCTTTCATGAACAGCGAAGTCAGGAACACGAACACGTAGGTCTGGATCAGACCATCGAACAGGTCAAAGTACAGGCTGAACACCGCCGGGACGAACACAGGCACCACGAGCTTGATCAGCTCCATGATAACGAATGCGCCCAGCACATTGCCGAACAGTCGCATGCACAGGCTGGTGGGGCGGATGGCGATCTCGAGGATGTTCATGGGGGTCATGACCGGGGTGGGAGCGGCAAGGCTCTTGAGAAAGCCAATGCCGCCGCGTGCACGGATGCCGGCACCCTCGATCAGCACAATGCTCATCAGCGCCAGCGCTGCGGTCACGTCCAGATCCTTCGTGGGGGGCTTGACACCGAACACACCGATCAGGTTCGAGAAGGCGATGTAGATGGCTACGGTCATCAGATACGGCACATAGCACTTATTTTTTTCGCCCAGCAGACCTACAAAGAAATCGTTGCCTGCAGTGTAGGCCATTTCCAGCACAGCCTGACGCTTGCTGATATGGTCCACCTTCAGGTTCCGGGTAAGCAGGATCGAGCCGATGACGACGATCAGCATGATCACCCAGCTGATGACCACGGATTCCGGGATCTGCAGCGGGCCGACCTTGACGTACTCGACAGTCAGTTCTTCCATCAGGGCTTTGGTCAGATTGCTCAATTTATTTTTCCTCCTTCCTGAAGAATGGGATTTTGGGGGCAAGGTGCCATGCCGGTGTGCGGCACAGCGTCCTTCTTATCGCTCGAAGAAAGGCGCAGCTTTGTGAAAAAAGTAAGGAAGGTGTTCGGCTCTGTCCGGTCACACCCTCCCTCCTGCACGGGTCACTTCGTCTTTTTTCGTTGTGTATGATAGTACGATTGACGAAAATTGGCAAGTGGCTTTGTGCACATTCTACATTTTAGGTGATTCTACTGCATTGATATATTAAAAAAGTTGTGCATCTTGTCCAACAAAACACTCTTCGCATGTACTTTTTCCACAAATTTCTTAGCCAATTCTTAGGTTTCAATGGCTTTTTCAGGGCATTCCGGGAAATATTTCCATCAAAAATGCCCCATTGTACATACTTTATATGCCCGATATATAAAATTCGTATAGGTGTCTCGTCTGGTATTACACCCGCTCCTATACATATTTATTATAACTGCATATCTAAAATTTGTCAGTCCGCCTGTTTTGCACCGCGGCGGAACACCAGCCGGAAGATGGCACGGGCAAGCGGCCCGCAGTACAGCAGCTGCCAGCACAGGGCCATGGGCATATTGCAGCCCCACGTATGCACCCAAGTGCCAAAGCCGGGTTCTTTAAACAGCACCGTTGCGATCAGGCTCATCACCGGGCACATGATGCACACGATCATCAGCGAGATGGCATAGGTGATGAACTGCGGACGATCTGTGGGCCGCATGAACATAAACGCCAATCCGGTGGCCAGTTTCTCCACCACGAAAAATTCCAGCACGCAGGCAATGGGAACCATGATCGGCATCTCGTGCAGAGCCATAACAAAGGTGGCATTGGTGACACCGCCTGTGTTCAGCGCCACATTGTAAACGATCATGCCATAGACCATGATTGCGGCCATGACAATGGTAAAGAAGATACGTTCCGGTAAAGTTTTAGGCATTTTGATTCTCCGTTTCTTTTGTGTCTAAATTTTTGCCGCAAAAAGCCGCCCCGCGAAACTTTCATCTCGCGGAGCGGCGGCGACTACCATTCATTGGCGCTATTTTAGCACAAATCGATCTGACGCATAATACCCTGTGGACACTTTCTCCCGTTTTGCGCAAAATCCTCCACAAACGGCCCGGAACTTCTGGGCAGCTTTGCTGTTGACTTCCTTGTCAGACCTCCCTGCAGGGCACAGAGTTCCTCTCCAAAGGGTCCGATCGCCCGGACACACCGCGCAGATAGCAGCATTTTGCACGTTCTATCTGCTATTTTTCAAGAACTGCACAATTATATGTTTCTATCCTTGTGCACTCTGCGAATAGACAAATCGATCAGGAATATGTATAATAAAGCCAGAAACCAGAGAAGTACAGCAGAAGCTCAAGAGAGAGCTAATCCCGCTGACTTGAAGCAGAAAGGAGCGAGACCGATGGTCGATATGGAACCCGCACAGTTTGGACAGGCTGTCGGGATTCGCTGAGAAGCAAAATAGAGGCTCACCACAGACGGGATGTTTCCCCCGTATAAAAACACAACAAAAATGAGCCAGTCTTGAGCATCAAAAATGCGATTACACGACAACCTGTCGATAAACTTAACCCCCAGCGATTCAAATAGATCCGCCGGAGATGATTCCTATGAAGGTATCTTTTGTACGGAGAACATTATTTGAATAGCAAAAAAGGAGTTCTACCAATGTACTAAGTAGTTTGCCCCTGGCGAATCTAACTCGAAAGAATGTGGTAATATGAAATTCATCTTCCGAATCTCGGTGCCGCACTCCATCAGTTAAGAGAAGGGTCAATCCAATGTACTAAGTAATCAGTCCCCTTGAAATAGATTCTCAGTTTCCAGTAGTTTCTAAGGAGAGTCACCCTATGAAACGTTTACTCCGAAAATGAGGAACCCCAAGGAGAAGAGGCTTATGACTCCGAAGAAGTAAGTATCCAGCCGGACGAGGGCTTGCAAACGCCTCGTCCGGCTGGTTTTATTTTGTGCTTTTTCAACCAACAGTTGATGCCCGATTTGTGCAAATTTTACGCTGCGCGGTTGAATACCGTCCTTTGTTTTTGCACTTTTCTGTGGTATACTGTGGAAAAAGATGGGAGGTGCATTTCATGGAGTCGTTCTTTTCGTTTTCTACTTTGTTCAACCTTGTGCTGACCGTTATCTGGTTCATCTCCGGCATTCGGGATCTTCAAGGCAAAGACCCGTTCCTCGATCTGCCGTTCAACCAGTATCACCGCGACCCGGAATACCGCGCCTTCTGGCAGAAAAAGAACGGCGTGTTTTACATACTCAACAGCATCGCCTTTCTGATCTTAGCCTTCACACCTGTTACATCGCTGATCTACCGTATCCTCTTCGGCATTGCCATCGTGGGGGACCTTCTTTATCTTGTCGCCTACGAAAGCTGGAACCATAGTGCGGATTGACAGCCGGAAAGGGGCCACTATGAATTTGAATCTTTCGGACTGGGATTGGCTGAACGCCGCGCTGGGTGTGCTGTTTTTATACCGCGGCATCCGGGACCTGTACAATGGCACCGGCACCGGCTGGAGCAGCGAGGACGAAAAGCAGCACTTCCACAGATCCTTCGGCATCCTGTCGATCCTTTGCGGTGCACTCTATCTGGTCAACATTTTTCTGCCCAAGGTGAAGCCGCTGAATTCCATTTTGATGGTGGCAGCACTCGTGTTCAGTGTTGTTCTGCTGATCTCGCATCTGTGCTATCTCTTGAGCAAGGACGACAAAAAGTGAGGGGGTTCAATGGAAGTCATCTTATCGATCTTGGTCGCGCTTTTCGGCATCGGGTTCGGCATTTTTATGGCGCTGCAGCCGGAGGATGCCATTGCCCTGCATGACCGTGGGCGGTATACGCAGACCGAGCCAACGGAAAAGTACATCAAGCAGACCCGGTTGGAAGGCATTGGGCTTTCGGTGCTCTGTGCCGTACTTCTGGTGGTGCTGCTGTTCGCACCCCAATAATACTTTGCAGCTTTCCTCTTGCGGATTTTTTCTCACCCTGCTACAATGAGAAAAAACGCAGGAGGTATTTTATTATGGTCAAGCATGTGATCCTTTGGCAGCTGAAGGACGAACTGTCCGACGCCGAAAAAGCCGCCGTCAAGGAAGGCATCAAGGAAGGGCTGGAAGGTCTGGCAGGCAAGGTCCCGGGCCTTGTGGAAGTGCATGTCAACATCAACGGTCTCCCCTCTTCCACCGCCGACCTGATGCTGGACACCACCTTTGAAAGCGCCGAAGCCCTTAAGGGCTACTCCGTCCATCCCGCCCATGTGGCTGTGGCCGACGGCAAGGTGCGGCCCTACACCAAGGCACGGTTCTGTCTGGATTACGAGATTTAATGTTGACAAACCCACCGTTTTTGCGTATTATAGACATAACAATGTAAATTGGCTGTGAAGAGAAGAGTACGCACCGTCTGCGCCTGACAGAAAGCCCGAAGGATGGAACCGGGCAGGCCGCGCGATGCCGAAGATGGTCTCGGAGCTGCGCAGGTGAAGATTGAGCCTGCGACGGGTGCGCCCGTTACTGCGCTGCGCCGGGTTCTGTGTCCGGCAAAAGGCTGTGCCTGCAAAGGTGCAGCGAAGCAAGGTGGTACCACGAAAGTTACAAGCTCTCGTCCTTGTCCGGCAATGTCCGGCAGGATGAGGGCTTTTTTCGTCGCTACCAATCAGGAAAGGAAGAGTATCAACCTATGAGTGAGCACAAGACATTCTACATCACCACTCCCATCTACTACCCCAGCGACAAGCTGCACATCGGCCACAGCTATACCACTGTCGCCTGCGACGCACTGGCACGCTTCAAGCGGATGCAGGGCTATGACGTCATGTTCCTGACCGGCACCGACGAGCACGGCCAGAAGATCCAGGACAAGGCCGCCGACGCCGGTGTGACCCCCAAGGAGTATGTGGACAAGATCGTAGCCACCGTCAAGGATCTGTGGAAGCTGCTGGACGTCAGCTACGACCGCTTCATCCGCACCACCGACGACTACCACATGGAGTCCTGCCAGAAAATTTTCACCAAACTGTATGAGCAAGGCGACATCTACAAGGGCGAGTACATCGGCCACTACTGCAAGCCCTGCGAGAGCTTCTGGACCGACAGCCAGCTGGTGGACGGCAAGTGCCCGGACTGCGGCCGCGAAGTGTACGACGCACACGAGGAAGCCTACTTCTTCAAGACCAGCAAGTATGCTGACCGCCTGCTGAAGCTCTACGAGGAGAACCCCCAGTTCATCCAGCCTGAGAGCCGCAAGAACGAGATGATCGCCTTCATCAAGCAGGGCCTGCAGGACACCTGCGTGTCCCGCACCTCCGTGAAGTGGGGCATCCCCGTACCCTTCGACCCCAAGCACACCATGTATGTGTGGGTGGATGCCCTGAGCAACTATATCTCCGCGCTGGGCTACGGTAACGAAAAATATCACGACTACGACAAGTTCTGGCCTGCCGACCTTCACATGGTGGGCAAGGAGATCCTGCGTTTCCACACCATTCTGTGGCCCGCCATGCTGATGGCTCTGGATCTGCCTCTGCCCAAGCGGGTGTTCGGCCACGGTTGGCTGCTGATGAACGGCGGCAAGATGTCCAAGTCCGTGGGCAACGTGGTGGACCCTGTGATCCTGTGCGACCGCTACGGCGTGGATGCCATCCGCTACTTCCTGCTGCGTGAGATTCCCTTCGGCAACGATGGCATGTTCACCAACGAAGCCCTGATCACCCGCATCAACAGCGATCTGGCGAACGATTTGGGCAACCTGCTCAGCCGCACCGTCGCCATGTGCGAGAAGTACTTCGGCGGCACCGTGCACAATGTGGCCGGTACCGAAGCCATCGACACCGAGCTGGAGACCATGGTCAACGAGCTGACCGCCAAGGTCACGGCCGACATGGACAGCCTGACCATCCCGCAGGCTCTGATGGAGATCTTTGCGGTGATCCAGCGTGCCAACAAGTACATCGACGAGACCGCTCCCTGGGCACTGGCAAAAGACGAGGCCAACAAGGCCCGTCTGGAGAGCGTGCTGTACCACCTGTGCGAGGCACTGCGCGTGTGCGGCATCCTGCTGAACGCATACCTGCCCACCACTGCACCCAAGATGATGGAACAGCTGGGTCTGGACGCATCTGCTCTGGACCTGACCAAGACCACCTACGGCGCACAGGAGACCTACACCGTGCACAAGGGCGAGGCACTGTTCCCCCGCATCGATGTGGCAAAGGAAATTGCCCACCTGAAGGAAGAGGACGAGAAGCGCAAGGCCGCTGCCGAAGCTGCCAACAAGGCCAAGGCTGAAGCGGAGAAGAAGGCTGCCGCCCCTGCCGAGGAGAGCACCGTGGACTTTACCCACGAGGAAGAGATCGACTTTGACACCTTCTGCAAGGTGGAACTGCGCGTGGCCGAAGTGCGCGCCTGCGAGAACCTGAAGGAAAGCAAGAAGCTGCTGCACCTGACCGTGTTTGACGGCGAGCGGGAGCGCTGCATCCTTTCCGGCATTGCAAAGTGGTTCAAGCCGGAAGACCTGATCGGTAAGAAGATCGGCATTGTGTGCAATCTGGCACCTCGCCCCATGATGAAGGGCAAGTATGTCAGCGAGGGCATGATCTTTGCTGCTGATACCGCCGACGGCGGCTGCTCCATCGCTTTCTACGGCGACGACACCCCCGTGGGCAGCCGCATCCACTGAGCCATGGAAACTGTAAAGCTTTCCCGTGCCGAAAGGCTGGATAAAATTTTCGGCACGCCGGTGTTTGCCGTGCTGCTGGCCATTTTCTGCAATGTACTGTGGGGTTCGGCGTTCCCGTTCATCAAGCTGGGCTACCGACTGTTCGCCATTGATTCCAGCAGCACCGCGTCCATTTTCTGCTTTGCCGGTGTGCGGTTCATGCTGGGCAGCTTTCTGGTGCTTCTGGGCAGTGTGCTGCTGCAAAGCCGCCTGCCCAAGTTCCCCCGCGGCAAAGTGGCAGCGGAGTGCTGTGCTCTGGGCCTGTGGCAGACCACGACCCAGTACGCATTCTATTACATCGCTGTTGCCATGCTCACAGGTGCCTTTGGCGGCATCCTGAACAGCACCCAGAGCTTTCTGGGCGTGATCTTTGCCCACTTCATCTATGGCAATGCCGACCGCATGACCCCTGCCAAAACGCTGGGCTGCGCCGTTGGCTTTGCGGGCGTGCTCATCGGCACGCTGGGCAACCACGGCAGCGGAAGCGGCTGGGGCGTGTTCTGCATGATGGCCGCTACCATCATCTTTACCCTGTCCGGCCCGTGGAACAAATCCGTGACCAAAAAAGCAGACAGCTTTGCCGTCTGCTTCATCAACCTGTTCGTGGGCGGTCTGGCACTGTTCGTGCTGGGCACTGTGCTGGGCGGCAGCCTCCATGTGCAGAGCGCACTGGCGGTGGTGGTCATGCTGTATCTGGCCTTCATCTGCGGGGCAGGCTATGTGCTGTGGGCCCTGCTGATGAAGAACAACCCGGTCAGCCGCATTGCCATCTTTGGCTTCGTGAACCCGGTGGTCAACGTGCTGCTGAGCGCCGTGCTCAACGGCGAGCCCCTGTTCCGCTGGCAGTATCTGGCGGCGCTGGTGTTCGTGTGTGTGGGCATCTGGCTGGTGAACAAGGCCCCCGCCAAAAAGGAGGGCAAATGACCGGCCCCATTTTTGACACCCACGCGCACTACAGCGCCCGCGCCTTTGACGCCGACCGCTATCCCCTACTGGACAGCCTGCCCGGTAAAGGCGTGGTGGGCGTGTGTGAACAGGCCACCCACTCCGGGGATGCACCCCGGGTGCTGGAGCTGGCGCACCGCTACCCGTGGGTGGTGGCAGCTGTTGGCATTCACCCGGAAAGCCTGCTGCCCGCTGCCGACTGCGGCGAGGAAGACCCGGCTCCTACGGTCTCGGTGTACGGCGGGGACTGGGCCGCAGAGATGCGCGCTCTGGCCCCGTATTACGAGGACCCCAAGGTGGTAGCTGTGGGTGAGTGCGGGCTGGACTACCACTGGCCTGTGCCCAAGGATGCCCAGCTGGCCATGTTTGAGGCGCACATCCAGCTGGCGCTGGAACTGGACAAGCCCATCATCGTGCACGACCGCAACGCCCACGCCGACGTTTACGCCCTGCTGAAAAAATACCAGCCCAAGGGCATCGTCCACTGCTATTCCGGCAGTGCCGATGACGCGGTGTGGCTGGCAAAGCAGGGACTGTTCATTGGTTTTGGCGGGGCGTGCACCTTCAAGGGTGCCAAGCGGGCGGCAAAAGCTATCAGCGCCCTGCCGCTGGAAAACATCGTGCTGGAGACCGACTGCCCCTATATGGCACCGGAGCCGGTGCGCGGCACCCGCTGTGACAGCTCCCTCATCCGCTATGTGGGCGAGTATATCGCCCAGCTGCGGGGCATCTCTGCCGAAGAGGTGTTCCGCACCACAGCCGAAAATGCCCGCCGGGTATACGGGCTGTGATCCGTTTTTCGCAAGTTGCACAGGTTTTTCTCTGTGCTTCTGTATAAATCAACAATCAAAATCCAAACTGTTATAAGGAGAACCTACCATGAAAGCACGTATTCCTAAGCACCGCGAGTTCATCATCAACTTCCCCGACAGCATCGACCAGAACAAGGCCAACGAAGGCTGGGCAAAGCTGCAGCAGATCGTTGAGGACTACAAGAAGGCCCACAACGGCGCTTCCGTCTACGCTCCCACCTTCATCGAGGACTGCGAGGCCGAGGTGAAGAAGCTGCAGGAAGAGTACGGCTTCGAGTACACGGTCGAATACGTTCAGTAATTTCTGATATTTAAAATCCCCTCTGTGCATCTGCGCAGGGGGGATTTGCTGTTTCAGGGGCCATTTTTCCTGCGGTGTGCTCCCGCAAAAATACAGCCCCGGCAGACTGCATGGTCTGTCGGGGCTGTGCTTCCCTGTCCGGGTCACTTTTCCACTTTACTCAGCAGGATGCGGTCGTTATCCAGATTCTTGCCGGCATTCTCGCGGAACTTTTCAAGCAGGCCGTCCACGGTCATCCGGCTGCGTTCCTCGCCCTTCACGTCAAAGACGATGCGGCCGGAATCCATCATCAGGGTGCGGTTGCCCAGCTCCAATGCCTGATGCATATTGTGGGTGACCATCAGGCAGGTGATCTTCTTTTCGGCCACGATGCTCTTGGTCAGCTCCAGCACCTTTTCGGCGGTGGCGGGGTCCAGTGCGGCGGTGTGCTCGTCCAGCAGCAGCAGCTTGGGGGTGACGAGGGTGGCCATGAGCAGGGTCAGCGCCTGCCGCTGACCGCCGGAAAGCAGTCCCACCGGCTGCTTCATCCGGTCCTCAAGGCCCATATCCAGCAGCGCCAGCTTTTCGCGGAACACTTCCTTGTCCTTGCGGGAGATGCGGGAGAAGATGGCGTGGGGCGCGGTGCCGGCACGCAGATAGGCCAGCGCAAGGTTTTCCTCAATGGTCATGTTGGGTGCCGTGCCCTTGAGCGGGTCCTGAAACAGGTGGCCGATGACCTTGCTGCGCTGGTGCTCCGGCTCAAAGGTGATATCCTGTCCGCCCAGCAGGATGCTGCCCTCGTCGGCGATGAAGCCGCCGGTGATGGCGTTGAACAGGGTGGATTTGCCCGCGCCGTTGGAGCCCACGATGGTGGCAAAGTCCCCGGCTTCCATGTGCAGGCTGACACCGTTCAGGGCCACTTTTTCATTGACCGTGCCGGGGTTGAAGGTCTTGTGCAGATCGTTCAGCTGAAGCATTTCCATCTTACTTTCCCTCCTTGCCGGTAGTTACGCGGCGGCGGCAGGCCCCATGCTTGCGCTGCTCAAAGGCGATTTTTTCCTTGATGGCCGGCATCGAAATGGCGATGGCCACGATGATGGCGGACACCAGCTTCATGGCGGCGGCGGGCACATTGAAGCGCAGGGCCACAGCCACGATAAAACGGTACAGGCAGCTGCCGAACACCACGCCGATGATCCGGCGCAGCATGGTGCGCTTGCCAAGCAGAGTCTCGCCGATGATGAGGGAAGCCAGTGCGATGGTCACCATGCCGGTGCCCACATTGATATCGCAGCTCTTCTGATACTGTGCCAGCAGGCCGCCGGAGAGGGCGCACAATGCGCCGGAAATGCACAGGCCCACCGTGATGGTGAAGGCCGGGTTGATGCTGGAAGCACGCACCATGGCAGCGTTGTCACCGGTGGCGCGGATGGACAGGCCCAGCCGGGTGCCCAGAAAGCCCAGCATCGCCGCACCGGCAAGCAGGATCATGGCCAGTGCGATGGCCAGCTTATACCAGCCGCCAAGGAAGCTCAGCGGGCCTTTTGCCAGCGAGAAAACAGTGTCGGTCTTGACCAGCGACATGGTAGAGGAAAAGCCCATCACGGCCAGATTGATGGTGTAAAGGCCGGTGTTGACGATGATGCCTGCCATGATGCTCTCCACGCCAAGGCGGGTCTGCAGAAAAGCCGTAACAAAGCCAGAGCACACACCTGCCGCCATGGCTGCGAACAGGGCCAGAATGGGGTGGCCGGTCAGTGCTACCTGACAGGCCACGGCGCAGCCCAGCGTGAAGCAGCCGTCAGTGGAAAGGTCTGCAATGTTCAGGATGGAATAGCTCAGGAACAGTGCCAGCGCCACCAGGGCATAGATACAGCCCAGTTCCAGCGCCGTCTGTAGGACGTTGAGCGAAAAGATACTCGCCAGCATGTGTGTGCTCCTTTTATGTTTCTTTTTGATTGGACGATTTAAAATGGCCTCCGCTTTTGCTCTGGCCATATTCAGCGGAATTGGGTTTTTATTCGGGATTCAGAAAAGCCTGCGGGCTTTTCTGAATCCCCTTTTCACGAGTAGGGTCGTGACGGAAAGCAGGCTCGCCCTCTCCGTCACCTACGGTGACACCTCTCCCAAAGGGAGAGGCCTTGGCAGAAAGATGAACTTTACGTGGACTGCCAAAGGCTCCCACTTTGGGGGAGCTGGCAAATCCGTAGGATTTGACTGAGAGGGCGAGCCTGCTAACCACGAAGATACCGGACTTATTTAATTTAGCTTCTTGTGATGCGGTGCACTGTGGGCAGCAAAACACTTCCTCAGAACTGCCAAAAGCTCCCCCTTCGGGGGAGCTGGCAAAACCGTCAGGTTTTGACTGAGAGGGTACTTTTTTAAGAGAAGTTCTCTGCGGTGGTCACTTCCACGATCTCGGTGCAGTAGGGCTTGAAGGCTTCCTTCACGGTGTCAAGGTCCAGGCCCAGCGCTTCGCAGGTCTCGGTGTTGATGGTGACGATGCCGTTGTCAAAGGTCTGGTACGGCAGGTCTGCGGTAGTCTTGCCGTCGCAGAGGATCTCCGCCACCATATCGGCAGTGGCTTCGCCCAGCTGGACGTAATCCACGCCGTAGCCCACAAAGGCCCCGTTCAGTGCAAAGCTGTCGGCACCGGTGTAGTGCTGCACGCCTGCCTCGGTAAAGGTCTCGTAGATGGACAGCTCTGCGGTCATCACGGTGTTGTCGGTGGGGGTAAACACGGCCTTGACACCGGCGGCGATCAGAGCCTCAGCTGCCATCTGCACCTCAGCGGTGGTGGTGCCGTTCTTCTCAATGTACTTAATGCCGTTGGCATCACAGAAAGCCTTGGCATCGGCAATGGCCTGGGTGGAGGCATCCTGACTCAGGTCGTACAGCAGGCCAATGGTGTCAATGTCCGGGTTGACAGCGGTAATCAGGTTCATGATGGCCTCGGTGTTCAGTGCGTCGGAGGTGCCGGTGATGTTCTCCTCGCCGTCAAAGCCTGCAGCGGCGGGGTCGGTGACAGCAGAGTAGACAACGGGGATATCGGTATCCTCCACAGCGGCCAGCATGGTTGCAGCGGTGGGGGTAGCCACAGCCACGATCACATCCACGCCGTCCCCTACGAGGTCGGCACCGATCTGGTTCAGGTTGGACTGGTCAGCCTGTGCATTTGCGTAGTAGTCGGCGTAGTCGAAGGTAACGCCCTTCTCTGCCCCCAGCTCATCCAGACGGCTCTCCACAGACTCCACGATCTGGTTCAGGGAAGCATGATCCACGTAGTTGACGATGCCCACCTTGAAGGTCTGACCGCCCTTGGCTGCTGCGGAAGCGGCAGCGGAAGAAGCGGTGGAAGATGCAGCCACGGTGCTGGAAGCGGAGCCGCCGCAGCCGGTGAATGCCAGTGCAGAAACGGCGGAAGCAGCCATAGCGGCCTTGAGGAAGCTGCGGCGGGAGATCATGGTAACGTTTTTCATAATAGTAAACTCCTTTCCCGGAGCGGGCGGCAAAAGTAAAAGACCCGCTCCCTTTGCGGGACGGGTCTTACAAATAAAAACGACCCTGTCCCTGTGTGTTATCCACAAGGACAGGATCGGTAAAGTTCGATTCTGCGGTGCCACCTTGCTTGCCCTGCTTTGCAAACTGCAGAGCCTCTCACGGAGAGCCAACACTCCCCTGTCCTGTAACGGAGACTTCCGTCCAAAGCTACTAAGGCTTGCTGCCCATTTGCCCGGCCCTCGGCGGCCCACGAAGCTCTGCCCCGCTCTCGCCCGTTTTCACTGTCCGGGCTCACTGAAGATGCGCTGTGCAGGTTCTCTTCCGCCTCATCGGTTTGATTGCATTATACACTTTATTGGCATAAAGTCAAGAGGGAATTTCAAAAATTTCTTTTTTCTACAGCACAAAGTCATTCTTCCGTGCATCAGGCCCGCTTTGTGCGGCGCTTGCGCCAGACGAAGTACGCCGTGTACGCCAGCCATACCACAATGCCGCCCAAAGTCAGCGCACGGCTCAGCCGGATGCCGTCGGGCTGATAGACAAAATCGATGCTGTTTTCACCTGCCGGGCACAGCACAGCCATCAATCCCTCGTCCACCTCCACAATGTCGGCCTCCTGCCCGTTGACATAGGCCGTAAAGCCGTCATCGTAAGGCACGGAGAAGAACACGAGGTTCTCTTTTTCCAGCGTGATCTCGGCGTGGAAGCCCGAATTGTTCATCTGGAACACACTGGCAGCCGTGGCACGGCGCTCGCGGCAGTCCTGCACGTAGGACTCATAGTACAGCTCCTCCCGTCTGCCTTCCGGCAGATGGGTGAGGTACTTGCCGTAGACTGCAGCATCCTCGTCGGTAAGCACCAGTGCACGCATCAGGAGGTTTGCGCGGGTGGCCTTGGCTGTTTCTTCGTACTCGGTCTGGGTGAGGTAATAATCATAGGCAAAGCCCATGGGCACGTAGTTCGTGTTGCGGTAGAGCGCATAGCCGTCCTTTGCAAAGGCATATTCCCAGCCGTCGTCGGCTTCGTTTTCAAAGTCGGTCTGCTTTTCCGGCGTGGTGATAAGGTACTCCACACTCAAAAGGCCCCGCAGTGCATAATTGGAAAGCTCCGGCTCACTGCGCACATCCCGCTTGACCCCCAGCGCCGGGTAGAAGCTGAGAATGCTGGGGGCTGCCGTGCTGCCAAAATACTGCAGGCAGCTCTTATCCAGCCACATGCCGATATTGTCGTGGATCTTGTACGTATCCACGCGGTAATCGCCTTCGGGCAGGTCGTTTTTCAACAGCAGGGCGTTGGTGTCCTGCTTCACAAGGTCGCTGTCGGTATACCACTGGCCGAACTTGCCAATGCCGATGTGCACCACGCTGAACAGGAAGGCAAACGCCAGCACCGCCGCCGTCAGGCGCTGGGCAAAGCGGCTGTCGCCCCGCCACTTCTGGCAGAGATAGCGGTACAGCAGCAGGCCCAGCAGGCCAAAGCCCAGCACCGCACAGTACTGACCGGGGTTCTTGAGCACGCCGAACGACCAGCTGCCGGTGTCGCTGTCCTGCACCGGCACCACCGCAAAGGCCACCGTGGCGATCATCAGCCAGCTGATGCCGCGGGCCGGGCTGTCCAGATCGGTGTTGTGGTCTTCCAGCGCGTTCACAGTCATTGCGGCCAGCACCAGCACCGGCATATAGTACCAGCGCGCATAGTAGCTGGAATTGAGGGCGTAGAACGCACTGTTCAGGATGGGCACCAGTGCGAACACGGCGCAGGTGCTCACGATGCGCTTTTTACTGTCGCCGCACTTTGCTTTCCAGTAGGCCACGGCACCGGCCAGACTGCACAGCGGCAGATAGGCCGACATGCTGGTCCACTTGATCACGCCCTCCGACCAGATGGAGGTGAGGTAGGGAGAATCCGGCGGCATGATCCAGCTGACGAGAATTGCAAGGTACTGCTGCACCTTGCTGTAGGTCAGAAAGCCCCAGCCGGAGGAAAGGTCGATGGTGCGCGGGTTCTGCAAAATGGAGAGCACCGCAGGCACCAGCAGGATGCTGCCCATGGCAACGCCCAGCAGGCTTTCAAAGGCCAGCAGCCCGAACTTTTTTGCAGTGAGACGGAAGTCCCTTGTGCTGAGCTTGCAGATGAAGTAGATGGCCAGAAACACCACCTGACCGATGAAGAAGAAGTAGTTGTTGACAAGGTTCACCGCCACCCAGAACGCAAACCAGCTGCGGCGGTCGTTGTAAAGGGCCTCGTCCAGCGACCACAGCAGATACGGGAACAGCGCCACCACATCTACAAAGTGGTTGAAGAACACATTGTATACCGTAAAGCCGGAGAAGGTATACAGACAGGCTCCCAGCACGGCGTAGTCGATATTTTTGACGTAGCGGCGCAGATACAGGTACGCACCGCCGCCCGCCACGGCAAACTTGAGCACCAGCAGCGGCACCATGAGGTAGGGTAGCCACCCCTGCGGGAAGAGCAGCGAGAACCAGAAGAACGGCGAGCCGTACAGGTAGAACGAATAGGCGTTCATCACGCCGCTGCCAAGGTCGGTAGCCCATGAGAAGGTATTGTGCACCGAGGTGAACGCACTGTCCGGGTAGCCTGCGCCCTTGATAAAGCCGTTCATATAGCGGTAAAAGCTGATCTGCTGGCTGTTGAAATCGCCTGCATAGTGGAAAAAGCCGCCGTCGATGATATAAAACGGCAGAAAAAACAGGGCCGCCGTGAGGGCACACAGGCCCACCGTCAGCCAGAATTTATCCTTTTTTTGTCCCAGCAGCTGCGGCTGCCGGGCAGTACCAGACCGCTCCATGGTTTCCTCTTTTCTCTGCCAAAGCGGCAGAAAGTTGGTTTATTTTAGTATAGCACGAACACTGCGCAGAAAAAAGGGCTTGACAACGCTCTGCCGGACAGGTATGTTGGAGAAAAAAGGAGGAAGCTGCCATGCTGTACCCGTTCAGCGCCCTGCTGGCGCGCATGAAATACATTACCCGCTGGAGCCTGATGCACTCCACCCGGGCCGAATCTCTCAGCGAGCACACCTGCGATACCGCCCTGCTGGCCCACATACTTTGCCTGATCGCACGGCGGTACACCGGCACGCCCTGCCGCCCCAAAACGGTAGCAGTGGCGGCGCTGTACCACGACGCGCCGGAGATCATTACCGGCGACATGCCCACACCGGTCAAGTACAGCAGCCCCACCCTGCGGGATGCCTACAAGGCGTTGGAAACCGAGAGCGTGCGCTGCATGACCGGCCTTCTGCCGGACGAGTTGAGCGAAGAGCTGTCCCCGTTCATCTCCGGGGAACTGCTCACCGCCGAGGAAAAGCGCCTGCTGAAGGCCGCCGACCGGCTGAGTGCCCTCATCAAATGCACGGAGGAGCAGCGCAGCGGCAACCACGAATTTGACGCGGCGCTGGCCCAGCAGAAAGCGGCCCTGCAGGCCATGCACTGCCCGGAAGCCGACTGGTTCATAGAGCACTGTCTGCCCTGTTACACCCAGAATCTGGATGAGCTGACCCGGCAGCAGTAATATTCCCCTTACGGAAACGGCACCTCGCGCACGTCGTCCGGGTCGATGCCCGCTTTGCGCTGCTCTTCAAAAACAGCATCGATCAGCTCGTCCAGATCTTCCAGATGGGTCAGGGTGCAGCAGTAGCGGCGCAGATTGGCCGCACCTTTCAGCCCCTTCATATAGTGCATGGTCTGAGAGCGGGCCTGCGGCATGGCGACGAACTCGCCCTTCTGCTCCACCATTTCCTCCACCTGACGGCGCAGCGCATTCATGCGGGCCTGCAGGTTGGGTGCCTTGGGTGCGGGCAGGCCTTCAATGGCGGCGTTCACCCGCTCAAAGAGCCACGGGTCGCCCAGAGCACCGCGGGCGATCATCACACCGTCACATCCGGTGGCCTGCATCATCCACACAGCATCCTCAGCCGAGTGGATGTCGCCGTTGCCCAGCACCGGCACTTTGACGGCATCCTTCACCCGGGCAATGATTTCCGGATCGATGCCCGGGGTGTACATCTGCTCCCGGGTGCGGGCGTGCACCGCAATGAGGGCTGCGCCGGCCTGCTCACAGGCCTTGGCGCACTCCACTGCAGTGATGTGGTCCGCATCCCAGCCCTTGCGCATTTTCACGGTGACAGGCCGTTTTGTATTTGCCACAACCTGCTCCACGATGCGGCCGCAGCGGTCCGGGTCCAGCATCAGCTTGCTGCCTGCGCCGCCGGAAACGATCTTGGGGGCCGGGCAGCCCATGTTGATATCCACAAAGTCGAACTCGTACTGTTCGATGGCGGCGGTGGCTTCGCCCATGATCTCGGGCACTTCGCCAAAGATCTGCACGCCATAGGGTGCACCGTTGGGTTCGGCCTTGAGCAGGCTCACCGTCTTGTGGTCGCCGTACACCAGCGCCCGGCTGGACACCATTTCGCTCACAGTAAAGCCTGCACCGTGCTGGGCCATCAGGCGGCGGCAGGGTGCATCCGTAAAGCCCGCCATCGGGCCGAACACCGCCCGGTGGGGCAGGATGATATTGCCGATCTTCAAAGGTTCCATAGGTTTCCTCAAATCTGATTGATTTAAAAAGGCTCCTCCACCGGGAGGAGCCTTTTTTGTTATTTCGGGCAGCGGCTTCGCCCTCTCCGTCATTGCTTACGCAATGCCACCTCCCCCAAAGTGGGAGGCTTTGGCAGTCCATAGAAAGTTTCTGGTTTCGCCAGAGGCTCTCCCTTTGGGAGAGCTGTCTGCAAAGCAGACTGAGAGGGCGAGCCCGTTCGCCTTTACATCTTCTCCGGCACGTTGATCTTGAACATGGTCAGCACGTTGAAGATGACGTTCTTCACGCCGATGCACAGGGCCAGACGTGCCTGCTGCACAGCCGGGTCTGCACCCTGAATGCGGCAGCTGCCGTAGAAGCGGTGGAAGGCGCTGGCCAGATCAATGACAAAGCGGTTGATGCGGCTGGGGTCGTACTTCTCGGCCGCCATGACGATCTCCTGCGGGAAGGCTGCCAGCATCCGGATCAGATCCATCTCGGAAGGCTCGGTGAGCAGGGTGGCATCCACCTTCTCGGCACCGGCAAACTGCACGCCCTCGCTCTCCATCTTTTTCAGGATGGAGCAGATGCGGGCATGGGCATACTGCACATAGTACACGGGGTTATCGTTGTCGGTCTTGACAGCCTGATCGAGGTCAAAATCGATGCCGCTGCCTGCGTCGTGCATATTGAACAGGAAGCGTGCGCTGTCGATGGGCACCTCTTCCAGCAGGTCGGTCAGGGTGATGGCATTGCCGGTGCGCTTGGACATCCGCACAGGCTGGCCGTCGCGCATCAGGTTGACCATCTGCATCAGCACAACGTCCAGATCTTCGCCGTTCAGGCCGATGGCATCCATGGCACCCTTCATGCGGGCCACATGGCCGTGATGGTCTGCACCCCAGACATCGATGGCCTTGGCAAAGCCGCGGGTGGCCAGCTTATTGTAGTGGTAGGCGATATCGGCGGCAAAGTAGGTGGGGATGCCGTTGGCACGGACGAGCACTTCGTCCTTGGCTTCCTCCTCGGTTCCGTCCTCGGTCTTTTTCTTGTTCACCGTGCCGTACTTGGCAGCGTACTGGGCGCTGCGGTACATGATGGCACCGTCCTCTGCCTTATAGCATGCGCCCAGCTCCAGCAGCTTATCCACCACGGCCATCACCGCGCCGGACTCGTGCAGGGTGCTCTCATGGAACCACACATCGTAGTCGATGCGGTACTTGCCCAGATCGCGCTTGAGGGCAGCAATGTTCTTGGGCAGAGCGTAGGCCACCAGTGCGTCCTTCAGGGCGGCAAAGGCCTCGCTCTCGAACAGAGTCTCCTCGTCCATCCCCTTGCAGGCGGCAACGTACTTGTCGCCGTTCAGCTCGGCAAACTCACCGGCCAGCACCTTGATGTCGCCGCCCTGATAGCACTCGGCGGGCAGCGGATAGGCTTCCTCGCCGCAGTACTTCTGCAGGTAGCGCACGGCAAGGCTCTTGCCGAACTTCTGGATCTGGTTGCCGGCATCGTTGATATAGAACTCACGGGTCACATCATAGCCGGACCAGTCCAGCACAGCGGACAGACAGTCGCCCAGAGCACCGCCGCGGGCGTTGCCCATGTGCATAGGGCCGGTGGGGTTGGCGGAAACGAATTCCACATTGTACTTGGCGCCCTTGCCGTGATCGGTGCGGCCATACTCCTTGTTGGAGCAGGCACCCAGCACCACACTGGCCCAGAAGGACGGAGCCAGAAACAGGTTGATGAAGCCGGGGCCAGCCACTTCCACCTTGGCAAACACACTGTTCTCGATGGAGGGCAGATGTGCCAGCAGCGCATCCGCGATCATCTTGGGAGCCTTGCGCCAGCTGCGTGCACCGGCCATGGCGATGTTGGAGGCGATATCGCCGTTTTTGGTATCGGCGGGGATCTCCACGATGAAGGCGGGCAGCTCAGCTTCCGGCAGAGCACCATCGGCCATGGCGGCCTTGGCGGCAGCGGTCAGCAGAGTGCGTGCCTCGTCCAGCGCAGCCTGACGGGGGTTATAGTTCTGGTAGATCTTTTCAAATTCAGTCATTGGTCTGGTTCCTTTCACAGTCTGGGAAATATCTCAGTTTACGTGGGTCACGGTCACTTCAAGGCGGTTGCGGCTCACAAGCTCGGCGCTGTTGGCATCCAGCAGGTAGCCGAACTTTGCGGTGCCGCCCTTCTCGGTCAGGCCGCACTCGATCTCGTCGGCGGTCACGCCCAGCGTCATGGAGCCGTAGCCTGTCTCGTAGTGGCAGAGGTTGCGCTTGCCTTTTTCGATCAGCAGCTGGGTGCCGGCCCCGCCGCCCTTGCCAAACCGCAGCATCGCCACGCGGCTGCCGTCGGCGGCAATTTTCAGGGTGGTGGTGCAGCCCTCGTAGCCGGTGGTCTCGGTCTCTTTATAGGTAATGTAGTAGCTGCCGCCCTTCTGCACGAACTGGCCGCGGGTCATCAGCTCCACAAACTCTTCCTTTTCTTCCTGCTCCACAGGCTCTTTCACATGCTGCTCAATGCGGCTCTTGATGCGGATGATATAATCTTCCTTCAGCGGTTTGCTCACGTTTTTCTGTCCTTATCAATATTTATCAATGGCGATCTGATCCACCGGGCCGCCCTTGTACTCGCCCAGGAACAGGTCTGCCGTCTGCACAAAGCTGTCCGGCACATCGCTCACGTAGAAGTGCGCCTGACCCTCGTGCTCCTGCGCCGCTTTCAGGCCGCGCTCGGAGAGCATCTGTTCCAGATGGTGGGCGGCGGTCTTGGCCGGATCCACCAGCGTCACGCTCTGGCCCATGAACTCGCCGATCATGGTCTTGAGCAGCGGGTAGTGGGTGCAGCCCAAAATCAGGGTGTCCACACCGGCTTCACGCACCTCGGTCAGGTACTGAGCGATCACCAGCTTCGTCACCTGCTGTCGGCTCTCCTCGCTGTGGTCCACGTAACCGGCCTCCACCAGCGGCACGAACAGCGGGCAGGCCCGGGCGGTGATCTCCACCCCCGGCACCAGCTGACGCAGCAGCTTTTCGTAGCTGCGGGAGCGGATGGTGGCAGCGGTGCCGATCACGCCGATGCGGCGGTTGCGGGTAGCAAAGGCTGCTTCCCGGGCGGCAGCATCCACCACGCCCAGATAGGGCACCGGCAGCTTTGCCGCTTCTGCAGCCGGGTAGGTACTGGACACGGTGCCGCAGGCCGCCATGATGCACTTTACATTTTTAGAAAGCAGGAATGCCACGTCCTGACGGGCATACTGCAGGATGGTCTCCGGGCTGCGGCTGCCATAGGGCACGCGGCCGGTATCGCCAAAATAGATGATCTCCTCGTGGGGCAGGCGCTTGCGCAGCTCCCGCACACCGGTCAGGCCGCCAAGGCCGCTGTCGAATACGCCGATCGGGCGGTTATCCATGCTGCTTTTCCTTCCTTTCCAGCGCCAGCGCGATCAGCCGGTCGATGAGCTGCGGCACCGGCAGGCCCTCGTGCTCCATCAGCTTGGGGTACATGCTGATGGACGTGAAGCCCGGGAAGGTGTTGATCTCGTTGATCAGCACCCGGCCAGTACCCTTTTCCACAAAGAAATCGCAGCGGGCAAGGCCCTCGCAGTTCAGGGCAGTGTAGGCCATGGCGGCGTAGGTCTTCACCTCGTCCAGCTTTGCTTCCGGCAGGTGAGCCGGGATGACGGTCTGGCTCACGCCGTTCTTGTACTTGTCGTCGTAGGTATAGAACTCGGCACCGGCAAGGATCTCGCCCGGACGGGTAGCCACGGCGGGGTCGGAGCCGATCACGGCGCACTCCACTTCCTGACCGTCCACAAAGGCCTCAAACACCACCTTGCGGTCGTTTTCCAGTGCAAGGTCGATGGCTTTTTTCAGCTCGTCACGGCTGGACACCTTGGAGATGCCCACGCTGGAACCGGCGTTTGCGGGCTTGACGAACACGGGCCAGCCCAGCTTCTTTTCCACACCCTCGCACACGCCTTCCAGATCGGACTCGATCTCCCAGCGGTCGGCAGCCAGCCATCTGGTGTGGGGCACACCGTTGGCCTCGAACAGAGCATTGGCCACGGCTTTGTCCATGCACACCGCGCTTGCCAGCACGCCGCAGCCCACGTAGGGGATGCCGGCCAGCTCCAGCAGGCCCTGCACCGTGCCATCCTCGCCCCACAGGCCGTGCAGCACCGGGATCACAACATCCACATGCACTTTTTCCACATGGCCTTCCGGGGTGAACAGGATCATGCCGTGGTCGGCGCGGTCCGGACTGATGACGCAGGCCATGTTGCCTGCCAGCTCTTCCCAGCTGCCATCGGCCATCTGGGCGGCCGTGGCCTCAGTGTACAGCCAGCGGCCCTCCTTGGTGATGCCCACAGTGAGCACCTCATATTTTTCACGGTCAATGTTGTTGACGAAGTTGCCCACAGAAACGCGGCTGACCTCGTGCTCGCTGGACATACCGCCGAACAGCAGCACAACGCACATTTTTTCAGACTGCATGATAACTCTCTCCTATTTATAAAGCCCAAGACCTGGGTGGGATATAACCGGTAAAAATGCCGTTCTGGCTTATTATACAATATCTATGCGCGCGATGCAAGCAGAATGCCAAAAAGCTGCCGGTGGGTAAAAGAGATATTTTTCAAAAAAACTTTCCAAAAATCGAAGATTTCCGCTTGACGGATGGAAAAGTGCGTGGTACAATGATATCACCTCTTTTGCGGGGTTATTAAGTGCGCCTGTTTTACAGGTACCACCCGCAACCCGAGGGAGGTTCAAAACAACCGTTATAATGGAGGTGTCAACAAATGACCGTTAAAATCACTCTGGCCTGCACCGAGTGCAAGCAGCGCAACTACAACACCACGAAGAACAAGAAGAACAACCCCGATCGTCTCGAGATGAAGAAGTATTGCCGTTTCTGCAAGAAGCACACCGTTCATCGCGAAACCAAGTAAGAAAGGCGGACGCATCATGGCAGACAAAACCGAGAACAAGCCGGGCTTTGTGGCCAGAGCAAAGGCCGCTGTGAAGAACTTCTTTGGCAAGTGTGCCAAGTTCTTCCGCGACACCAAGAGCGAGCTGAAGAAGGTGGTGTGGCCGTCCAAAGAGGACGTTAAGACCAACACCATCGTCGTGCTCGTGACCGTCGCCATCGCAGCGGTCGTGATGATCCTGCTGGATGCCATCTTCGGCGGCATCCTGGGCCTGATCATCGGCGCCTGAGAATCATCTTGAAACGGAGGGCAGACCAAAATGGAAGAACAATCCAATGAGGCACTTTGGTATGTAGTGCATACCTATTCCGGCTATGAGAACAAGGTCGCGAATGACCTGCAGACCATGGTGGAGAACCGTCATCTGCAGGATCTGATCTGTGATATCAAGGTTCCCGTCGAGATGGTTCCCGAAATTGACAAGAACGGCAAGCAGAAGATGGTGGAGCACAAGCTCTTCCCCGGCTACGTTCTGGTCAAAATGGTGATGAACGACGATACCTGGTACGTGGTGCGCAATACGCGCGGCTGCACCGGCTTCGTCGGCCCCGCATCCAAGCCCGTTCCCCTCTCTGCTGAAGAAGTAGAGAAGATGGGCGTGGAAAAGGCTGCACCTCTGGCAGTCGACTTCAACGTCGGCGACACCGTGCAGATCACCGCCGGTCCTCTGGAAGGCTTTATGGGCCTTGTGGAGGAGATCGATACCGAGAACTTCAAAGTGAAGCTCAAGGTCAACATGTTCGGCCGCGAGACCCCCGCAGAGGTGGAGATCGGTCAGGTCGAGCTGCCGTAACCAACCGGCACAAATCGTTTACCAAGGTAAGACCGCAGTGCGGTTCTTATAGAGCGTGTGCACTGTGCACATGCTCGTGGGAGGCACGGAGACACCGTGCCGCAACTCACCACAGATTTTTGGAGGTGCATTTATTATGGCACAGAAAGTTACTGGCTACATTAAGCTGCAGATCGAGGCCGGCAAGGCAACTCCGGCTCCCCCTGTTGGCCCTGCTCTGGGTCAGAAGGGTGTCAACATCATGGCATTCACCAAGGAGTTCAACGAGCGTACCAAGAACCAGATGGGTTATGTGATCCCCGTCGTCATCACTGTGTATGCTGACCGCTCCTTCAGCTTCATCACCAAGACTCCTCCGGCAGCCGTTCTGATCAAGAAGGCAGCTGGCATCAACACCGCTTCCGGCAAGCCCAACAAGGAAAAGGTTGCTTCTCTGACCGCCGCTCAGGTGGAAGAGATTGCCAAGACCAAGATGCCCGACCTGAACGCTGCTTCTCTGGAAGCTGCATGCAGCATGGTTCGCGGCACCTGCCGTTCCATGGGTGTCACCGTCGAGGGCTGAGACATAAACAGTGGGAGGGCATAAAACTGCCCGCATGACCACACAGGAGGATATACAATGAAACATGGCAAGCACTATGTCGACGCTGCAAAGCTGGTCGATTCTACTAAGGCATATGATGTGAACGAGGCTCTGGAGCTGGCTTGCAAGACCGCTTCTGCCAAGTTCGACGAGACCGTTGAGCTGCACGTCCGTCTGGGCGTTGACGGCCGTCACGCTGACCAGCAGGTCCGCGGCGCTGTCGTTCTGCCCAACGGCACTGGCAAGACCGTCCGCGTTTGCGCAATCGCCAAGGGTCCCGCAGCTGCCGCTGCTGAGGCTGCTGGCGCTGATATCGTCGGTGATGACGAGCTGATCGCAAAGATCGCCGGCGGCTTCATGGATTTCGACGTTGTCGTGACCACTCCCGATATGATGGGCCGCGTTGGCCGTCTCGGTAAGGTCCTGGGCCCCCGCGGCCTGATGCCGAACCCCAAGGCTGGTACCGTTGCTCCCGACCTGGGCAAGGCTGTTTCCGAGGCCAAGGCTGGTAAGATCGAGTACCGTCTGGACAAGCAGAACATCATCCATGTGCCCGTGGGCAAGGCTTCTTTCGGTGCAGAGAAGCTGTACACCAACCTGGACACTGTGATGGAGGCTATTGCCAAGGCAAAGCCCGCTGCAGCAAAGGGTACCTACTTCAAGAGCGCTACCATCGCCACCACCATGGGCCCTGGCATCCGTCTGAACACCCTGAAGTACGGTGTCTGATTTGAAGTTCTGATCGTTTTTCTGCCGTTCGTATGGGCGGCAGAAAAATTTTGTCAGAAAATTTCAAAAAAGACTTGACAACTCCGCACGTTTGCGGTAAAATAATCATGCTGTTTTTGAGACAGCAGGTACTGGAGTCCAGTGTAAGGCTATGCCGCCTGCCGAGAAACGTGCGTAAAGTTGTTTTATGCCTCTTTCTCGACCAAGTGCGGGAAAGAGGCTTTTTTCATACTTGCTCCGGTTTTCGATACAAGTTTTTGAAACGAGGTGAAACCGAATGCCCAGTGCAAAGATTCTTTCTGAAAAGCAGGCTTATGTCGCTGATCTGAAGGCAAAGTTTGAGAGTGCGGTTTCCGGCTGCGTCGTCGCTTACGGCGGCATTAACGTCGAGAACGACACCAAGCTCCGTAAGGAGCTGCGTGAGGCAGGCGTCGATTACATGGTCGTGAAGAACACCATGCTGCGTCTGGCTGTCAAGGGTACCTCTCTGGAGGGCCTGGCTGAGCAGTTCAAGGGCGATACCGCTATCGCTTTTGCTCACGAAGCGGATCCCATGTCCGCTGCCCGCATCCTGTGCAAGTATCAGGATGGCGATAAGTCCAAGAAGTTCGTCGTGAAGGCTGGCTTCATGGAAGGCAAGGTCATGGACGCTGCCGAGACCAACGCAATCGCAAAGCTGCCCAACCGCGAAGGCATGCTGTCCATGTTCGCAGGCGCCCTCACCAGCACTCTGTCTGGTCTGGCCGTTGCAATGCAGGCTTATGCCGACAAGCAGGAGGAGCCTGCAGCCTGATTGCTGCATGACCGCTGCTTAAACAAAACAAGAAACTAACAAACAAAACCATTGATATTGGAGGGTTACTACTATGGCTTCTGAGAAGATTACTGCCATCATCGACTCCGTTAAGGAGCTGTCCGTTCTGGAGCTGAAGGAACTGATCGACGCTTACTGCGAAGAGTTCGGTGTTTCCGCTGTTGCTGCTGCTGCTCCCGCTGCTGCTGGCGCTGCTGCTGCCGCTGAGGAAGAGAAGACCGAGTTCGACGTCATCCTGGCTGAGGCTGGCGCTACCAAGATGCAGGTCATCAAGCTGGTGAAGGAGATTACCGGTCTGGGCCTGAAGGAAGCTAAGGCTATCGTCGATGGCGCTCCCAAGGCTGTCAAGGAGAAGGTCTCCAAGGCTGAGGCTGAG
This sequence comes from Faecalibacterium sp. AM43-5AT, assembly GCF_003603345.1. Lineage (NCBI taxonomy): Bacteria > Bacillati > Bacillota > Clostridia > Eubacteriales > Oscillospiraceae > Faecalibacterium > Faecalibacterium sp. AM43-5AT. Next base: position 218,676 of record NZ_QVGZ01000002.1, read on the forward strand.
GACATCCAGAAGAAGCTGACCGAGGCTGGCGCTAAGGTCGAGGTCAAGTAATTGAACCTCTTCTGAGAGTCGTTCATTCTTGAACAATGAGGTGCCCGTACCGAAAGGTGCGGGCATCTTTTTTTGTTTGATGATTGGAATGCCCTCCGCTGCGCTCTAGGCATGTTTAGATGAATTATTATTTTTAATTTGTGTTCAGAAAATGTCTGCGGACATTTTCTGAACACTTTTTCACGGGAAGGGGCGGTAAAGGCAAGTGGCATCTGTGCGGTAGGAAAATGCATTTGACGCTACAACTCTATGGTGAAAAAGCAGCTCCGAAACGACCGCAGTCGTTTCGGAGCTGCAAATATGATTTCCGCTGTTTATGCCCAGAGCGAAGCGGAGGGCATTCTAAATCGTCATCGTCGTATCTTTTCTGCATTCAAAAACTATGTTATACTATCCTCAACAGGAGGAGCGGCAGAGCCTTTGTCCCCTCTGCCGCAAAAAGAGAGTTTATGGAGCACCGCAACTGGAACAAAAACAACATCCGCACTTCCCTTTTGGGCTACGGCTGTATGCGCTTTCCCATCAAAGCCGACGGCACCATTGACGAAGAGCGCGCCGAAGCTTTGCTGAACACCGCTAAGGCCGCCGGTGTCAACTACTTCGATACTGCCTATCCCTATCACAACGGCCAGAGTGAGCCGTTTGTGGGCCGCGTGATCGCCAAATGGGACCGCAGCAGCTTTTATCTTGCCACCAAAATGCCGCTGTGGAACTGCAAAAGCCTGGACGATGCCAAGCGCATTTTTGAAGAGCAGCTGCAGCGGCTGGGCGTGGACTACATCGACTTCTACCTGCTGCACTCCCTGCACAAGGCCCGGTACGAAAAGGCAAAAGCCATGGGCCTTGTGGACTGGCTGTGGCAGCAGAAGGCCGCAGGACACATCCGGAACTTTGGGTTTTCCTGCCATGACAACTCTGCCGGATTTGAGTATATTCTGCGCGACCAGCCGTGGGATTTCTGCCAGCTGCAATACAATTATCTGGACCGGGACGACCGTGCCGAGGAGATCTCCGGCGACCGGGGCTATCAGCTGACCGAAGAATGCGGCGTGCCGCTTATCATCATGGAGCCCATCAAGGGCGGCACGCTGGCATCCCTGCCTGCAGATGCCGCCGCACCGCTGCACGCCCTGCGTCCGGATGCCACCGATGCCTCCTGGGCGCTGCGCTGGGTGGGCAGCCACAAAAACGTGCATGTGATCCTCTCCGGCATGAGTGCTGAGGATCAGCTGACCGACAACCTTGCCACCTTTGGCCATTTTGAACCGCTTTCCCCCGCCGAAAATGCCGCTGTGGAAAGCGTAGCCAACGAGCTGCACCGCCGCATCAAGATTGGCTGCACCGGCTGCCGGTACTGTATGCCCTGCCCCATGGGGGTGGACATCCCGGACAATTTCAGCATCTGGAACAAGCTGGGCATGTTCGGCCAGAAGGATGCCATCAAGGCCCAGTGGACCACCCGCTTCCCGGACAGCGAAAAGGCCCTGCACTGTGTGCGCTGTGGTAAGTGCGAAGCCGTCTGCCCGCAGAGGCTGCCCATCCGCGATTCTCTGGCACAACTGCAAAAGGAGCTGGACGCGCTGTGACTCCTTCCGTCATCGCTGCGCGATGCCACCTCCCTCAAAGAGGGAGGCTTTAAGGCCCCATCTCTGAGGGGTCTGTCGCCGCAGGCGGCTGGGGGAGTTTCATAACAAAAAGGACCGTCACACGTTTTTCGTGCAACGGTCTTTTTTATGCAGTTTTTACCACAGCCGGATGACCTTGATCACGCTTTCAGCCTTATCGCGGGCCAGCTCCAGATGGTGCTGCAGGGAATCTGCAGCACTGTCCCAGTTGTCGGCCAGAGCGGCATCCAGAATTTCCAGATGTTCGTCACAGGTCTGCTCCTGATTGATCATGCTCACCTTGCCGGTCATGATGCGGAAGCGGGTGTTCAGACCGGTGATGCGGTCATACGCCGAACGCAGGTACTTGTTGGGCAAAGTGCTCATGAGCAGTTCGTGGAACTCATCGTCCGACTCGCAGAAGTCGGTGATGCTGTCCGGGTGATGCATCAACTCGGCAAATGTCTCCAGCTGTTCCCGCGGGATGCCGCTGCCATAAGTACGCAGGGCGTAAGGCTCCACCAGCAGGCGCATCTCGAACATGCTGTGCACGTCCTCCTCGGTGATGCCGGAAACCATCAGGCCCTTCTTGGGCAGAATGGTGATCAGGCCTTCCTGCTCCAAGCGGCCAAGAGCATCCCGCATGGGGGTGCGGCTGATGTTGCCCATCTCGGCACAAAGCTTCTGCTCGTTCAAAAACTCGTTGGGCCGGTACTCGCAGTTCAGGATCTTGGTCTTAAGGTACTGGTATGCCTGCAGCTTCAGGCTCGGTTTGGTCTGCGACTCCATTTCTTTCATGTTCTGCACAACTCCTATTCCCTTTTCCCTTGCAAAGGAAAAGGTTCTTCTCCTATAATACTCTGGGGCGCATGCTTTTTAACTTCAAAGCATCTTGTATTCTTGCTGCAATCCAAGTAGTATTCCAGTTCTATTATTTCATAATAGGGCAATTATTACAATACTTTTTTATGAACTTTGGCGCGTTTTATGTTTTATCTAATTTTTATGTCTCATTTTTGCCAAAATCTACAAGTTTTTTTGTGCTTGTAGCCAATGCTGCTTCTTTTGGCCCGGTTCTTTTGCATCCAACACAAAAATATGCTACAATGTAAAAAATATTGAAAAGGGTGTGGATCTCTCTTATGGCACGAAGCGACGGCTACAATACCAAGACCCGTCAACTGATTTTAGATTATCTCATCAACAACCGGCAGCACGCGGTGAGTGCTTCCAACATTCTGGAGCATCTGGAAGAGCAGGGCGCAAGCCCCAACCCCACCACGGTGTACCGCTATCTGGACAAGCTGGCCGGGGAGCAGCGCATCATGAAATACGTTGCCGACAAGGGCGAAAAAGCCGTGTTCCAGTACGTGGACGAGGGCCGCCACTGCCGGGAGCATCTGCACCTCAAATGCGTGCAGTGCGGACGCATCTATCATTTGGACTGCCACTTCATGGACGAAGTGCGCGCCCACCTGATGGCAGAGCATGGCTTTACCCTGCAGTGCGAGGGCAGCGTTCTGTATGGTTTGTGCCGCCACTGCGCCCAAAAAGAGGAACAGTCCGACTCTGATGGTCAAACCGCACAAAAATGCGCCTGCTGTGTTGACACGGACAAAAAGCCGTGATACAATGCATGCAAGAAAAAGCGTTGACCGGGAAAAGTAAGGTTTCAATGTCCTCTTTCAGAGAGTGCGGGTAGGTGGAAGCCGCGCAGAGAGCGAAACCCGAACGAACACCCGCAAGCTTCCCCCTGAACCTGTTTGTGCAGCAGTAGGGGCCGACGTGCGCCGCTCGTTATCGCGGCAGTGCTTTCAACGGGGAGAGCGCACAAAAGTGACTGGCATGGTTTTATGCCGGTAATTTAGGTGGCACCACGGATACGGCAGCATATTCGTCCTAGCGATTGGGATGAATGAGCTGCCGTATTTTTTTATTGAAAAAAGAGGGGTAAGAAATATGTGTTGTGTTATGGGCTATACCGGGCACGATCTGAGTGCCGCCAAATTCAAGGAATACCTGCTGCGCACGGCCATGCGCGGCCCGGACGACCAGCGTGTGGTGGAAGGGCCTTTCGGTCTGATGGGCTTTGGCCGCCTTGCCATCATGGGCCTGACCCCGGAAGGCATGCAGCCCTTCTACCGCGGTGCCGACTGCGTGGTGTGCAACGGCGAGCTGTACGGCTTCCGCTTTGAGAAAGAGATCCTCAAGCGCCGCGGCTACAAGTTCCAGTCCGACTGCGACTGTGAGATCCTGCTGCCGCTGTACTATGAGTACGGTCTGGATATGTTCCGCCACATGGACTCCGAGTTCGCGCTCATCCTGTACGATTCCCGCAAGGACCGGCTCATCGCCGCCCGTGACCCCATCGGCATCCGTCCGCTGTTCTACGGCTACTCCAAGTCCAGCCACCAGATCGCATTCGCCTCCGAGATGCAGAACCTCATTGGCTGGTGCGACGACATCCGGCCCTTCCCCATTGGCAGCTACTACTGTGATGGCCGCTTCGTCCGCTATGAGGACATTGCCGATGTGCCCGCCCCCATGCAGGATGACATGGACACCGTGCTGCGGAACATCCGCGAAAAGCTGATCGCAGGCGTAGAGAAGCGTCTGGACGCAGATGCCCCTGTGGGCTTCCTGCTCTCCGGCGGTCTGGATTCCTCGCTGGTGTGCTCCATTGCCGCCAAGAAGCTGAACAAGCCCATCCGCACCTTTGCCATTGGCATGGACACCGATGCCATTGATCTGAAATATGCGCGCCAGACCGCAGAATATCTGGGCAGCGAGCACCACGAGATCATCATCAACCGGGATATGGTCATCAACAGTCTGGAAGAGGTCATCCGCCTGCTGGGCACCTGGGACATCACCACCATCCGCGCCAGCATGGGCATGTACCTGCTGTGCAAGGCCATCCACGAGCAGACCGATGTCCGCGTGCTGCTGACCGGCGAGATTTCCGATGAGCTATTCGGCTACAAGTACACCGACTACGCCCCCACCGCCGATGCCTTCCAGCAGGAGAGCCAGAAGCGCATCCGTGAGCTGTACATGTACGATGTGCTGCGCGCCGACCGCTGCATCTCCTCCAACAGCATCGAGGCCCGCGTGCCCTTTGGTGATCTGGATTTTGTGCGTTACGTCATGGCCATTGACCCGGAAAAAAAGCTGAACAGCTACGGCAAGGGCAAGTATCTGCTGCGCAAGGCCTTTGAGGGCGATTGGCTGCCGCCGGAGATCCTGTGGCGCGAAAAGGCCGCCTTCTCGGATGCTGTAGGCCACAGCATGGTGGACGACATCAAGGAGTACGCCGAGAGCCTTTACACCGACGAGGAGTTCCAGCTGCGCCGTGCAAACTATTCGGCCCACTGCATGCCGTTCACCAAGGAAAGCCTGTTCTACCGCGAAATTTTCGAGAAGTACTACCACGACCAGAGCCGCACCATCGTGGGCTTCTGGATGCCCAACAAGGCATGGCCGAACTGCAACGTCAACGATCCTTCGGCCCGTGTGCTGGCAAACTACGGTGCTTCCGGCGTGTAACGCCAGACCATTTTGAATGCGCTCCGCTTTGCTTTGCGCATGAATAGCGGAAAGAATATTCTATAATTTGTAGATCGGGAAAATCTGCGGATTTTCCCGATCTACTTTTTCACGAGAGGGAACCCTCTCCGTCACCTGCGTTGACACCTCTCCCAAAGGGAGAGGCTCTGGCGAAACTGGAAACTTCGCAGTTGAGCTGGAAACCTTGCCGCCCTGCCAAGGGCTCTCCCTTTGGGAGAGCTGCCGAGCGGAGCGAGGCTGAGAGGGCTAGCTTTTCCCCCGCTGCGCCGCCGCTTCCATAGGAAGCAGGCGCGGCATCCGCCCCTTGCCGTCCAAGCTCCATCTGTGAAAATGCAATGCCGGGCGGTCCGCAGACCGCCCGGCATTGCTCTATTAAAATTATTTTTCCGCTATTCATGCCCAAAGCGCACGCGGCGGGCATTCTAAATTGTTGTGTTACATCCGGATCTTTTGTGCCGCGCGTGCAATGGACGCAAGCAGAGCCACCAGCCGCTTTTCGTCCATCTGGCCGCAGTAGCTGGTGAAGGTGTAGTAGCAGCCCTGCACGCAGAAGGAAAGCACGATCTTACGCACCACATCGGCATCAAACGAGGGGTCGCTCTCCGAGATGCATTTGCTCATTGCAGCTTCCACGCGGTTGATGAACAGCCCCTGACGGGAGCCGGAAAACAGAATGCCGATCTCGGTCTGCTTCCGGGTAAACGCCCGGAACATTTCCCGGGTCAGCCACTCGGTGCGCTCGCTTACATCACGGGCGGTCAGCTGCGGCAGGCTTTCCACCACCACCTCCACCATTTCGTCCTCCATGGCGTTGGCCAGCGCATAGATATCCTGATAATGCGCATAAAAGGTGGACTTATTGATGCAGGCCAGATCGCACAGTTCCTTGACCTTGATCTTTTCCAGCGGTTTCTGCGCCCGCAGCTCCATGAATGCCTGCTTGATGGCACGCTCCGTTTTTTCAATGCGAATATCCAGAAGACCCACCTCTTTTGCTTTTTCGTTGATTATCCAACCATTTTCCTGTTTTGCGGATAGACAAGGCCCTCAGCCTTTTTTATACTGGGTCTATCCCCATCCGCATCACTCCTTGCGGTACAGGATGCCTTTTTCTTCCAGCTCTTTTTTGATGCGCTCAAAGCTCCCGGCATCCGGGCAGTGCAGGGTGTGCAGATGCACGCCGCCGGTCATGCGGCTCAAAAGCGCTTCCGGCGTGTCCTTGGCCTGCTGGATGAAGTTGTCCACATCGTAGCGGCTGGCAAGGTTCAGGTTGCCGCGCAGCTCGCCATACAGGCTGTTCTCCACGGCCACATCCACCACGATGCCGCCCTGATCCACCACGGTGTACAGCTCGGTGCGCATCTCGTCCTCGGTGCTGTGCACGCAGGCCAGAATGGCGGTATAGCCTTTTTCCGCCGGGTGCAGCTGATATCCCCGGGGCGTTGCATCGATCTGCGCACCGCCTGCCCGCAGCAGAGCCACATCCCCCACCACGATCTGGCGCGAGACCCCCAGCAAAGCCGCCAGTGCGCTGGCACTGACCGGTGCTTCGGCCCCGCTGAGCCGTTTCAGAATGGATTCTCTGCGCTGCGCTGCATTCATGGTTTTCAAAGCTTCCTTTCCGCTTTACGGTATTATGCTCTTATTGTAGCAAAAGACGGCGGATCATGCAAGAATGCGTTTACTTTTCCAGCTGCAGGATGGTAGCATAATTGGAGGGCAGCTGCACTTTCATGCGGCCCCACTCCATGCTGGTCAAAACGGGCTGTGCGCCCACCGTGTCGGCCAACAGGTCCTTTGCAGAGGATGCCTCCACCGGCAGCTGGAATTCCAGCTGTGCGGGACTGTCGCCGTTGTTCAGCACCACGACGCAGGCCTTTCCATCCAGCACCCGGGCAAAGGCATAGCACTGGGTGGTGAGCTGCAGCTCTTTCACCTCGCCGTCGGTCAGCTCCGGCAGCTCCGCCTTCAGTCTGCCCAGTGCGGCATACACGCTGGTGACAGGGTTGGTGTTCTCAGCGTCCTTGAAGTCGGAAAGCTCCAGACAGGGGCGCAGCGGCCAGTCGCTTCCCCACTCTTTTTTGCCTTCAATGCCAAATTCTGAGCCATAATAGATGGACGGAATGCCCCAAAGCGTATATACTAGAATTGCAATGTGGCGGATGTGCTCCCGGTTGCGCAGCTTGTTGGGCAGGCGCTCCACATCGTGGTTGTCCGAGAACAGATACAGTCGGGTATCGTGGCACAGGCCCTGCAGACGGCGCATGGTGTGGGCGATCTCGAAATAGTTGTGGTCGTTGTGGCCGCTCCACAGGCCCTTGTGCAGCTCGTAGTTGGTCACCGAGTGCAGCATCTCCGGGTTTGCCCAGCGGCTGTAATCGCCGTGGATCACCTCGCCCATGAGCCAGAACTCTGGCTTTACCTCGTTGGCAAGGCGGCGCAGACCGCGCATAAAGTCAAAGTCCAGCACATCGGCTGCGTCCAGACGGATGCCGTCAATATCAAATTCATCCACCCAGAAGCGGATGGTATCGTAGTGGTAGTTCTGCACCTCCGGGTTGCGCTGGTTCAGCTTGACCAGCAGATTGAAGCCGCCCCAGTTTCCGTAGGAAAAGCCGTCGTTGTACTCGTTGTTGCCCCAGAAATTCACATCGCAGAACCAGTCCTTATAGCGGGCGTTCTCGCGGTTTGCCTTCAGATCCTGAAACGCAAAGAAATCGCGGCCCACATGGTTGAACACGCCGTCCACGATCACCTTCTGGCCCCGGGCATGGCACCGGGCCACAAAGTCCTTGAACTCTGCGTTCGTGCCAAGACGGCGGTCTACCAGCCGGTAATCGATGGTGTCATAGCCATGGGAGCCGCTCTCGAACAGCGGGCCGATATAAATGGCCGTGCAGCCAAGGTCCGCTGCGTGCTCAGCCCATGTGTTCAGTTTATTAAACGCGCCGGGCACCGCCTGCCCGTCGTTCTCATGTGCGCAGCCGCACAGCCCCAGAGGATAGATGTGATAGAATACCGCGTTGTCATACCAAGCCATTGTTCATACCGCTCCCATACAAAAAAATCAACCGCCGCCCACTGCGGCGGCAGGAATAGTATAGCACAGAATCTGTAAAACATGTTAATTTTTGCCGATTTTTGTCAAGAATCTACAAGAATATCAGCCATTGTGCCCCATTTCGTCTTGTTCTTATTGGATATATTGCCCAAACACCTGTGTCACATGCAGTGCCGCCGGGCGCTGCCTATCATAGAATGTAAGGAGATCTTTGCATGAATTACCCCGCCATTCCCCGTGAATTCTTCAATGGAGACTGCTTTGATGCCTACCGCATCCTTGGTGCGCATCCCTGCTCTGACAACGGCACCGAAGGGTGGCGCTTTGCAGTGTGGGCCCCCGGTGCCACGGCAGTGGAAGTCTGCGGCGGCTTCGACGGCTGGGAGGCAGGCGTGCCCATGGAAAAAGCCGACACCGGCGTGTGGAGCGCATTCGTCCCCGGCCTTGCAGAGGGCGACCTTTATAAATACCGGGTGCATGGTGCCGACGGCAGTGTGGTGATGCGCAGCGACCCCTACGCATTTTCCACAGAGCTGCGGCCGGGCACGGCCAGCCGTCTGGCAAAGCTGGACTTCCACTTTGACGACAGCGCATGGATGGAGCGCCGCGACAAATGCCGCAACCGCCCGCTGAACATCTACGAGATGCACGTTGGCAGCTGGCGGCACAAGCCCGGCAGCAAGCAGGAGGACGGCTCAGACGGCTGGTACAACTATGAGGAGCTGGCCAAGGAGCTGATCCCATGGCTGCTGGACCATCACTTTACCCATGTGGAGCTGCTGCCGCTGGCAGAGCATCCCTTTGACGGCAGCTGGGGCTACCAGACCACCGGCTATTTTTCCGTCACCAGCCGCTACGGCACCCCCGCCCAGTTTGCCGGCTTCGTCAACGCCTGCCACCGCATGGGCATCGGCGTCATCATGGACTTTGTGCCGGTGCACTTTGCCGCCAACGCCGACGCTCTGGCAAAGTTTGACGGCACCTACCTCTACGAGTACGACAGCGATGTGGGCCACAGCGAGTGGGGCACCTGCAACTTCAATTACTACCGCCGGGAGGTGTGCAGCTTTTTGAACAGCGCTGCCGCCCTGTGGATGGACGTATACCACTGCGATGGCATCCGTATGGATGCCATCTCCCGCGCGCTGTACTGGCAGGGCGACCCGAACCGCGGCGTGAACGAGGGTGCCGTGAACTTTCTGCGCAGCCTGAATCACGGCCTGAACGAGCTCTGGCCCACCGGCATCTACACCGCCGAGGACTCCACCAACTTCCTCAAGGTGACAGCTCCCACCCGCTACGACGGCGTGGGCTTTGACTACAAGTGGGATATGGGCTGGATGCATGATACGCTGGACTATTTTGCTACCCCTTTCGGTGAGCGGCCAAATGCCTACGGCAAGATCGTTTTCAGCATGCACTACTTCTACAACGAGCTGTATCTGCTGGCCTTGAGCCACGACGAGGTGGTGCACGGCAAAAAGACCATCATTGATAAGCTGTGGGGCACCTATGCGGAAAAATGCGCCCAGCTGCGCACCCTCTATTTTTATATGTATATGCACCCGGGCAAGAAGCTGAACTTCATGGGCAACGAGATGGGACACTTCCGGGAGTGGGACGAAAAACGGGAGCTGGACTGGGACCTGCTGAAATACCCCTTCCACGATGCGTTCCAGAAATACTTTGCCCACCTGTGCCGGGTGTATTCCACTGAGCCTGCACTCTACGATGGCGAGTACAACCCCGACTGCTTTGAGTGGGTGGCCTGCGAGAGCCGCAGCGAGGGCGTGTACGCATGGCTGCGCAAGGGCCGGGGCGAAAACCTGCTGTGCATCATGAACACGCAGGACCACGCCCACAAAAAGTTCCCGCTGTATCTGCGCTTTCCCTGCAGCGCCGAGGAGGTGCTGAACACCGAATCCCCCGAGTGGGGCGGTGCACTGAAGGGCCGCCGCAAGACAAAGCTTCACACCACCGATGGCGGTGTGTTTGGTCGGGACTATACCCTTACAGTAGACCTGCCTGCCATGGGCAGCTGCCTGCTGCGCCTTGCGCCGGAGGCCCCGAACCCCGATGCGGCCCGCATCAGCGCCAACAAAGCCCTGAACGCAAAGCGCCGCGCTGCCCGCAGCACAAAGGCCACAGCCAATTCCAACAAGTAATATTCGTTTCAAAATGTCCCGTCTGCGTTCAAAGCGGCGGGACATTTTGTTGTTTTCCGTGCACAGCGGCTGGACAGTGCAGATTTTGCTTGCTATACTGTAGCTGTGATATTCTGCAGCTGAGAGGTTTTTGGGATGAGTGGAATCGTTTCCCGTCTGTCTGTCCTTGGCAAGGTCTGGCTGGGCCTTGCTGCCGGGGCACTGGCGCTTATTGTATTCGGCCTTGCCGCACCGGGCAGCAGCCTGTTTTTCCCGCTGGTGAGCCTGTGGTGCAATGCAGCACTGTTTGCACTGGCGCTGCTGGTGCTGCGCCGGGCCGGTGTGGAGCTGGACCTGTTCCACAAGGCGGTGCTGGTGGGCCTGTGGGCAGCGGCCGTGCTTTACTTTTACTGGGTCCTCGGCAGCCGCACCTTCCTCTACCACTGGGACTATGTGAACTACATTTTAAAGCAGTATCATGCCGAAGCCGCCTTTGCCCAGAGCACAGGCGCAGGCTTCCGGTTTCTCCTCGATTCCGTCACCGAGGACTATACGAATTTCATCACCCTGTTCACCGAGTTTCCGTTCTGCCTGAGCGGCAAGACCGGCGACGACTACGCATTCTGTCAGGTATTCAGCGTACTGCCCAGCCTGCTGGTGCTGCTGGCGGGCCTGACGGTCAAGGTGGGCCGGATGCTACGGGTAAAGAACCGGTTCTGGTATTTCCTCATCGGCTTTTCGTGGTGCGCTACCTTCCCGTTCGTGCGCATGTCGGCGGTGCTGGGCCAGCCGGACTGGTTCGGGCTGATTTTTGCCTTCATGCTTATGCTGCTCACACTGGACTACCGCTTTGACGGCATCGACCTGCCCCGCTATCTGCTCATCTTCGCCGCCACGGCGGGCATCATCCTCACCCGGCGCTGGTACTTATATTTTGTGGTGGGCTACTGCTTTGCCTACGTGCTGATGCTGGCAGTTTCCAGCATCCGGCTGGCAAAAGATGGCCAGCCCAGCCGCGCTGTGCACCGCATGGTACGGCTGGTGGTGTTCGGCCTGTGTGCGGCCGGGGCCATGGTGCTGCTGCTTCTGCCCATGGTGCGCAAAATTTTAAGCTTTGACTACGCCGGGCGCTACTCTTACTACAACTTCGGCGGCATCACGCTGGAGCTGGCCGCACAGACACTGCGCATCGGTTTGCTGAACTTCATCCTCATCGGAATGGGGCTGTGGTTTGCCGCAAAACGCCGTCTGCCTGCCCTGCCCTGCCTTGCAGGGGCAGAGCTGCTGGTGAGCCTTGTGCTGTTTACCCGGGTACAGAACACCGGCTCCCACCAGATGCTGCTGTTCGTGCCTGGGTGGCTGCTGCTGTTCCTCGTTGGTTCCGCCGCACTGGCCGACGGCCTGAAAAAGCACACCGCCGTCAAGCTCTGCTACTGGGGCTTTACCATGGTGTTTGCGGTGTCCGTGCGCTGCTCGCCGCTGACCACCGTTGCTCTGCCGGGCTTTGTGGTGGATCATTTTCCCCTCAAGGCCGTGTCGGAATTCGTCCGGCTGGACAAGCTCACCTACGACCGCACCGATGCCGCCCAGATCCAGCGCGTGGACGACTGGATCGATGCCCACTGCGATGCGGAAAAGGGCGAGTTCGCCTACATGATCCCCCACGATATGCTGTACAACTCGGACATATTCCAGTACGCCGCCCTGCCGGACATCCAGCTGCAGGGCAAGCTGGCCGCCGGCATCTCCATCCCGGGCACCCACGAGTTCCCGGTGCGGTTCTTCGAGGCAAAGTACGTGCTCACCGCAGAGCCGCTCCCCCAGACCTTTGTCAGCGGCGGTGAGCTCTCCGGCCGGTGGAATGCCCTCTTCTGCGCCGCGCGGGATGCGCACTTTACGCAGGCCGCCAGCTTTGACATGGGCAACGGCACCGTGTTCACCGTGTGGGAGCGCACCGAGCCTGCCGACCGGGCTGAGGTGGAATATTATCTGGATGCCTTCGCGCAGGAGGATGCCCTCTACCCCGAAATGTTCTCGCAGGTGGCGGAAGCCTGGCTTGCCGGACATGGACTTTAAATTGCAAATGCTTTGGATATAAAAGGAGTATTTCCCATGGAACAGAATGCAAACGCCCTGCCCAAGGTCACGCTGGGCCAATACAAGGGGCTGGAATTCACCCGCCGGGTGCGCCCGGTATCGGAAAAGGCCGTGGAGCTGGAGGCTTCAAACCTCACCCGCACCCACGCCCCCTTTCTGCCGGTGGAGCTGCCCGCCGCACGCGGGATGCGTGTAACGCTGGATTTTGAGGGCTTCATGGACGGCGCACCCATCCCGGACAGCCGAATGGAAAACGTCACGGTGGTGCTGGGCACCGGTCAGCTGATGCCCGCCGCCGAGGATGCCGTGTACGGCCACAAGGCAGGCGAGAGCTTCCGGTTCGATTTTACCTATCCCGCCGAGTTCCGGGTGCCGGAGCTTTCCGGCAAAACAGCACAGTTCGCCATCACCCTGCACACCGTGGAGCAGAAGCAGCCTGTACCGCTGGACGATGCCTTTGCCAAGACACTGGGCTTTGATACGGTGGATGCCCTGAAGGAGAGCATCCGCGAGAAAAAGCGCCGCTCCCACGAGGCCAACGCCGACCGAATTGCCGGAGCCGCCCTGCTGGGCATGGCCGGTGCCAACCTGACGGCGGAGCTGGATAACGCCATTCTGGACCAGAATGCCGACCATGACATGAACGCCCTGCGCGAACGGCTGCGCCGCAGCAAGATGACCATGGAGCTGTACTGCAAGGCAGGCCAGACCACACCGGACGAGGTGCGCGCCGCCTTCCGCCGGGACGCAGAGCGCAAGATGCGCAGCCTCCTTGCCGTGCGGGCCATTGCCGAAGCAGAGCAGATCACCGTGTCCAACGCCGAGGTGGATGCCGAATACGCCCGCCTTGCCAAGCTGCACGATACCCCGGAAGCCGAGATCCGCAATGTGCTCAGCCGGGACGCTGTGGCCTCTGCCGTGACCACCCAGAAGGTGCAGCGTTTCCTGATCGACCACGCAAACATCACTTCGGTTGTGGAAAAGGAGTAAACTATGGGCTTTTTTACACGCACCGCGATGGATATGCTGATGAAAACTACCCATCCCGAGATCAACCGCCGCCAGTGCTGGAACCTGCATCCCCATCGCAAGCCCTGCACCGAGTGCAAGGATATCTGCCCCTATGGCGAACAGATCTTTACCCGCCCGAACCTCGTCAAGGACTGGGACCCCTGCACCGAGTGCGGCCTGTGCGTCTCTGCCTGCCGCAGCGGCTGCATCATCCCTTCGCCGGAGCAGGTGCAGCGGGACACCTCTGCCGCCGATACCGACAATGACACCATCTGGATCGGCTGTGAAAAATCCACCCGCAAAAATAGCGTGGTGCGCACCTGCATTGCGGCCCTCACATGGGAGACGCTGGCCTACCTTGCCCTGAACAAAAAGATCGTGCTGGACCTGACCCCCTGCGGTGAATGTGAGAACGACCTGTGCGCCGCCCAGCTGCGCAAGGAGCTGACAAGGCTTGTGGATTTCTTTGGCCAGCCCATGTTCGAGGCACGGTTCACTCTGGCCTACGAGCAGGACGAAGCGCCCTATCACGTAAAGGAGCTGAGCCGCCGCGAAATGTTTGAGCAGGTGAGCCACGGCTCCAAGAGCGGCACCAAAAAGCTGCTGCAGATGCTGCCCGGCCTGCACAGCGAGGACGACGGCGGTGTGGATTTCCGCCTTTTGCTGCACCAGCGCACAAAGCAGCTGAAGGCATCCATGGAAACGCCGCTGAAGTACGGCTACTACCTGCCCAACTTTACCGATAAATGCTTTGGCTGCGGCAAGTGCGAAAAAGCCTGCCGCGCCGGTGCGCTGAAGCTGGAGGACCTGCCCGACGGCCAGACCCGCATCGTCATCACGCCGTGGAAGTGCAGCGAGTGCGAGGTGTGCGTGGCCTCCTGCTCCAACCATGGCATCGACGGCATGAAGCTGCGCCAGCTCACCACCCTTGGCCCGGTAAGTGTACACAAATGCACCAAGACCCTGTGCAAGGAATGCGGCAAGCCCATTGCGCCGGGCAGTGTGGATGGTGTGTGCACCGTGTGCCGCATCAAGGCCCGCACCAAAAAGCGGCAGGAAGAAGCCGCTGCCAAGGCAAAGCAGCTGCGGGAGGAGCGGGAAGCCAAAAAGGCTGCCGAGGAGGCCGCAAAGACAGCGGAGGAAGCCGGTGCCGCTGTTTCTGCCGAGACCGCTGCCGCCCCCGCGGAAACCGCCGTGGCCGCTGCCGTGCCTGCTGCGGCCGGTTCCGTCATCACAGCACTGACCCCGGAAAAAGCAGCCCCCGCCGCGCTGGACGAAGCCCCTGCTGCCGCACCGGAAAACACCGCAGAAAAGGATGTGCCCGACACACCGAAAAACGATTGACGGCGCACAGATTCAATGCTATACTGACCATAAGACCACGCACCGTGGCCACCGACTGTTACAAAGGGGTAACGGAGCTATTTCCGTTACCCCTTTCTTATCCCAAAGCACGAAGCAAGCTTTTGCCAAGATCTTACGAAAGAAGGATTTTACTATGGCTCATTCCATCTCCCGCCGCCAGTTCCTGCAAGGCAGCGGCGCAGCCGTCCTTTCTGTAGCAGCGGCTGGTCTGCTGAGCAGCTGCGGCGGCTCTTCCGCTTCCAATGGCGGCAGCACCGGCGCTGCCGGCAGCAGCTCCACCTACACCGTGCTGTATTCCCGTCAGCCCGCCACCCTGAACTATCTGGTCTGCTCAGCTGACCCGGACCTTTACCACGGCACCCAGTGCATCGACACGCTGGTGGAGTACGACAACCGCGGCAAGATCCGGGAGGGCCTTGCCACTGCTTGGGAGTGGGATGCCGACAGCCTGACCTGGACGTTCCACCTGCGGGATGAGAACTGGGTGGACTGCAACGGCGAGGTGCTTGGCCCTGTGACCGCGCAGGACTTTGTGGATGCGCTGGCCTATGTGCTGGACCCGGACTACGCATCCTCCACTGCAAGCCTTGTCACCCCCTATGTGGCCGGTGCGGACGACTACTATAACTACTGCGTTTACCGCAACAACGCCAATAACGGCACCGTGGCCGAGGACGGCACCACCTACGCCATTGATGCCAACGGCACCGTGACCGCCGCTGCCGCCGACGGCACCACCACCGAATACCCGGCTGTGGATTTTTCCACAGTGGGCGTGAAGGCTGTGGACGACCACACCCTGACCTACACGTTGAACTTCGACTTTCCTGGCTTCCTCAGCCTGTTGAGCTATGCTCCCTACGAGCCTGCCTACGGCCCGCTGCTGGAGGAGTTTGCCGACCAGTTCTGCACCAGTGCCGAGACCGCCTGCAGCTGCGGCGCGTTCTATCTGGCCGAGTACACTCCGCTGGAAAACTGGGTGATGAAGAAGAACCCCGAAAACTACGATGCCGACAGCGTTTACATCGACACGGTGCGCTACATCTACAATCAGGAAGAGCTGATCAGCGGCCCGGAGATGGTCAAGCGCGGCGAGATCGATCAGGCTACCATCAGCTCCGACATTCTGGACAGCTGGCTGGCCGACGACACCACCAAGGACATGGTTTCCATGGAGCGCCCGGAAACCGGCAAGAGCTACTTCTACATCTTCAACTTCCTGCCCTACCGCCACGAGTTCTCAAACTGGACCGTGACCGGCGTGGATGCCCAGTACGAGCCGGACAATTGGGCCAAGGCCATCAACTCCACCAACTTCCGCAGGGCTTTCCTGTATGCCATCAATCCGTCTGTGACGCTGGCCGTCACCGCGCCGGAAGGCTACGATAACTACAAGCTGCACACCATCACTCCGCCGTCCTTCTGTGCCAACAGCAAAGGCGTGGATTATACTGAGTGCGGCGGCCTTGCAAACCTCTCCGACTTCTTTGACGAAGCCAAGGCCAAAGAGTACCGTGATGCCGCCGTGGAAGAGCTGACCGCCGCCGGTGTCACCTTCCCCATCAAGATCCAGTATCCGTACAACCCCGCTGTGGTGGACTGGGACAAGCAGTGTCAGGTGTTCAAGCAGCAGGTGGAAGCCGTGCTGAACGACGGCTTCGACTTCATCAGCATCATCATCACGCAGGGTCCGTCCGACAACTTCCTGAATGCGGTGCGCCGGGTGGGTGCCTACCAGCTGATGTCCTACTACTGGGGTGCCGATTACTCCGACCCCGAGACCGAGGTGTACCCCTTCTATCAGGAAGCCGGCGACCGTGGCACCTGCTACAGCTTCCTGCGCACCGGCGTGGAGGACGGCATCGTGACCGGCGAGACCGCCGAACTCGTGATGCAGTACATGTCCATGGTGGAGAACGCCAAGACCATCACCGAAGATCTGGATGCCCGGTACGAAGCCTTTGCGGATGCCGAAGCTTTCCTCATTGAGAACGCGCTGGTCATCCCGCTGGGGATGCCGGTGCCGCCCTACATTGCCACCCGCCTGAACCTGTGGGAGGGCCAGTACGCGCCCACAGGCCTTTCCACCAACCGTCTGAAGGGCGTGCACATCCTCGACCATTACGTTTCCATGGATGAGTATAACGCCAACCGGGATGCGCGGTGAGTTTTTGATTTGAATATCCTCCGCTGACGCTCTGGATGTTTTTCAGCAGAAATTTATTTTTAGTTGTAAATCGGAAAAATCTGCGGATTTTTCCGATTTACTTTTTCACCGGAAGGGCCGCAGCGGAAAACGGCATTTCAACAACTTTCGATCAAAAAACGACAAATCACTTTCCAAACGTAAGATTTTGCGTTATTCTATACTTATCTGTATTTATAAAGAAAAGAGAGGTGCACAGCTATGGTGCAATATCTCGCAAAACGCATCGGGCGTTCCATTCTGACCCTGTTCGTCATTGTGACGCTGGTGTTCTGCCTGCTGCGGCTCATGCCGGTGGAAGGCTACTTTGCAAACTACGAAAAAATGACCGAGGCACAGATCCAGGCCGGTTTGCAGTCCATGGGCCTGCTGGACCCGCTGCCGGTGCAGATCGGCCATTTCTGGCGGGATGCGCTGCACGGTGATCTGGGCGTGAGCCACATTTACAAGCTCAACGCTCCCGTGACCAGGATCCTTGCCCAGAAGCTGCCCATTTCCATCGAAATGGGTGTGCTGGCCATGCTGCTGAGCCTTGTGCTGGGCATCCCGCTGGGCCTTGTCATGGGCCGTTATAAGGGCCGCTGGCCGGATAAGCTGGGCACGGCATTCATCGTGCTCATTCAGGCGGTGCCTGCGGCAGTGTACTTTTTGTATATCCAGATGTACGGCACCACCGCCATGGGCGTGGGCCTGCTGTTCGATGCCGCCAACTGGCGCTATTGGGTGCTGCCGGTGTGCAGCATGAGCCTTGCAAACCTTGCGTTCTACGCCATGTGGCTGCGCCGCTATATGGTGGACGAGAGCAACAAGGACTACGTCAAGCTGGCCCGCGCCAAGGGCGTGAGCGAGAACAATATCGCCCTGCACCACGTATTCCGCAACGCCATGGTGCCGCTGGTGCAGTACATTCCCTCCGCATTCCTGAACACCGTCGTCGGCTCCATCTACATCGAAAGCCTGTACAGCATCCCGGGCATGGGCGGCCTGCTGGTCACCTGTGTGCAGCGCCACGACAACACCATGGTGCAGGGCATCGTGCTGCTGTACGCCTGCGTGGGCATCATCGGCCTGATTTTGGGCGATGTGCTCATGGTGCTCATTGACCCCCGCATCAACTTTGGCAAGAAAGAAGGTGGACGCTGATGCTCTCTTTTCTGAAACGCGAAAAATCGAAGCAGCTGGAGGATCAGCTGAATGCTGCTCAGGCACAGCGCCGCACCGGCTGGGAAAATCTGCCGGAGGATGAGCTGTTCACCCCCGCCGGGTTCAGTGAGGAACAGGCCGAAGCCACCGCCAGCTCCAACTACAGCTACTGGGGCAGCACCTTCCGTGCCTTTTTCAAGAACAAGTTCGCCGTGGCCCTGCTGATCGCGCTGGCAGCTGTGGTTGCCTTTGCATTCATCCAGCCCCACCTGCCCGGCCAGGCTGACCCGAACCTGTGCGCCGTGGACCCTGTGACCGGCATTCAGTACCGCAACATCGCCCCCGGGCAGGACGGCTTTATCTGGGGTTCCAACTCCATTGGTCAGGACCTGTGGGCACGCATCTGGGCCGGTGCACGCACCAGTCTGACTATCGCCTTCTTCGTGGCCCTCATCGAAGCTGTGGTGGGCATTACCGCCGGTGTGCTGTGGGGCTATGTGCGCGGGCTGGACTTTGTGTTCACCGAGCTGTACAACATCTTTGATAACATCCCCACCGCCATTGTGCTGATCCTGATTTCTTACGTGGCAACGCCCAGCATCTGGACCATGGTCCTTGGCATGGCCATCAAGGGCTGGATCGAAATGGCACGCTTCATCCGCAACCAGATCCTCATCATCCGCGACCGGGATTATAATGTGGCTTCCCGCTGCATCGGCACGCCCACCATCCGCATCGTGCTGCGCAACCTGCTGCCCTACCTCGTCTCGGTCATCATGCTGCGCATGGCCCTCACCATCCCGGAAGCCATTGGCAACGAGGTGTTCATCACCTACATCGGTCTGGGCCTGTCCGTGGAGACCCCCTCGCTGGGCAACCTGGTCAACGACGGCCGCAAGGTGATGATGCAGGCCGGGCTGCGCTACCAGCTGCTGTACCCCACCCTCATCCTGAGCTTTGTTACCATTGCGTTCTATCTGATCGGCAACGCTTTCTCGGATGCTGCCGATCCGAAGAACCATCTGCAGTAAGGAGGGGATATCATGGAACACAACCAGCTCATTCTCTCCGCAAAAGATGTCAACATCCAGTTCAACCTGCGTGGAAAAGTGCTGCATGCCATCCGCGGCATCGACCTTGACCTCTATCAGGGCGAAGTGCTCGCCATCGTGGGCGAGAGCGGCTCCGGCAAGAGCGTTTTTACCAAGAGCTTCATGGGCCTGCTGGATGCCAACGGCTCCATTACCAGCGGCACCATTGATTACTACGGCATGGCGGACGGCAAGCCGCTGCGCCTTTCTGACCTCAGAACCGAAAAGGACTGGCTGCGGGTACGCGGCCGAGAGATCGCCATGGTCATGCAGGACCCCATGACCAGCCTGAACCCGCTGAAGACCATCGGGGCACAGATCATGGAAGCCGTTGCCCTGCATCAGGGCTTAAAGGGTGCTGCCGCCAAGGAAAAAACGCTGGAATACCTGCGGGATGTGGGCATCTCTGACCCGGAAAAGCGCTTTAAGCAGTACCCGCACGAGTTCTCCGGCGGCATGCGCCAGCGTGTGGTCATTGCCATTGCAGTGGCCTGCAGCCCCAAAATTCTGATCTGCGACGAGCCTACCACCGCACTGGACGTGACCATTCAAGCCCAGATTTTGCAGCTTTTGAAGGAGATGCGGTTCAAGTACGATCTGACCATCGTCATGATCACCCACGATCTGGGCGTTGTGGCAAACATTGCAGACCGCGTGGCTGTGATGTACGCAGGCGACATCGTGGAGATCGGCACTGCTGACGAAATTTATTACGATCCCCGCCACCCCTATACATGGGCACTGCTTTCCAGTATGCCCCAGATGGGCGTGAAGGGCGAGGACCTGTTCAACATCGTAGGCACACCGCCAAACCTGTTTGCGGAAATTCGCGGCGATGCTTTTGCGCCCCGCAACCCGCAGGCGCTGAAGATCGATTTTGTCAAGCGCCCGCCTTACTTTACCGTATCCCCCACCCACAAGGCCAAGACATGGCTGCTGGACCCCCGGGCACCCAAGATCGAGCCGCCTGCTGCGGTAAAAATGCTGCGAGAGGAGGGGCTGTAAGATGGAAAATGAACGTGAAGTTCTTGTGGAAGTGAACCACCTGAACGTGACTTACGGCTCCGGCAAAAAAGCATATGAAGCTGTGCAGGATGCCAACTTTAAAATTTATAAGGGCGAGACCTTCGGCCTTGTAGGCGAAAGCGGCAGCGGCAAAACTACCATTGGCCGCGCCATCCTGCGCATTCTGCCCACCTCCGGCGGCGAGATCCTTTATAAGGGCCAGAAGATCAACGGCAGAATTTCCCGCCAGCTGGACAGGCAGATCATCAAAGAGATCCAGATGATCTTTCAGGACCCGCAGTCCTCGCTGAACGAGCGCGCCAAGGTGAGCTATATCGTGGGCGAGGGCCTGCAGAACGTCCGGCCTGATCTTTCCACCGCCCAGCGGGAGGAAAAGGTGCGTCAGGCTCTGCTGGACGTGGGTCTGCTGCCGGAATTTGCCTCCCGCTTCCCCCACGAATTTTCCGGCGGACAGCGCCAGCGCATCGGCATTGCCCGGGCCCTGATCGTGGAACCGGAGTTCATCATTGCCGATGAGCCCATCAGCGCACTGGATATGTCCATCCGTGCACAGGTGCTGAACCTGCTGCGCCGCCTGCAGAAGGAACGCGGCATCACCTACCTGTTCATCGCCCACGATCTTTCCGTGATGCGTTACATCTCCGACCGCATCGCCGTCATCCACAAGGGCCGCATCGTGGAGCTGGCCGAAGCTGAAGAGTTGACGGTCCACGCCATCCACCCCTATACCCGCAGCCTGCTTTCCGCCATTCCCATGCCGGACCCCCGCCGGGAGCGGCAGAAAAAGCTGCTGGTGTACGACCCCGCCATGCACGACTACTCCAGAGAGGCCCCCCAGTGGCGCGAGCTGCGGCCTGCGCATTTTGTGCTGTGCAGCGCCGCCGAGGCGGAGCAGTGGCTGCCGCGCTAACCCCTGACATTTCGGGCTGAATCGTTGTTTTACGGCTCTTTTACGCAACGTTCATAGTTTATTCCTTGACATTCTCAGACAGCTCCACTACAATAGAATCTGCATCATTGATTCTGATTTTTGAGTTATTAGCTTGTTCTGACCGACGGCTTTCATCTTTCTTGCAAAGCTGTCGGCTTTTAGCAATGAAAAGAAGAAAGAAAGAAAGAAAAGAGGACTTTATTCTATGACTACTGAACAGCGTGAACCGCTCTATGCGTCCACTGCGAAGCCCTGGCTGAAGTACTATGACCAGAAATACATCGACATGCCCCTGCCCAAGTGCAGCGCCTTTGAGTATCTCTGCCATCAGAACAAAAACCACCTGAGCGAGACCGCTCTGGAGTATTATGGCCGCAAATTCACCTTTGCAGACCTCTTTGTGAATGTCAAGAAAACCGCGGCCGCCTTCCGTGCTCTCGGCGTGAAGAAGGGCGACATCATCACTGTTGTCAGCGTGATGACCCCCGAGGTGATCTATGCCTTCTACGCTGTCGATATGATCGGCGCAACGCTGAATCTGGTGGACCCGCGCTACAGCGTTGAGGGCATCCACGAGTACATCGAAGAGGTAGATTCCCGCCTGCTGATCTGCCTGAATGTGACCTATGAGCGCTGCCACAAGGCAGAAAAGCGCACCAATGTGGAGCGCGTTCTGGTCATCAGCCCCGCAGACTCCCTGCCGCTGCATCTGGCCGTCGGCTACAAGCTGACCAACCCCGATAAGAACCGCTACAAGTCCAACGTGATTCACTGGAAGGACTTTATTGCACAGGGCAAGGATCAAAGCATGAATGCCGAGCCCTACGACCCGCAGCACGCCTGCGTGGTGGTGCACACCGGCGGCACCACTGGTTCGCCCAAGGGCGTTATGCTGACCGACGACAGCTTTAACTCTCTGGCCCACGAATTCATCGCCCAGAGCAACCTGTTCTGCCGCGGCCAGAAGCTGATGAACGTCATGCCTCCGTTCATTGCCTACGGCTATGCCTGCGGCGTGCACATGCCGTTGGTCATGGGCCTGCACGTCGTTATCATCCCCAATCTGGACCCCGACAAGCTGGGCGCACTGATCTGGAAGCACAAGCCCGAGCACATGTTCGGCGTTCCGGCCCACTACCAGCAGATGGCAGCTTCCCCGCTGCTCAAGAAGAAGGATCTCTCCTTCATCCGCAACTATGCTGCCGGCGGCGACTCGCTGCCGCTGGGCGCTGAGCTGACTGTGAACGAGTTCCTGAAGGCGCACAACGTGGAATATCCGCTGGCCAAGGGCTACGGCATGACCGAGGTCGCCTCTGCCGCTACCGTTGCCGCCGGCAACGTGACCAAGCCCGGCAGCGTGGGCATTCCCATGCTGAACACGGTGGTGTCCATTTTTGAGCCTGGCACCGAGACCGAACTGCCTATCGGTGAGCGCGGCGAGATCTGCATCTGCACCCCCACCGTCATGAAGGGCTACTACAATAAGCCCGAGGAGACCGATATGATCCTGCGCCGCCATGCAGACGGTCAGATCTGGGCACACACCGGCGATGTCGGCTACATGGACGAGGACGGCTTTGTGTATCTGGACTCCCGCATCAAGCGCATGATCATCCGTCACGATGGCTTCAAGGTGTTCCCGTCCATGATCGAGAACGTCATCAGCCGCCACCCGGCCGTGCATCAGTGCTCGGTGGTGGGCTGCACCGATAAGGACCATGTGCAGGGCCGTCTGCCTTTCGTGTATGTGGTGCTGGACCCGGAGGCCGACAAGAAGAAGCGCCAGATCGTGCGGGAGCTGCGCCAGCTGTGCAAGGAAGAGCTGCCGGAGTATGTGCAGCCGGTGGGCTACAAGTTCATCTCCGAAATGCCCTTTACCCCTGTTGGCAAGGTGGACTACCGCAAGCTGGAAGAAGAGATCACTCCCCGCGATTACTGATCCTGAACATCACCCATAGTTTTTCAGACACTGAGCTCTCCCGAAAGGGGGAGCTTTTTTGTATGGAAGAAACCGCAGAATACGGATGCAGCAATGGCCGCAATTTTTTGAATTTTGTCAGTTGACAATTTTTACTTTCCATTTTATCATAGAGACAACAGCTGTGCCGCACAGGTGCAGTCATTCCAGAAAGAAGGAATTACAATGAAAAACAAAAAGTTTGCCAGCTTTCTGGCCGCAGCGGCAGCGCTTGTGCTGCTGGCCATGCCTGCATTTGCTGCCGACGAACAGACGGAGCTGCCTGCCGCCGAAGCGGCAGAGGTGCAGCAGGAGCAGACCGCAGCGCCTGCCGAGCAGGAGACCGCCCTGCCCGCCGATGCCCAGACAGCCGGCGAACCGGAGCAGCAGCTCACCTATGTGGCGCTGGGCGACAGCATCACCTCCGGTGTCGGCCTTGCCGATATGAAATACAACATCGCCCAGATCGGCTACGATCTGCAGCCGAACTTTGAGGGCTACTCTTCCCAATGCTACACCGCCCTTGTGGGCAAGGGCCTTGGGCTGGACCGCCAGCACGCCATCAATCTGGGCCTGCCCGGCCTGATGAGCCCTGACATGGTGGATATGGTGCAGAACAGCGCCATGCCCAAGATGAATCAGGCTTCCGGCTCGTACTACGTCTACCCGGAATATCAGGAATATCTGCGCAAGGCCGATATCATTTCCATCCAGATCGGCTCCAACGACGC
Organism: Faecalibacterium sp. AM43-5AT; assembly: GCF_003603345.1. NCBI lineage: Bacteria > Bacillati > Bacillota > Clostridia > Eubacteriales > Oscillospiraceae > Faecalibacterium > Faecalibacterium sp. AM43-5AT. The sequence goes on from NZ_QVGZ01000002.1 coordinate 242,661, forward strand.
GCTGGTGCCCTGCATCGTAGGTCTGGGCGAGGCCACCAACTGGAAGAGCGAGCAGCTGGCCGGGCTGATGGTCAGCGGTGCCCTGCGTGATTTCAACTTCCAGAAGCTGGGGCTCTTCCTCGAAGCGCTGAACCGTATGACCCTTACCTTTGACGAGAGCCGCGCCACCAACCGCCTGCTGTTCCGCGGCATGGATGAGATCTGCGATCAGGCCTATACCAATGTGACCGCCAGCCTGCCGCAGATCGTGGCCAGTATCCGCGCACTGAACCCGGACGCAAAGATCGTGCTGCTGGGCTATACCAATCCCGTGCCTCTGCTGCCCGCATGGAACCGCTATTTCAGCAAATTGAACCGCTTTGCCAAAGACCTTGCCGCACAGGAAGGCCTGACCTATGTTGCCATTCCCCGTGCGCAGACCGCTGCCGACGGCCACCCCACCGTTAAGGGCCACCAGTACATTGCAAACCAGATTTTGAATGCTCTGAAGTGAGCTTTCCATCAAAAAAGCCTGTCTCATTTTTGCGAGACAGGCTTTTTTGTTTGCGCTGTTCTGTTTTCAGCTCAGCCGGCCGCTTTCCACCGAAAAGCTGATATCTGCCGCCGCCATGGTAGACTTGCGGTGGGAGACCAACAGCACCGTTTTGTCTTTGCACTCTGCCCGCACAGCCTTGAGGATCACGCCCTCATTCAGGCTGTCCAGATTGGAGGTAGGCTCGTCCAGCAGCAGGAAGGGTGCATCATGCAGGAAGGCACGCGCCACACCGATGCGCTGGCGCTCGCCGCCGGAAAGTGCACCGCCCAGCTCACCCACCGGGGTATCATAGCCCTTGGGCAGGCTGTGGATAAAGCCGTCCAGCGCAGCCTTTTTGCAGGCTGCTTCCACCTCTTCCCGGGTGGCATCCCGCTTTGCAATGCGGATGTTGTTCTCAATGGTATCGTCGAACAGCTCGGTCTCCTGCGTCACAAGACTTTCCTGTTCGCGCAGGGCGGCGGTGTTCACGCGGCGGATATCCTCTGCGCCAAAGCGGATGCTGCCGCTGGATACATCCCAGAAGCGCATCAGCAGCCGCAGGAAGGTAGACTTTCCGCTGCCGGAGCGGCCGGTGATGCCCACGATCTTCTTTTCCGGAATGGTCAGGCTCAGGTCATGCAGCACTTCCTCATTGGCATAGGCAAAGTTCACATGCTCTGCCGCAGCACCTGCAAATGCGGTGTCTGTGCCGTCGGTCACATCGGCGGTGACGAGCTGTTCGTCCAGCAGGTCCAGCACGCGGTCTGCGCTGGCGAACACCTGCGTCAGGCTGGCACCAAGGTTTGCCAGCGCCACCACCGGGCCAAAGGAGCTGAGGGCCGAAAGGGTGCACACCAGTACGCCTTCCACGTCCATTTTACCGCTCTGGTAAAGGTTCAGGCTCACACCCAGCACGGCCAGCACCGTAAGCAGGATCAAGGTGTTCGTGATGGCCACGGTCAGGCCCTCGCGGTATTTCATCGCCTTCTGCTTTTCGCCCAGCATCTCACTGTGGGCCGTGATGCCCTCGGCGCGGGCTGCAGTGTCCTGATACTGCAGGGTATCCTTCAGGCCGCGCAGGCTTTCCAGCACATAGCTGTTGGTATCGGCCAGTGCCTGACGGTACTCCCGGGCGGCACGGTCGCCGCGCTTTGCGCTCCACACCGGCAGGGCCACGCCCACCAGCAGATAGCCCGCCAGCAGCACCAGCGCAGGCAGGATGTGCCAGCTGCCCACAAAGCCCGTCATGCCGATGACGCAGATGCACGCGATGCAGATGGGCGAAATGGTGTGGGCATAGAACACCTCCAGCGCTTCGATATCGGCGGTGATGAGCGAGATCAGGTCGCCGCGGTCACGGCCTTCCAGCTTTGCAGGGGTCAGACGGCGCAGCGCCCCGAATACCTTATCGCGGATCAGGGCCAGCAGCTTGAAGGCGATATAGTGATTGGATGCCTGCTCTGCGTAACGCAGAACGCCGCGCAGCAGCGCAAACACCAGAATGCAGGCAAAGGCCGTGCCCACGGTCCTCACCGGGCTTGCAAGCCCCAGCGCACGCAGGATGCCAAAACCGCCGAAGATGGTAATGAAGGTGGCGCAGAAGTGGCCTGCCACACCCATCACGATCGCTGCCAGCATGATGGGCAGCATGGGCTTTACCAGTACGATCAGCCGTCCCACAATGGCAAAGGGGCTGCGGCGATTGATTTTATTCATATCAGGCATCCTCCTCTTCCAGTGTTTCCAGCTGTTTCTGGGCCGTAAACAGGCGGCTGTAGGCCCCCTGCTTTGCCAGCAGCTCGGCGTGTGTACCCTGCTCGATCACACGGCCATTGCTCATTGCATAGATGCAGTCGCTGTGCACCACGTTTGCCAGACGGTGGGAGATCAGGATGATCGTCTTTTTCCCAGCAAGACTGTGGATGGCCTGCATGATATCGTTCTCGCTCTCGGCATCCACGTTGGAGGTAGCCTCGTCGAAGAGGTAGATGGGCGTATCGTGCAGCAGGGCGCGGGCCATGGCAAGGCGCTGGCGCTGGCCGCCGGAAAGATTGCTGCCGCCCTCATGCAGAGCGGTCTGCAGGCCGTTCTGGCTGCGGCAGAAATCGGCCAGATTCACCTGTTCCAATGCCGCCCAGAGCTGTGCCTCGTCCGCGTCCGGCTTTGCCATGCGCAGGTTGCTCTCCACCGTACCCTTGAAGATGGCGGCGTTGTGAGGCACCAGCGTCAGGGTGCGCAGACGCTGTTCCTGCTGCAGCTCCTGCACCGGCACGCCGCCCAGCGTCACGCTGCCGGTATAGCCGGTGCGGCTGCCGGACAGCAGCGCCGCAATGGTGCTTTTGCCGCAGCCACTCTCACCCACCAGCGAGACAAAGCTGCCCTGCGGAATGGTAAAGGAGACATCGTTCAGGATGGTGCGGTCCTTCTCGTAGCCAAAGGTGACATGCTCAAGCTTCAGAGTCGTATTCTCTCCGGGCACGCGGTCACCATCGGCAGGCTCTTCCGCTGCCAGAAGCTTGAAGATCTTCTCTGCCGAAGCGGCACCGTTCATGGCAATGTGGAAGTAGCTGCCCAGCAGCCGCAGCGGCAGGAAAAAGTCCGCCGCCAGCAGCACGATGGTCAGTGTGGCGGTCAGGGTCAGCCGGCCTGCCGCAAACGCAGCCACCGCGCTGATGATGCCAAGGCCCGCACCGCCGTAAGCCATCAGGTCCATCAGTGTCACCGAGTTCAGCTGCATGGTGAGCACCTTCATGGTGATCCTGCGGAAGCGCTCGGCCTGCGCATTCATCTGCTCGTGCTTCCAGCCGTCGGCCTGATAAATTTTCAGGGTGGTCAGACCCTGAATGTTCTCAAGGAAGCTGTCGCCAAGGGTGGTGTATTCGCCCCAGTAGTTTGCCAGCAGCTTTTTGGCAAACTTCTGCACTGCCACAATGGACATGGGGATCAGCGGCACGCAGCACAGCAGGATGATGGCCGACCGTGCGTGCACACCCACCAGCAGCACAAACAGGGTAACGGGTGCCAGCAGGCTGTAAAACAGCTGCGGCAGGTATTTTGCAAAGTAGGTGTCGATCTGCTCCACACCTTCGCTGGCCAGCATCACCACCTCGCTGGTGGCCGCCGTCTCGGTGTAGTTGGGGCCAAGGCGGGCAAGCTTTGCGTAGATGCTGCTGCGCAGGGTGCGCTTGACATTCTTGGAAGCCTGATCGCTCATGGCCGATGCCAGCATGGTAAAGGCAAAGCGCATGGGCACCGTGGCAAGGCAGAGCACAAGGTTCTGCCACAACTGTGCACTGGTCAGGCTGCCCGCAAAGGCTGCGCCCACCAGCTGGGCAATGGCCCGCACAAAGATCACGTTGCACAGCATCCCCAGCCATTGGAAAGCCACATTGGCTCCCACATACCGCAGCGCACCGCGGTCAAAGGACAGCAATTTTTTGTTGATCACCGGGCTTTCTCCGTTTCTGCTTTTTCTGCATCACTGCCAAACAGACGCTCATATTCGCCGGTAAAGATGCGCTCCGGCAGTGCACTGGTCATGGCAAGGGCAGCGGTAAAGCGCTCTTCTTCGCTCAGCGGCTCACCGACCGGCGGGAAATGGGTCAGGATCGTTTTTAGCTCCCGATCCACCTGTTTTGCCACCCAGATGCCCCGGTCTGTCATATAGATCTTGCCGTAGTGCTCCTTTACGATCATGCCGCGCTCCATGAGCAGATTCATGATACGCACCACCGAGGGCTTGGTCACGCCAAGCTTTTCGGCAATGCTGCGGGAGCTGATATCCAGATGGGTCTGTGAGACTTCGTAGATCGCCAGCAGATAGCGCAGATGCGCCGACGTAAGTTCCATCCCGATCACTCTCTTTCGTTTTGATGTTACTCAAGGCTAACTTTTTTCTTTTGAAAAAAGGGCGCGAGCCGAAACTTCCAGCCCGCGCCCTTTGCGGATCATTTCAATGCTCAGTGACAGCCGCTGCAACCGCTGCAGCTGCCATTGCAGCCGCCTTCGCCGCAGCCGCTGCACCCACTGCAGCCGCCGCCATGCTTGTGGGAGTGCCATGTGATCCAGCCCACACCGCCAAACACGATAGCACCCACGATGATCGTCGGCAAATTAAAGTTCGCGGCGAGAAATTCCATCATACAAAACACACCCTTTCACAATGTCATGCGGTTCGATCAGATTTTGGTCACGTCGATTTTGACTTCGTTGTTGCCCGCGTACTTGTTGGGACGCACCATCAGGTAGATGAAGGCCACCAGAACAACAGCAGCCACGACGGTGAAGAAGTTGAAGCCGACCTCACCAGTGATGATGCCGCCCAGCTGGTACACGACCAAAGCAGAGCAGTAAGCCAGCGCGCACATATAGCCAATGGCGATGGCCGTCCACTTGCCGTTGTTCATCTCGCGCTTGATGGCGCCCATAGCAGCGAAGCAGGGAGCGCACAGCAGGTTGAAGATCATGAAGGCGTAAGCCGACAGAGCGGTGTAGTCCTGCGCAACAGCAGCCCAGATCTCATCGCCGTTCTCAGACAGCTCGCCGCCGAAGTGATACAGAACACCGAAGGTACCAACCACGTTCTCCTTTGCGATCAGGCCGGAGACGGAAGCGACAGTTGCACGCCAGTTGCCGAAGCCCAGAGGTGCAAAGATCCATGCGACCTTGGTAGCGATCGCAGCCAGCACGGAGTTGTCCTGATCCTCGACCATGCCGAAGACACCGTTCTCGAAGCCGAAGCCCTGCAGGAACCACAGCACAACGGTAGCGGCCAGAATGACGGAGCCTGCGCGCTTGATGAAGGACCAGCCGCGCTCCCAGGTTGCACGGAACACGTTGCCCCATGCAGGCACATGGTATGCGGGCAGCTCCATCACGAAGGGAGCGGGATCACCTGCGAAGAGCTTGGTCTTCTTCAGGATGATACCGGAGCAGATGATGGCAGCCATGCCAATGAAGTAAGCAGAGACAGCCACCAGAGAAGAACCGCCGAACATCGCACCTGCGATGAGGCCGATGATGGGCATCTTTGCGCCGCAGGGGATGAAGCAGGTGGTCATGATGGTCATGCGGCGGTCGCGCTCGTTCTCGATGGTACGGGAAGCCATAACACCGGGCACGCCGCAGCCGGTACCCACCAGCACGGGGATGAAGCTCTTACCGGACAGGCCGAACTTGCGGAAGATACGGTCCATGATGAAGGCGACACGGGACATATAGCCCACATCCTCCAGAATGGACAGCAGGAAGAACAACACCAGCATCTGGGGAACGAAGCCCAGAACTGCGCCGACACCGGCAACGATGCCGTCCATGATCAGGCCGTACAGCCAGCCTGCCACGCCGATGCTCTCCAGAAAACCGCCCAGAGCACCCGGCACGATCTCACCGAACAGGACATCGTTGGTCCAGTCGGTGGCAAAGGTACCAATGGCCCAGCCGCCGTCTGCAATGGAGGTGCCCATGGACAGGGAGTACATCAGGAACATGACCAGTGCGAAGATGGGCAGAGCCAGAATACGGTTGGTCACAATCTGGTCGATCTTATCGGAAACGGTCAGGTGCTCCACGCGGGCCTTCTTTTTAACAGCTTTGCCCACGACGGTGTTGATGTATGCATAGCGCTGGTTGGTGATGATGCTCTCAGCGTCATCGTCCATCTCAGCTTCGCAGTCCTTGATGTGCTGGTCGATGTGGTCGGTCAGGCTCTTGTCGAGCTTCAGCTCGTCCATGACCTTCTCGTCGCGCTCGAACAGCTTGACGGCATACCAGCGCAGGAAGCGGTCATCCACCTTGCCCTGAATGGACTCTTCGATGTGGGCAATGGCGTGCTCCACGCTGCCGGTGAACACATGGGGCAGCTCAGCAGCCTTGGTAGCCTTTGCAGCAGCCACAGCAGCCTTTGCAGCAGCCTCGGTGCCCTCGCCCTTCAGTGCGCTGATCTCCACAGCCTGACAGCCCAGCTCTGCGCTCAGCTTCTTCAGGTCGATCTTATCACCGTTCTTGCGCACCAGATCGATCATGTTCACAGCCATGACCACCGGGATGCCCAGCTCGATCAGCTGGGTGGTCAGGTACAGGTTACGCTCAATGTTGGTACCATCGATGATGTTCAGGATGGCATCGGGCTTCTCCTTGACCAGATAAGTACGGGAAACCACTTCTTCCAGCGTGTACGGAGACAGCGAGTAGATACCGGGCAAGTCCTGAATGATAACATCCTTATCGCCCTTCAGCTTGCCTTCCTTCTTTTCCACCGTAACGCCGGGCCAGTTGCCGACATACTGGTTGGAGCCGGTCAGATTGTTGAACAGGGTCGTTTTACCGCAGTTCGGGTTGCCGGCAAGTGCAATTTTAATGCTCATTGCTTAATCCTTCCTCCCTTTGGGATCAGACTACTTCGATCATTTCAGCATCGGCCTTGCGCACGCTCAGCTCGTAGTTGCGCACGGTCAGCTCCATGGGGTCGCCCAGAGGTGCCACCTTGCGGACATAGATCTCGACACCCTTGGTGATGCCCATGTCCATGATGCGGCGCTTGACCGGGCCTTCACCGTGCAGCTTTGCCACAGTAGCGGTCTCGCCGACCTTTACGTCTTTCAGAGTTTTCATACTTAACCATCCTCCTCTGCTTGTCTTTATAGAGAGACTATTCCAGTTTCGGAGCAGCTCCCAAACAGCGCCGGGGCACTGTTCAGCCAATCATGATACGGTTTGCCATGGTCTTGTCCAGCGCGATGCGGCTCTCCTTGACCTGAATGATCAGGTTGCCTGCGATCTCGTTGACGACCGTTACCTCACTGTCCACCACAAAACCCAGCTCTGCCAGATGCAGCCGGATCTCGTCCTTGCCGGTGATCTTTTTGATGGTGACGGTCTCCCCTGCTTTTGCCATTGTCAAAGGCATCATACTTCCGCTTCCCTTCCTGTTTGAATCTGGGATATCGCTGCGGTTAGTCAGCCGCAACTACCAACGTGGATAGTTTACGCTCACTAACCTTTTATGTCAATAGTTTTTTCACAATTAAAAGTTAGTTCATATGAACAAACAATTTTTCTGCCCGATTTTTTCCGTTTTTTCACCACAATCAACAACAACTAACTCAAATTATTGAATCAAAGTTAGCCATTGTTTACATTTTCTCGTTCTTTTTTTGCGGCATCTTGTAAACTATCACAAAGCTTTTTCTCTGCCCTGCTGTGCTCTTTTTGCAGCAAATGACACAGCCGCGCGGTACAGTGGTCAGTCTGCACCGCGCGGCCGCGTGTCAAAAGGAGGATTTCTTTCCTGCCAGTGCGTGGACACCAGCAGGTGCCAGGATAAAAAGAGAGTATTTGAAAAGAGAATGACAAATTTTAAGCCGCCACGGCAAGGCGGAGAATTGGTGTTCCACTGTGGAACAGCCGCAGATAGACTGCTGTGCACTTGCTCAGCTGGTCAAAGTGCTTCTGCGCTGCATCCGGGTCGCCATAGGACTTCCAGCAGCCGCAACAGGTAAAGTTCTTGCCGCGGTTCTCGATGAAGCCCACAACATCCCCCAGTGGATAGCCAAGGAACACCCCGATCTCATGCGGAAATTCTGCCGAACAGCACAGCTTGCGGGAAAGCTGAGTGAGCATATTGCCCACATCCGGTGCTTCACCCGCTTCCGGCAGGCGGTAGCCCTCCTTCCGCAGAAAGCTCTGCACCTTTTCATCTGCCAGCACGGCAGCCAGCCTGCTTTCGCGGTAGACATACACAAGATACCGGTGGTTGAGCACGCATCCCTTGAGCACCCGCACACGCAGGCCCTTGGGCTGAAGCTGGGCATTCCAGTTTTTCACCCGGCGTGCAAGGTCGGCGCAGTCGCGGGTCTCATAGCGGAACAGGCCTGCCGGTTTCAGGCTGGCCAGCACCGGGGCACACTGTTCGATCATGACCGTTTCAAAATTGCGCTCCATGTCTGTGCCCTCCCGCCTTGTTTCTCCGGGCTATTGTTCCCCGGATGTGCCGTGTTTATAAGTTAGTTTTTCCTAACCCGGATTTCAAAAAAGAAGCGGCTTTGCGCGGAGCATTCAATGCTTCGGCCTGCCGATCTGTTTCTTGTGGTTAGTTATTTCTAACGTGACTGTATCTTACCACAGCGGTGGGCCGTTGTCAACACTTTTCTTGAAAAAAGTTATTCGCAGCAAACCTCGTTTTTCTCCACCTCGCTTTTTGTGCGTTCTACCGTTTTGGCGCAGGCTGTGATATAATGAAAAAAATTTATATTCTCTTAAAGGAGCACGTATCCATGCCACAGAGCATCACACCGGAAAGCCTGATCTCAATCCTCGCCGCCGCACTGGCACAGCAGCCCACAAAGCCGCTGGTGCTGGCGCTGGATGGCCGCTGCGGCAGCGGCAAGACCACCCTTGCAAATACGCTGGCCCGGCAGTTCCCGGCCAGCATCACCCTGCACACCGATGATTTTTACCTGCCGCCTGCACAGCGCATCCGCGGCTGGGAGAAAACGCCCTGCGCCAATATGGACCTTGCCCGCCTGCGGGACGAAGCCCTGCGCCCAGCCTACGAGGGCCAGCCGGTGCAGTACCGTGCCTATTCCTGCCGCGAGGGTGCGTACCTGCCCGCGCGGGAGCTGGCCGCGCAGCCGCTGGTGATTTTGGAAGGCAGCTACAGCCACCACCCGCTGCTGACCGGCTGCGAAACGCTGCGGGTGTTCCTGACCTGCGCAAAAGAAGAGCAGACCCGCCGCCTGCAGGCGCGGGAGGGGGAGCGATATGCCAATTTTGCCGCCCGGTGGGTGCCGCTGGAGGAGGGCTATTTTGCGCAGTACCACATTGCGGAGACGGCGGATTTTGTGGTAGACACCACCCAAAGCGGGACGATTTGAAATGGCTTCCGCTTCGCTCTAGCCATTATCAGCGGAAGAATTATTTTTATTTGTAGTTCCGAAACGCCTGCGGGCGTTTCGGAACTACTTTTTCACGGGGAGGGGGCTCCCTTTTTGCGCACCTTGCCCAAAAAGGCGGGAAATATTTTTCTCTCCCTGCGTGAATTGGGGTTCTTTTGCATCGAATCGCGCTTGCAGGGGGCGGGCGGCGTCTGATATACTTATGGTATGGAAGAAAGCAACACCACGCTACAACAAAGAACGGAGGTAGATTTATGAAAAAACTGGCAAGACTGACCGCTCTTTTGCTCACCGGTGCGCTGCTGCTGGTGCTGACCGCCTGCGGGGCTGTGACCGAGACCGAGCAGCAGGCAAAGCAGCAGCTGCTGGGCGAGATCAACAGCTACCGCGCAAGCATCCAACTTGCGCCGCTGGTGGAAGTAAAACAGCTCTCTGATGCCGAGCAGGTTTGGGCAGAGCAGTTCCGCGCCGCCGGTAAGACTGAGTTGCCAGAAAGCGAAACAGGTGAAGTCTTTGATCGTTGGTATAGCATGACCAATGGTTGGAGTTCATATGATGATTTCGGCTGGGGTTTGGATAGAAGAGAGGATGGGAAATTCGACATTCTGTCTGCCAAGGTTCCAGCCAACACCCCGGAGGGCAAGGCAGAGCTGTTGAAAGAATTGAGAGACTCTGGTACCTTTGATTATGATGGTTGCAAGCACGTCGGCATTGCCGTTGTGACAATTGACAGACAGATGTACTGGACCTGCACCGTGTTCTACAACTGATCTCCCCCCTCCCCGCATAGAACAGCACCCCTTGAACTGAACAAAGCCGGACAGCTTGCGGGCTGTCCGGCTTTTGGTTTGGCCTGATCTACAGGCTGTTACTTATTCTTGTACATATCCTGATAGTAGTTCTGGTAATCACCGCTGGTGACGTGGTCCATCCACTCCTGATGGTTCAGGTACCAGTCAATGGTCAGCACGATGCCCTTTTCAAAGGGGGTCTCGGGGTACCAGCCCAGATCGTTCTTGATCTTGGTGGGGTCGATGCCGTAGCGGCGGTCGTGGCCCAGACGGTCGGCCACATGCTTGATGAGGTCCTCGCTGATGCCCTCGTCCTGCAGACGGTCATGCAGCTGGTTGATGATGGTCTTGACGATGAAGATGTTGGGGCGCTCGTTGTGGCCGCCCACGTTGTACACCTCGCCGACCTTGCCGCCGTTGGCTACCATGTCGATGGCCTTGCAGTGATCTTCCACATACAGCCAGTCGCGGATCTGCATACCGTCGCCGTAGACGGGCAGCTGCTTGTGGTGCTTGACGTTGTTGATCATCAGGGGGATCAGCTTCTCCGGGAACTGGTAGGGGCCGTAGTTGTTGGAGCAGCGGGTGATGTTCACGGGCATGCCGTAGGTATCGTGGAATGCCATAACGAACATATCGGCGCTGGCCTTGGAGGAAGAATAGGGGCTGTGGGGGCACAGGGGGGTGGTCTCCATAAAGAAGCCGTCCGCACCCAGTGCGCCGTACACCTCATCGGTGGACACCTGCAGGTACTTCTTGCCCTCTTTCCAAGTCTTGGCATCGGCATCATACCATGCTTCCTTGGCGCGCTGCAGCAGGTTGACCGTGCCCATCACGTTGCTCTGCACAAAAATTTCGGGGTTCTTAATGGAGCGGTCCACGTGGCTCTCGGCGGCAAAGTTGATGACGTAATCGAAATCGTACTTCTGGAACAGGCCTTCCACCAGCTCCTTGTCGCAGATATCGCCCTGCACGAACACATGGCGGGGGTCGCCCTCCACATCCTTCAGGTTTTCCAGATTGCCGGCGTAGGTCAGCTTATCCAGATTGACCAGCAGGATCTCCGGGTATTTCTTGAGCATATAATGCACAAAGTTGGAGCCAATAAAACCGGCGCAGCCGGTGATCAGATAGGTTTTCATAGGTTCAATTTCCTCTTTTCAGTCTTTCATCCCGTTGTCGCCGTCCCAGTGGGCGAAGAAGCAGGCCAGAGCGTCTCTCCAGTCGCGCACATCGTTGCCCACGGTGCAGCGCAGCATCCGGTTGTCCAGTGCGCTCCACTTGGGGCGGTCGGCGCTTTCCGGGTGCTTTGCCTTGTATTCCTCGCTGGTGCAGGGTGCCACAGCGGCATCCACGCCGGACAGGCGGATGATCTCGGACGCAAAATCATACCACGAGCAGATGCCCTCGCCGGTGCAGTGATACAGGCCGTACTCGTGGGTCACGCACAGCTGCAGGATCTCGTGGGCCAGATCCACCGCGTTGGTGGGGTTGCCGCACTGGTCATTGACCACTTCCAGCTTGCCAAACTTCTTGCCTGCGTTCACGATGGTCTTGACGAAGTTTTTGCCGTAGTAGCTGTAGAGCCACGCGGTGCGCACGATGAAGTGACGGTGGCAGAACTGCTCCACATACTTTTCGCCCATGAGCTTGGTAGAGCCATAGGCGCTGATGGGGCCGGGAATGGTGGCTTCGTCCTGTGCAACGCCGCCGTTCTCACGGCCGGAGAACACATAATCGGTGGAGACGTGTACCAGTCGTGCACCGGTCTTTTCCGCTGCCTGTGCCAGATTGCGGGGGCCGAGGGCGTTTGCCTTGAAGGCGGCATCATGGTTCACTTCGCAGCCGTCCACATTGGTGTAGGCAGCGCAGTTGATGATGACATCCGGGCGGTTGCGGCGGATGAACTCGTCCACCATTTTGTAGTTGGAGATATCCAGATCCGGCAGGTCCACGGCGATCACCGTGGCATTGAGCAGCTTTTCGGGGATGGGGCCGATCTCGCTGCGGCCTTCGCGCAGCTGCTTGAGGATCTCGGTGCCCAGCTGACCCTTGCAGCCGGTAACAATGATTTTCATATGGGTATGCCTCTCTTTTGCTTAATAGCGCAGCTTGCCGTCTGCAACGTTCTTCAGGTGCTGGCCGTAAGGACTCTTGCCGTAGCGCTCAGCGCTTTCCAGCAGGGTGTCGCGGTCGATCCAGCCGTACTTGAAGGCGATCTCTTCCGGCGCACTGATCTTGATGCCCTGACGCTTCTCGATCATGCGCACAAAATCGGCTGCCTCCACCAGACTGTCCATGGTGCCGGTGTCCAGCCATGCAAAACCGCGGCCCAGCAGCTGAACATCCAGCTCGTCCTTCTTCAGATACATGTCATTCAAGGTGGTGATCTCCAGCTCGCCGCGGGCAGAGGGCTTGACCTGCTTTGCCATCTTCACAACCTCTTTGTTATAGAAGTACAGGCCGGTGATGGCGTAGTTGGACTTGGGATGCTGCGGCTTTTCCTCCACGCTGAGCACCTTGCCGTCCTTGTCGAACTCCACGATGCCAAAGCGCTCCGGGTCCTGCACATAGTAGCCGAACACGGTGCAGCGGCCTTTGTTTTCCGCATTGGCGGCGGCGGTCTTGAGGATCTTGGAGAAGCCGTTGCCGTAGAAGATGTTATCGCCCAGGATCATGGCGCAGCAGTCGTCGCCAATGAACTCTTCGCCCAGAATGAAGGCCTGTGCCAGACCGTCCGGAGAGGGCTGAACTTTATACTGCAGATGGATGCCGTACTGGCTGCCATCACCCAGCAGCGCCTCAAAGCGAGGCGTATCGGTCGGGGTGGAGATGATCAGGATGTCCTGAATGCCTGCCAGCATCAGCGTGGACAGGGGGTAATAGATCATCGGCTTGTCGTAGACCGGCAGCAGCTGCTTGCTGGTGACCATGGTCAGCGGGTAAAGCCGGGTGCCGGCACCGCCGGCAAGAATGATACCTTTCATATTTGTGCACTCCTTTAAAATAGATTGAAAAGTTGTGCAGCTGTACGCCGCCCAGACGGGAGACCGCCCGGATGACGTATGGATTCAAAGCGGAGCTGCGTCCGCTGTAAACAAATTCAGGAGCCGCTCCCCCCTGCCCAAAATGGCAAAATGGGAATAGCAGTTCACTTTATTTTACTATCAAATCACACAAAAAGCAAGAAAGAACGGCTTTCCCGAAAAATTTTCCGGAAAAGCCGTTCTGAAACTCCTTCAGTCTCGCATTTGTTCCGCCCAAAAGGCCCCCTCTCCGAAGGGGCTGGCAATGCCGCAGGCATTGGCTGGGGGAGTTACCACGCAAAGCCCCACTTGGAGAAATAGCGCAGCAGGCTGCGCAGCTGCCACAAAAAGGGCTTCAGACTGCGGTGCGCGGCGCGGTGCCATGCATGGATGGCCGTATACTGGGGCACCAGATACGCTTTGCCCCGGGTGCGCATCTTCTGGGTGAGGTCGGCATCCTCCACGTACATGAAGTAGTCCTCGTCAAATCCGCCCACAGCCTTGAACACCGCAGTGTCCACGGCCGAGAAGCTGCCGGTGCAGAACTCGATCTCGGTGGGTTTTGTCAGGTCTTTGTCCGCCATGAGATAGCGCTCGTTGTACTTTGCCCAGAATTTCAGGCAGGGCAGCTGGCGGTACACCATGGCCCGCACACTGCACCGGCGCAGCGGCAGACGCTGGGGCCGCCCGTCCGGGAAGGTGAGTGCGGGCCGCGCCATCACCACGCCGGGGTGCTGTGCCATCCAGTCCGCAAGGTCGCTCAGCGTATCCGCAGTGAGCTGGATATCCGGGTTCAGGATAAAGTGCACCCGGCTTTGCATCAGGCTGAGCACCGTGTTGTGGCCGGTGCCAAAGCCGCCGTTCTCTGTGCGGCAGAGCACCTCTACCTTCTGGTCCTCGCGGATGTGCAGGGTGCCGTCCTTCGCGGCCTTTGCAAGGCACTGGCCGCTGCCGTCAGGGCTGGCGTTGTCCACCAGATACAGCGTCAGCGGGTGGCGGCGGGTGCAGTCCAGCACGGTCTGTGCCGCCCTGAGCGCTTCATCCGCGCCGTTATAAACTACAATACAAGCAGAAAGTTCCATGTCGTTCACTCCAGCGGTTTGATGTCAAAGCTGAAGTCCTCTTTCATCAGGTCAAAGTTCGGGTTCATGCAGGGGTCGCCTGCGGCCAGCTGCTTTGCCCACCGCTTCTGGAAACGCTCCACCTCCGAGATAAAGCGCTTGCGCTTGACCGGGTTCTCGTCCAGACCGCGGCTCTTGCTCTCGTAGTGGTACAGCTGTGCAAAGGGGGTGAACACGTTGGTATAGCCCGCTTCACGCACGCGCACGCAGAAGTCCACGTCGTTGAAGGCCACAGCAAAGCTCTCGTCCAGACCGTTCACCTGCTCGTAGACGCTCCTGCGCACCATCAGGCAGGCGGCAGTGACCGCATACACATCCTGTGCATAGACCAGACGTCCCATATAGCCGGGGTGGCCCACCGGGAAGTTCTTGTGCATGTGGGCCGCAAGGGTCAAAAAGCCGAAGCCGATGCCCGCGTGCTGGATGGTGTTGTCCGGATAAAGCAGCTTTGCGCCCACGCAGCCCACACGGTCCTGCTGGGCGTACATGAGCATTTCTTCGATCCAGCGCGGAGAAATGACCTCGGTATCGTTGTTGAGCAGCAGCAGGTATTCGCCGGTGGCTTCCTTTGCGCCAAAGTTGTTCAGGGCGCTGTAGTTGAAGCCGGTGCCCTGCCATGTGATCACCTTCAGGTTCTTGTGCTCCTTCTGCAGCTTTTCATAGCAGCGGAAGGTGGCAGGCTCCCTGCTGTTGTTCTCGATGACGATGATCTCAAGATCCTCATAGGTGCTCCTGCGGTAGATGGACTCCACGCAGGTGCGCAGGTCGGAAGAATGGTCGCAGCTTGGGATCAGGATGCTGACCCGGCCCGGCTTTGTGATGGTATAGTCCGTCTTATAGAAGCCCGGCGTACCCGGGATCATGGAAACTTCATCCACCGGCACACCCACACGCTCGTAGTGGGCATACAGGGCCTTGACCGCAGCTTCCAGACAGTAGGTCTTGGCCGAAATGTTGCTTGCCACGCTGGTGGGGCTGGAGCGCCAGTAGTACAGCAGATGCGGGATATGCACGATCTTGTGCGCCTTTTCGGTCAGGCGCAGGTAGAGGTCATAGTCCTGACTGCCGTTGTAGGCTGCACGCTCATCGCCGCCCACAGCGGCCAGCAGCTTTGCGCTGAACACGCTCAGGTGGCAGATATAGTTGTTGGAGCGCAGATTATCCAGCATATAATCCGGCTTGAAATGGTAAACGGTCAGATGGTCGATGTCGCCCTCAAAGGTCACTTCATCCGTATACACAAAGTCTGCGCCCTGTTCGGCAATGGCCTGTGCCACGTACCACAGAGCACAGGGGTGCAGGATATCATCGTGGTCCAGCAGGGCGATGAACTCGCCCGTTGCCAGTGCAAAGCCCTGATTGGTGTTGCCCGCAATGCCCTCGTTCTTTTCCAGCTTCTGGTAACGGATGCGGGGGTCTTCCGCAGCACGGGCTGCTACGGTCTGGCCCACCGTCTCGTCCTGACCGGCATCCACAAGGCACAGCTCCCAGTTCTGATAGGTCTGGTTCTGCACCGAGTCCAGCAGCTCCACCAGAAACTGCTGCGGCGTATTGTACAGCGGCACCACGATGCTGATGCGCGGCGCGGCGGGCTGGTCGGCCACCTGCCTTACCAGCAGCTCTGCGCTGGCAAAGCGGTCGGCGCGCATGGTCCTGCCCGGGAACAGCTTCGCATATTCCTTTTTGGCCTTTGCCTGCGCACGCACGCCGGAAATGCCCACCCGGCGCAGCTGGCCCAGAAAGACGAACGGCGGGAAGGTGTGTGCCAGCTGACGGCCCTTGCTGACAAAGTAGCGCAGCGGCCAGCTCATCTTCCAGAAAGTAGAGCTGGTCACATTGTTCAGTGTCTTTTCCAGATCCTGCTCATGGCTGCGGCTCAGCGAAAGATCACTGCGCAGGCGTTCCAGCTGAGCCGTCAGCTCTTCGCCGGTGCGCTCGGCCTGCTGCATCCGCTCTCGCAGATCGTCCAGCGTCATCTCGTAGCCTGCCAGCAGCTGCTGTGCATCCTGCACAGCGGCGCTGCGGCAGAACAGCGCGGTCTGCTGGGCTTTGCCGCGGTTCTTCCACTCAAAATCCCGGTACAGGCCCTGTGCGGCCAACTGCTTTGCACAGTCAGCCATGGCCGATGCATCGGTGCATACCAGCAGCACCTGTGCACACTGCAGTGCGGGCAGGTCCACCCATTCCGGATCCTCCACCACCAGCAGGGCAGCGGTGCCCTGCTCTGCATTCTCCGGCAGCAGCTGTGCGCCGGCCTTTTCCAGTGCTTCGGCCAGTGCGCCGCTGCCGCCCAGCACCTGAATGCTGGCAGGAGTCAGCTCCCGCACGATGCGCTGCGCCAGTGCACGGCAGCGCTCGGCCTGTCGTTTGGTTTCTTTTTCCTGATCCATTCCGATCTCCGCTCCTATGGAACTTTTTTATCTTAAAATGATCTCTCAAAAAATCACACGATTTATAGTATACCAAATTCGGCATGATTTGAGAAGGTTTTGCGCGCATTTCTTTGCAGTTTTCCACTGCTTACCAGTGGAACAGGCTGTGCAGCCAGCCAAAGAACCCACCGCCGGAGCTGCCGGAAGCGGAAATGCTCACATCCGTGTAGTAGTGGCTCAGGATCTCCCGGTAGCCCATGCCCTGCTCCTGTGCGTAACCCACAGCACCGCACTGGCTCATGCCCACGCCATGGCCAAAGCCGTAATAGGTCATGCAGGGAGTGCCGCTTTCGTCCGCGCCAAAGTCGAAGCAGTAGCGGGAGGAAACGAACTGGCCGATATAGCGGTAGCTGCGGCCATTGGAAACAAAGGTGTTGTACTGCACAAAGCCGCCCAGATCCTTGTGGGTGGTGTCGGCGCTGACGTAGGGCTCGCCGGTGCGGCTGTCGTTATACTCTTTATAGATATAGTCTTTTCCGATGACCCGGCGCAGCTTGTTGTGGTACTGCCGCTCATAGGGGCTCTCCACGCTCTGCAGATACGGCACATCGGTGCCCCATGCGTCCCGGCTGGAGCAGGTGCCGTACACGCCGGTTTGGGTGTTGTAGCCCGCACTGGCCGACCACACGGCATCGCAGACGCTGCCGTTGTAGGTGAGCACCTCGTTCTTCACCGGTTCCACCGCCCTGCGGATGGCTTCCCGTGCTGAGGACGGGATCTGATCCACCGGAGTGTAGATGAGCGCATTGGAAGAGGAGCCGTACTGCTTGTGGTATTCCAGATAGGAATGGATGGCCACCGCCTGTGCCTTCCACGCCTGCTGGGCGGCGCTGGCGCTGACATAGCTGCCAATGGAGCCAAGCTCCGTGTAGGTAATGCCCACAAGGCAGTCCACAAGGTTCAGCGTAACATTGCGCTGCAGGCCTTTTCCCTTGATGTTAAGGTAAGGCATGGTGATGGTATCACTGGTGCCAAAGAGCCATGCAAGGCAGTTTTCCTCCTCGGCAGGGATCAGGGTCGTGTCCGCGCCGCCCATAGTGGTGGCTGCCGAAGCCGCCGGGACCAGCACGCAAACGCACAGCGCTGCTGCCAGCACAAACGCCGCCGCGCGGCGCACAAACCGATGCAGATGTTTCAAAAGTGATCTCCTCCTGTTTTTTGCAGATTTCTGACTGTGTTTTTTACAGTGTAACACAGCCTGCGCCTGCGGGCAAGGACTGGACTTTCGTTTTCACATCTGGACAAAGAAGAAACCGGAGGGCCTTTCCCGTTCGGGCTGCTCTCCGGTCTGATTTATAAGGTCTCCGGCCGACGACGCATGGCATCGTCGATCTCGTTCTCGATCTCCCGCAGGCAGTCCAGCAGCACCGGATTGAACGCCCCGGCCTCGCCGGTGCAAAGCATCTGCACTGCAGCCGCGCAGGGTACCGGCGGCTGGCTTCCGCTGCCAGTGGTCAGCGTTTCGTAGGTATCCGCAAGGCCGACCACCTGTGCCGCAATGGGGATCTGTTCGCCAACCAGCTGGTCCGGGTAGCCGCTGCCGTCGTACCGCTCGTGGTGCCAGCGGCAGATCTGATAGGCTACCCGCACAAAATCTTCGTCGCGGTAGGCATCCAGCTCTTCCAGCATCCGTGCACCCAGCAGGGTATGCTGGCGCATGGTTTCTTCATCCTCCGGCGTGCGCGGCTCCGGGCTGTTCAGGACCTGCTCCCCGATCTCCATTTTGCCAATGTCGTGCAGCACCGAGGCCATGCTGATGGTACGGCGCATCTCCTGCGTCAGGGGGTAAGTCTCGGTCTTTTGCACCAGATGGTCCAGCAGCATTCCGGTCAGGGTGCTGATGTGCTGCACATGGGTGCGGCTCTCGCCGTTGCGGCGCTCCACCACCCGGCTCAGAATGCCGATCATCATTTGGCTGCGCTTTTCCTTTTGCGACACCTGATCCGCCACCATGGCGCTCAGGCGGCGCTGCTTTGCATACATGCGGATGGTGTTGGTAATGCGCTGATACACCACCCTTGCATCAAAGGGGCGGCTGATATAATCGGACGCACCCAGATCAAAGGCGCGGCGCACCGTGTCCACATTGTCCTCGCTGGAGATCATGATGACCGGGATCTCTTCCAGCATTCCGCGCTGGCTCATGGCTTCCAGCACGGTAAAGCCGTCAATGCCGGTCATGTGGATATCCAGCAGCACAACGGAGATGCCGGTGGGGTTCTGTTCCAGCAGGCGTAGGCAGTCCTCGCCGGAAGCCGCTTCGGCAGTGTCGAACTGGCTGTTCAGCATCTGGCTGAGCAGCATCCGGTTCATGGCCGAGTCGTCCACGATGAGCACACTCTGGCGGCTGTGGGTGGGCTGCAGGGCGTGCGGCTCCGGCTGACGCTCGGTGATCACGGTGTTTTTCTGGATGCGTGCATAGTGCATCAGCCGTTCCGCGTGCTGCACCGCATCGTCCACATTTTCGTCGTCGATCCACACGCCGCCAATGCTGGCCGACATGCGGATGCGGGAGTAGCCCGGCACGCTGGCCGCCTGCAGCTGCAGACGGATCTGTTCCAGACGCGGGCTGAGCTGTTCCTGCCGGATGTCCGGCAGCAGCAAAAGCAGCCTGCCGCCGTCGTAGCGGATCAGGCGGTCTTTTTCCGAAAGGCCGCGCCGGATGGTGCTTACCGCCGTTTCCAGCACGCTATTGCCTGCACCGGAGCCGTAAACATCGTTGGAGAACTTCAGATCGTCCATATCCAGCATCGCCACACCGGCGGTAATGCTGCGGTAGCGGTAGTTCTCATCGTAATAGGTGCGGTTGTAGGCACCGGTCAGCGGGTCGCGGTAGCGCTTTTCCCGCTCGTCGGTAATACTGTTGAGCAGCCGCTCACCGTTTTCCGGGTCCAACAGAACGCTGCGGTCGATCTTGCGGGTCAGCTCCAGCACACAGAGTTGGCCATCCACCTGCACACAGCTGGCCGTGATCTCGTACAGCTCCTGCCCAAAGTATTCCAGCCTTGTTTTCCGGGTGTTCTTTTCCAGCGCCTGCCTTGCCACGCAGTTTTCACACGGACGGCTGCGCCGCCACTGGGCATAGCAGGGCGCGCTGCCCTTTTTGCCGCCCTGCACCTCGTCCGCCTTCATCAGGCGCACCGTCATGAACACCTTGCGGAGCTGGCGCATTTCCTCTTCCATCTGCTGGCGTGTTCTGTTTTTCTTGCTCATCATCGCATATCCCCCGCTGCAAAACCGCGCGTTTTTGGCCGCACGGCATTCCTTCACGAATAACATTATACTATTTTTTACCAGAATACGTCAATCTTCACCCCTTGCAGCCTGCGGTGCGGAATGTGTCGTTTTGATCCTGTAAAATCAACGTAAGCTCTTTATTTTTGTAAAATTTCCTCATCAGACACCGTACTGTGCCGCACAAAGCGACGCAAATTGGGGAGTGCAGTTTTCCGGCCGTCTTCTGCCCGCTCTGCCCGGGAACAGTCCACGTGTTTCCGCCGGAAACTCAGTCTTGATTTTGTGCGCAGAATCCGCTATAATAGTAACGTTCTTTTGAATTGCATATCAGCCGGTGTGTCGGAATGGCAGACGAGGGGGACTCAAAATCCGCTTCGTGATTTTCCATATCTGCACAAGAAATTCACGAGGGCGCGTTGAATTTTGAGAGTTTGTCGGAATGGGATTTCTTACATCCCTCCTGAACATCCCTCCAATCTTCAAAAACCGGTACTAATGTCCCAAAATTGAATATCAGCCGATGTGGCGGAATGGCAGACGCAAACGACTCAAAATCCGCTTCGTGATTTTTCTTGTCTGTACGAGAAATTCACGAGTGTGCGTTGAATTTTGAAGGTTTGTCGAAGCAGGATTTCTTACATCCCTCCTGAACATCCCTCCAATCTTCAGAAACCGGTACGAATGTCTCAAAATTGAATATCAGCCGATGTGGCGGAATGGCAGACGCAAACGACTCAAAATCGTTCGGGAAACCATGTGGGTTCGAGTCCCACCATCGGCACTTCATCATAAAACAGCTTAGGCTCGAAAGATTTTAGGCTGTTTTTCTTTTTTGCCCATTTTTTATACTTTGGCGTTTTCTGGGAAGATATTGACGATTGCATTCGCCGAAGATACCTTACTGGAGAAATCCAGATGTGTATAAATGTTGCTTGTCGTGCTGATGTCGCTGTGCCCCAGCCACTCCTGAATCTCCTTCAGGCTCACGCCATTGGCATAGAGCAGACTGGCGCAGCTATGGCGCAGATCGTGAAAGCGGATACGCTTCATCTGGTGTGCGATCAGAAAATCCGGGAAATGTTGGCTCAGGAAATCGGGCCGAATCCGTTTTCCCATCGGGTCTACATAGATATAGTCAAGATAATCGGTGCAATAGCTTTTGCCGCAGACCTTCCGATTCTGCTCCTGCTCCTTTTTCATTTTATTGAGCATCTGCTCACAGGCAGGGATTAGGGGAAGTGTCCGGCAGCTCGACTTTGTTTTTGTCTTATCTCGTGCGATTTCTGTTAGCGTTCCGTTGACCTTTGCGGTCACAACCGTATGCTGAATGCTGATTTTCTTGTTTTCAAAGTCAATGGCATCCCATTTCAAGCCAACAACTTCACTGCGCCGCAGGCCGTAGAATGCAGCCATGATAACGCCAAACTCCGAAGGGTCACCTTGAATCGCTTTGAAAAGCTGCTCCAGTTCTTCACCGCTGTAAATCTCCGACTTGAACTTTTCCTTACGAGGACGTTCAACGCGATCTGCCGGGTTGGAACGGATCATGCCGATTTGAAAAGCGTACTGCAAGCATTTGCGGATGTTGGCGTGATAGTGAATGACGGTGTTTGCCGTAAGGCCACGATCCAACTCATGCTGGTAGAAGTCTTGGATGTATTTGGGATGCTGTTCCATATCCTGCAATGTATAGTGGAGCGGTTCAAAATATGGGACGATCTTGTGAACGATTGCTCTTTCATAGCTGGTATAGGTTGTGATTTCCACTCGTGACTTCATCATTTTCAACCAGTCCGTGATGAAGTCGGTGAAAAGTACCGGGGAGTTATCAAGGCAGGGGTCAACTTCTTTGATGGGGCTGACCTTCAGCCAATTATTGTCAACGGCATATTGTAGGGCATCGGTCAACTCCTTGTGCCAATCCAGAAGCTGCTGTACACTGGCCTCCTCCTGCTGACGCTCATAGCGGAAGAACGTTTCCAGATCGCGCGGAGAGAGTGCTTTCAAAGACAGCCGCTTCTTTTCAAAGTATGGGACAACTACTCTTCCCAGATCATAAGCATATCTGCCATAGGTTTCGGGCGGAAGGTTCATCACGCTTTCCCGAAGCCAGCGGTTCAGATATTCCGATACCGGCAGGTCGGAAACCTGCTGCATCGTTTCAGGGTTAAACTCTTTTTGTGTTTTACGCAACAGAGATTCAGCTCTTTTTTTGTTTCCTTTAACAGGAAGTCCTGTGCTGATGGATTTGGTTCTGCGCTTTCCATCTGTGTCTTTCCAGCTCAGAATCATCTGATACATACCGTTTTGTTCTCTTAAATGTCCGGCCACATTTGTCATAGTTATGCTCCTTTCTGTTCGCAGCCAAACGTCCTTTGCTTAGGCATCATAAGTTTAGAAGATTCTGGAGTGTTTTGCAAGGATGGCACAAGGGAGTTTGAAAGGTGCATCCCTCCAAGTTGCCGATCCTGATCGAGCAGGTACTCTACCACGCAGAGTTTTGGTATCTTATAGCTGCGTCCTACACGCGCCGAGTGGATCTTATTCTGCTTGACCAACAGATACGCATTCTTCCGGCAGATGCCAAGCATTTCCTGAAGATGCTCCACCGTCACCACATCCGGGTAGTCCTTGAACATCGTCAGATACCTCTCCGTCTTTCGGTCAGGCTCTTCCTGAATCAAAGTGCAGGCTGCGATCTCGCTCATTCCTGTCCTCTCTTTCTAGTTCAATATGTCGATTATTCAGCAGAAAATACTATATGTAAAGTGTGATGGTCTTTTTCGGGGACCATCTCACTTGCCAAAGGAGATATTTGAGCTTAGAACTTCATCGGCAGTGCGTCTTTCCTGCACTTGCCGTTGTAGGTGGTGTAGATGGGGTAAACGTACCGCCGCCAGCCCGGAAGCTTGGCGGGGTTATCCCGGCTGACACGGTAGAGCTCCATGGGATGGACGCCGCTCAGCGCACGGACAAGCCGCTCCTCGCTGTACTGCCCATGATACAGCTGCACAAAGTACATCACGCCCCGCAGGACAGCCGCCCGGAAGGAATCCGGTTTGCCCTCCCACGCTTCCACGATGTGCCGCAGAGCTTCGCAGTAGATCTCTTCGCCCAGCTGGTCGTACAGCTTCAGCGCCGTGCCCACGCAGCCGATGCGGTAGTCGCTCAGCTGCATACTGTCGTAGTTGAGGGAAAGCCCCGCCCGGTTAGTGGCTGCGACAAACGCCTTGGAAGGCGCATCGCCGCCCACCACCTTGGCGCGCAGCTTGATGCCCGCCGACAGGGGTGCGGCGTGACCGTTCTGCTCGGCAAAGAGCAGGGCTTCCTGCTCCATCGTCAGACCGGTGTAGACCTTGCAGAGGATCGGGCGGTCCTCGCCGCCGTTGAGGAGGATGCAGCCCTCGATGGTGTGCTGCCCATCCATTACATAGTACCTGCCGTTGCGGAAGCTGACCTTCGGCTCGTTAACGATGTACTCGTTGAAGTCCCTTGCAATCAGCTCCACCCTCTTGCGCTCTACGCCCCGCTGGTAGATCTCGCGGGGATAGATCAGCTTGCTGCTGTGGATGACCGAAAGCTGGTACGGCGGGTTGATACCAATGAAAGTATTGTTGTCGTTCAGGCGCATCGCATTTCCTCCTTGATTCTCCAAATGTACTTCTCGGCTTCCTCTAAGATCTCAGTCACCTGCTGCTTCCGCTTCGGGCTGGTGAGCAGGCTGGGATTGAAGGTGAAGCTATATTCGAGCCGCTGGATCATGGCATGAACCGCGGATTGCAGTTCGGTGTACAGCATCATTTCCTCGATGCTTCCGGCGTTCTCAAAGGACGACCGGATGGGCGTATAGGGGTAGACAGGCGGTTTGCCATCCACCACCTCAGGCGGCGCATAAACCGCCGTAGAGCGCCGGATAGGCTCTATCTGCTGGATGCTGCCCATAGGGTTCAGCGCAAGGCTGATGCGAACCGCATCATCCACCCGGCGCATCTCCTCTGGGGTCAGATGCCCCAGATACTTCAGTGCCCGGCTTTTGTCGATGGTGAAGATCTGCTCTGCCTGCACAACGGACGGCATATTCAACCCTGCGTTTTCCAACAGGCAGTGGGTCGGCTGGTTTACTTTCTTTTCCGCCTTGCTTGTCATGGTCGCAACGATCAGGGTCGGAGAGTGATAATTGCCCACGTCATTCTGAAGAATGACCGCCGGGCGGTCACCGTGCTGTTCCGAGCCGGTGCTCGCCCCGAAATGGGTGAAGAAGATGTCTCCGCGTTGGAATTTCCAGTTTTGCTGCAAAATTGTACCTCCATGTTGTTATGTGCAAAACCCGCTGCCGGATGTTCCGCAACGAGCTTCGTTCAAGGTATGGTGGTATGGTTGGGTCAGCGGTGCATGACCACATAATCATAGCCGCGCCGCATCTGGCAGACGGTGCATGTGTCCATGCTCCGGTCTGGGCTGGGTACAAGCGCGATCTTGAATGCCTTTGCATCCACAAAGTGCCGCAGACAGGTACCGCAGAGGGTGCGGATGGACTTGACCATCTCAGGGGTCAGCTCCATCTCCTCGTAGATCTCCTGCTCGCGCACCGTGGGGTTCAACTCGTCCATAAAAGTGTCCTCCTATGTATCAAAAGTGAATATTCGGATAAAGAATAAATAAGAGTACGTAAAAAAACGGGAACTGCCGGATGCGTGGAACGTACCCGACAGTTCCCGGATCAATATGATTAAAGGTCTCGCATATTCGCCCTCGGCTCCCTGCGAGTGGGGCATGAACATCTGGCAGCGGACTTGTACCGCTTCATTGGCATTTCAGCCACCCCGTCTGCTTTGTGACCGGGCCGCGAATTACGGAAGTATCATTATCGGAGTACCAGATGACGGAACTATTCAGTTTTCAAGGTCCCTGAGGTCGGACGTTTCGCCCTGCGGCAGGTGCCGCTTGGGAAATTGTCCTCTCACTTGGTAGCCGACGAGAAAGGTCAATTCGTAGCATTGAAATTGAAGTTTTTCAAAAATTTAGTAATTCTCTTGATTTTGATACTAATAGTGGGCCGAGATACGCCGTAGACTTTAGAAATTTCAGTGATGTCGTATCCCTCGTAAGCGTACATGGTGATGATTTCCAAATCTTCGGTTTTCAAAGTTTCGAGTGCAGTAAGCAACTGCTCGTTCTCAATCTCACCAATCCATGCAAAACGGCTTTTAGTTTCGTGGTAAGTATCTGTCACGGTAATCGCATCCTGATAGCGTAGCATCAAAGGCGACGCTTCTTCCTCAGAGCTTTCATACGCAGGAGCGGTGAATTCCTGCGTCCGCTCGATAAAGGTACGCTCCGAATTGAATTGCTGACGGTCATAATCGTACATCTTCTGGATGGCCTCTTTCGTCATTCCCGCAGCTGCGTACTCGATGCGCAACTTTTCCCAGTGTGCTTCAAACTTCTTCAACTCATAGCCTTTATTAAAAGACATCGTAAACCTCCAAATTTTCGATAAGTCGTAAAAAGTCGAAAATTTGGAAGGCTACGGATATTTCGCCGCTTGGGGCATCCATGAAAAACGGACAAACATAAAGCCTGCTCCTTTTTACGGGAGCAGGCTACCTGAAGGCTAAAAAAATAGCCGGACAACCAACTAACAGAGCGGTTCTAAAGCAGAATCACTCTATCAGCTGTTGCCCGGCTATTTGGTGCGCGTTTCATACATTGCCTTGCGGCAATGGCCCGTTGCTCGGTGACGAACAGTCCATATTCAGGGTGCAATGCACCCGATTTTTGAAATTGTGGTTTGTCTAAAAAAGTCAGCGTCTGCGGTAGGCTAAGTCAACTGTTGCTATGTTACCGCACTTGAGGCACTTTATGCTGATAGAGCCTGAACAGCTCTCGTTTTTTTGGTAGAGCTTGTGTCCGCAAACCGGACAAAACCTCCAGCCAATGCTGAATTGTGCCTGCTGTATATTGTTCAGCGGTTTACTCTTAAAAGAGCGATTATTTGACCAAGTCATATTATTCTCCAAATCGAATGACGTCCAATGGATGGCAGTGGATGGGTTTTCCGTTGATGACCTGCATCTGCTGTAATCTGATCCTGATCGCAGACCACGATACCCCGATCCGTGCAGCCATCTCCAGAATTCTTTCATAGTTCGGGTCCGATGCGGATTTGTACAGGATTCCATTTGGCAGGCACAGCGCTGCACGTTCTATTTCGGCGTTGACCAGAAATGTTGGCATCAGCAGCTCCGCTGCAAGGGTATTCGCCTGCCATTCTTCCCATGAGGGCTGTCCGTTTCGTTCCCGATAGGCAATGTGCCCACGGCACTTGACTGCTTTTCCGTAGTCGTTCGGAAACAGGTCAGCCAGTATATGGTGCGCCGCTTCATGCGCTATCGTGAAATTCCGGCATCCGGTGCAGCTGTCTGACGCAAGGGCGGAATCGATTACAACGTCCTTCGGCATGAACACCTCCACAAGCTTTGTCCCGTCCCCCAAGGTTACGGTAAAACCGCATTTCTGGAAAACAGTCAGTCCTAGAATACTTCCATCGCTGCATAGCGGCAGCATTTTCACATTCAGCCCAAGAACAGAACTTGCGAGCCGTTCAGGGTCAATGGGTTCTGGGTCATCTTTACTGATCCCGAAACGGGTATAGTACTGGTCGATATACTTACCCGCTATGTGCGAAAGATCTGCGCGGGATAAGTATCTTGCCATTACGAAGCACAGCTTTCCGGCACGGAGCAGTAGGCTTCCACGAACCACTTGCCCCGTTCAAGCCAAAGATTCCGCTTCTGACCGCAGATCAGGCAGGTGAAGCAGTGACCTTTTCCGCCTAGGCGTGATGTCCCATGTTTGACTGCCAAGACCCGATCAATTCCATAAGTGTGAGCCTTGTCATAGTTTATGGCAAGAGGGCGGATCTTACCGTCAGGAGTAAAACGAACGTCCACTTCGACGTATCTTTTCTCACGGCGAAGGTTGTAATCACCACACATCAGAATTCCTCCTTTTTGCGGATTTATCAAAACACGGCGTGCATTACTTGCGAATCATACTGCGTGCCACGAGCTGTTTTTCGTTCAACAGCGGAACGGACACTGTATGTTTTTTCCACTCATCCATAGAGCAGGTCACTGCTTTGCACAGACGGCATTTTGTCCAGCCACCGGTTTCATCAAGATCCACATCATAATTCATGGTTCCGCACATTGGACATCTTACATTTTCTTTTCTCATAGTATCACCTCGCAAAAAAACGCCAAACAAACACAATCCCATACGAAAATAACACCAAAAGGCTGTTATTTGTGGATTTGGTTTGATTATATACCCACTTTATGGAGATGTCAATTACGCATTTGTCGCCATTTTAGAGATTTCCTGTTGATTTCTTATATTTTCTATACTATAATAGAGCTACCGGATCACAAAGGAGTGTTCTTGTTATGAAAAAGAAAACCACGCTCACCAAAATGCACATAGCCCCATCCACAGTGCGCTATGATGCAGTCGCTGCGAGGGATAGCAATGAGGTTGGTCAGATTCTCGCAGGCACACGAAAAAGGAATGGCTATTCACTTGTAACTTTCTCTGAACTTCTCCGTCACTATGGCGTCGATGTCAGTGATAAAGGAATCAGCAAATGGGAAAAAGGCTATACCACTCCTAGCATCTACCAACTAGTTGCAATCTGCTACGCATTGAACATCAAGGAGGGTCCTTCCTACTTTACAAAGAACTTCCAGAAACCCGCCCTTCTAAATGACATCGGGCAAAAAAAAGTCGCTGAGTACGAAATGGACTTGATTGCATCCCGGCGCTACCAGCCAGACGCAGAAGAGCCCGCGGAAATCGACTACATAATGATGCCTGTATCAGAGTTGCCAGTATCGGCAGGTCTAGGAGCTTTTCTTGAGGGTGAAATGTTCCAGCAGATACAAGTGCCTGCCAGTAGCGTTCCGGCTGGTGCCGAGTTCGGGATATATGTTAGCGGTGATAGTATGGAGCCACGCTATCATAACGGACAGATCGTATGGGTGAAGCGCTGCGAAGAACTTAAATGCGGGGATATCGGGATATTCGTATATGATGACTGTGGATATCTGAAAAAATACGATGAACATACCCCAGACAAATCCCAAGCAGAGTTCCTTACCGACAGCTATGGCGTGGTGCATAACCAACCGGTTTTGGTTTCTCTTAACACCAAATATTCGCCGATCCTTATATCTCCAGAGCAAAGATTCGAGGTTGTTGGAAAAGTTTTGAACTAAAAAGATGGGAGGAGTTTTCGTGGATACGATCAAGCGTGTTCAGGATTTGATGCAAGCGCGTGATATGAATCTGTGTGTGTTGGCAAAGAAATGCGGAATATCGTACTCCACGATTCAAACCACCGCCCGTCGGGGAGGGCAGTTAAGCGTAGAGACGATTGAAAGAATTTGTCAGGGTTTAGGAATTACATTAAAAGACTTCTTCGATTCCTCCTACCTGTAAATATAGGGGCAGCAAAAAAGCCGTTCGCCACGCTGGAAAATCTGCGTGGTGAACGGCTTTAATACTGCTTCTATTTATCCTTTGGTAATCTCCAGATAAACACTAATCTCCATGATTGTTACCATTGAAGGAATACAT